>JAZRWR010000121.1:0-40060 GCA_045599825.1 Bianqueaceae bacterium | reverse complement strand
CTACTACGGAGGCCGAAGCTTCACCTGGGAAGGCCGGGAGCTTAAGACCCTCACAAACGGAGACACCACCGCTTCCTACGTCTACAACGAAAGCGGCATCCGGACCTCCAAGACCGTAGACGGCGTCACGACGAGCTACCTTCTGGAGGGAAGCCGCATCATCTTCCGGACTGTCGGGTCTACCCGCTGGAGCTTCCTCTACTACGGCGACGAGCTGACCGGCTTTGAGGTAGAAGGAGAGACCTACTACTTCAAGAACCTGCAGGGCGACATTCTTCAGATCGTGGATGAGGACGGCGAGGTCGTTGTAGAATATCTCTACGACGACTGGGGAAAGCTCATTTCTATCGAAGGTGAGCTATCTGACACCGTAGGTGAGGAGAACCCCTTCCGGTACAGAGGGTACTATTTCGACAGCGAGACGGGACTTTATTATGTATCCAGCAGGTACTATGATCCGGAGGTTGGAAGGTTTATAAATGCGGACAGCGTTCTTGTTGGTGTGGGCGGTTCTCTTCAGGGTTATAACATGTTTACATGCCAGTTTGGGCATTGGCGGTGGTCTAGTAATAAGAGTTAGGCCCAGATGATTCTAGAGGTGAATATGAAGTATCAGCATATACAAATAATATTTAAAAATCCGCTTTACATTAATTGCAAAAAGCATTATTGCATTGGTTGCGGTGAACAGTTGACAAAAATCAAAGTGTCAAAGATTGTAAATTCAAATTCGCCGGAAGCGAAATATTATGATTTTCATACAGTTGACAACTATATGATTGGTGATGTCAAATTCATCTGGAGTGAATTTCAATGTCCAAAATGCAAAAGACAATTCTCAATTGAAGAAATGAAACAAATAGAACAGAAGAAACATACAGCATAGATTTTCTAATACCACCCCCATTTTAATCTTTCTTTTGGCTGTTTATGTTACGCATCCTTGATGATAACGAAATTGCCTTTGGTTCCACGGAATGTATTGTATTCCGCGCAAAAGAAGGAATTTCCCTTCCGGATTACATCTACTATCTCATATGTAGCTCTGTAGTCAGGGAACCGGCAATAAAGTCAATGGTCGGTTCTTCCGGAAGACAAAGGGTACAGACAGATGTTGTAGCAAATCTCGTTATAGACTTGCCGGAGTTAGAGACGCAGGGAAGAATTGCAGGGCTGCTGTCAGCGATAGACAATAAAATCGAACTGAACCGGAATATAAACGCCTGTTTTCATGGAAAGAGGAGAAGAAGATGAAGCAAACAGATAGAAGTTATTTTCTTACGACGGGATTTCCGGAATTGTTCTTGGCATTGCAGAGCAAAAAAGTTGAGATTGGGAATGCAGTTTTTTATATGCCGACCACTGCCAGTCTTGAAGAAGGGTTTGTATTTTGCATTTCTCAGGAAACGATGCTTGTAAAGAATGCTTTTCATCCTTCTGTTTTTTAAGGGCGTGTGAAGCTTCGAAAGGTGTACAGGTATTTTTAACATTCTCACATCGAGACAGCTTCCGTTTTTTCATTTTATTGTCATGCGTCATACAAATTCTTTGCTTAGCGGCCTTATTTTCAGGCATTGCTTCTTTGAATACATCGACCATTCCGATTATTTTTGGGGGACTGGTTTGTATTCTGGTCTCAGAAATGGTATACAGAATTGAATGCCATCGTTTTCTGCAAGAGTTTTTGCGTTTGTTTGCCGAAAAAACAGTGAACTAAAAAGGCTTGACTGCCCCTTGACATCCTGTTGGAATAAGCCCCAAAAAGAAAAAGATTTCTGTTTTTTCTGCATTGTATTCAACACTTTTATGTGTTAAAATAGTTCTATTGTAATCTATACATGCATTTTTTCACCGGAGGATACAAAAAACCATGACCAAAACTGAAATGAATAAAACCGTAAAGACCCTGGCTACCACCATCTTGACCAACGAAAAACTGCTTTCCACCGTAGCTTCCAAACCGGAAAGCACTGTTAAGCGTGCGGCTAAGGCCAGCGGGACCTCTCTTGCCGACAACCTGGTCGGCAGCGTGGTGGATGGCGTAAAGGCGAAAATCGTAGAAATGATCCTCGGCAAGCTTACCAATTCTTCTACCTCTGCTGTAGCCAGCCTGGTAGGCGGCATGAGCGGCAATCAGGTAACGAGTCTTCTGGGCGGCCTTCTGGGCGGCGGCGCTCAGGCTCAGGCTCCCGCGCAGAACGCGGGTACCGCGGCGCTGGCCACTTCTCTTCTGGGCGGTCTGATGGGCGGCGGTGCTCAGGCTCAGGCTCCTGCGCAGAGCAGTGCGGCCAGCCTCGTTTCCGGCCTTCTGGGCGGCGGCGCTCAGGCTCAGACCCCCGCGCAGGGCGGCATTGATGCGGCCAGCCTCGTTTCCAGCCTTCTGGGCGGCAGCGCTCAGGAGAAGGAAGAGGAAAAGCCTGCCGCAGGCGGCTCCGGCGATCTTCTGGGCGGCCTTCTGGGCGGCCTCTTTGGCGGCTCCGATGATGACGAAGAAGAGGAAGAAGAGGACGAGAAAGAATCCGGTTCCTCCAACAGCTTCCTTTCCGGTCTGATGGGCCTCTTCAGCACCGATATCTCCGACGAATATGAGGATGAAGAAGAGGAAGAAGAGGAGGTAAAGGAAGCGAAAAAGCCCTCCTCCTCGAAGAAGACTTCCTCCACGAAGACCTCTTCCACGAAGAGCGGTTCTTCCAAGAAGACCACTAAATAAGGAAATCATGAAGCTAACAGGTTCCGCCGCCCACGCATCCGCGTGAGGGCGGAATTTGTCTATATGGGTATAAGGCACATTTTTGATAAGGAAAGAAGGATTACACCATGAGCAATCTGATGACCGCCGCCGGACGTGTGGCTGCTCTCAAGGAGCATATGAAGGCCGCAGGAATTTCCGCATTCATCATCCTTTCCGAGGATGCCCATCAAAGTGAATATGTGGCGCCCTACTGGCGCAGCCGAGCCTATGTCAGCGGCTTTACCGGTTCGGCCGGGACCCTGGTCGTAACGGAAAACGAGGCCGCTCTGTGGACGGACGGCCGTTATTTCCTGCAGGCCGAAGCCCAGCTTTTGGGTAGCGGAATCACGCTGATGAAGTCCGGTGAGCCCGGTGTCCCGACCTGGCCTGCCTGGGTTATTCAGAACACGCCCGAGAACGGGACCGTCGGTATCGACGGCCGCACCCTGGGTGCTGCAGCTGCCAAGCGAATGAAGGAACGTTTTGCCGAAAAAAAGCTTTCTCTCGTCAGCGCGGACCTGACCGACAGAATCTGGCCGGACCGTCCGGCGCTGCCCGATGCGCCCGTTTTCGATTTTGACGCGGCCCTGACCGGCGAGACCCGTGCGGAACGTCTGAACCGCCTGCGTGCGCGCATGGCGGAAATCGGTGCGGAAAACTACCTTGTCTGCTCGCTGGAATCCAGCGCGTGGCTTCTGAATTTCCGCGGCGCGGATGTGGCCGACACGCCCGTCGCCTATGCCTATACGCTTGTCTCGAAGGAGGACGCGGTCCTCTTTATTGAAGAGAGCAAGCTGCCGGAAGCACTGAAGGCTTCGCTTGCGGCAGACGGCGTCCGCGTGGCCTCCTATCATGAGACGCCTGCGGCGCTGGCATCACTTAAGAGCGGCTCGCTCGCCTTTGATCCGATGCTGATCTCGATGCTTTTTGAGGAGCAGATTCCCGCCGGCACGAAAAAGATCGAGGAGCGCGAGGCGCCGCTTATCTGGCGTGCGGTCAAGACAGAGACCGAGCTTGAAAACATCCGTGAAGCGCACCGTAAGGACGGCGCCGTAATGGTCAGCTTCCTGCGCTGGGTCAAGGAAAACGGCGCGGGACTGCGGGAGGATGAGGCCGCGGACAAGCTCGACAGCCTGCGCGGCGCAGCCGAGAACAGTCTCGGCATTTCGTTCGGCACCATTGCCGGCTACGAGGAAAACGGCGCGATCATCCACTATGCGCCCGAGACCGGCAAGGGCAAGCTGCTTGCGGAAAAGGGCTTTTTGCTGGTCGATTCCGGCGCGCAGTTCCGTGAAGGCACGACCGATATCACCCGCACGGTCGCCATGGGTCCCTTAAGCGAAAAGCAGAAAAGAATCTATACGCTGGTCCTCAAGGGCCATCTGCAGCTGGGCAAGGCCGTTTTCCGCGAGGGGACTGCCGGCCCGAAGCTGGACATTCTGGCCCGCCGCGCGCTGTGGGAGAACGGGCTGGATTACAAGCACGGCACCGGTCACGGCGTCGGCTTCGTCCTGAGCGTTCATGAAGGCCCGCATTCCATCAACACCTCCGCCAATAACGTGGCGCTTGAACCCGGCATGATCGTTTCGAATGAGCCCGGCTTCTATGAGGCCGGCGAATTCGGCGTCCGCATCGAAAATCTGGTGGCCGTGCGCGAACGCGCTGTCACGGATTGGGGGCGCTTCCTGGAATTTGAGACGCTGACGCTCGTGCCTTACGAGCGCGACGCCATCGTCAAGGAGCTTCTGACCGGTGAGGAAATCGCCTGGATCAACGAATATCATGAGCGCGTGCTGGCGGAAATCGGTCCGCGCCTAAGCGCGGAGGACCTGTCCTTCCTGAAAAAGGCCTGCGCAAAGCTGTGATGCGTTTCAATTTGATACTTCAATAGGGGAAATACTATGAACGAACAGGGTAAGATTCACAACAAAAAGGTTCGCTTTCTGGTGGACATTGCTTTCTGGGCCGTTATCTGCATTTTGATTTTTCTGTCCTTAAAGTTTATCAAGCAGGTCATCCCGCTGGTGCTGGCTTTTGTATTTGCCGCCATCGCGCGGCCCTTGGCCAAGTGGCTGAGCGCCAAGACGCGGAAGAAAAGAGAAAAGGGCGTTGTGACCGAGGTGCCGCGCAGGATCAGCCTGCCGAAGAAGCTTTCCGAGATTCTGAGCCTTGTGCTGGTTTTTCTGCTGGTGGGCGGTCTCATCACCATTTTTGTCGTGCGTGCGGTCGGCTTTATGGTCGATAATATCGCGCGTCTGCCCGAATACTACAATACAACGCTTTATCCTGCGCTGAACCGGGCTTATGAGTGGGTGCTCCGTATGGTGGCCGAATCCGATCAGGATATCGTGCAGCTTGTCAAGGACTCTCTGCCCAGTCTGATTTCTTCCGTCGGAAGCTTCGTGACGGATTTCTCTGCCCGCGTGGTGAAGTGGGCGGCCGGTATTGCCGGAAAGGTTCCCTCCTTCCTGCTTTCGGGTGTTGTCTGCGTTATCGCTTCCTTCTTCTTTGCCATCGATTTTGATACCATCAAGGATTTCTTCCGCCGTCTGCTTTCTCCGAACGCCTTCGAAACCGTGCAGCGCGTCAAGGACTCCTTCCTCGATATGATCTGGCAGTTCATCAAGTCCTACGCGCTGATCTTTGTGATCACCGTGGCGGAAATCACCGTGGGCCTTTTGATCTGCGGCGTCAAGAACCCCATCCTGATCGCCTGTCTGATCGGTCTTTTCGATGCCTTCCCTATCGTCGGCAGCGGCATGATCCTGCTTCCCTGGGCCATCATCACGCTGATCACGGGCTCGCTCTGGAGGGGCATCGGGCTCATCATCGTCTATGCGGTGGTGGTTGTTGCGCGTGAGTTCATCGAGCCTAAGATCGTGGGCACAAAGGTCGGTCTCCGTCCCATCCTTACGCTGGTCTGCATGTACGTCGGCAACAAGCTGGTGCCCATCATCGGTCTGTTCGGCTTCCCCATTGCGGCGGCCATCATCTCCGACATGGAGCGCAACGGCTACATCCGCCTCTTCTGGGATGAACGTCATGCCGGCGAAGAGGCTGACGGCGAGGCGGTCGCGGAGACTTCTGCGAAGGTCCCGGAGCCTGAAGCCGCAGCGGCAGCGGAGGCGACGGATGAGCAGTCTGCGGACGCAAATTCTCAACATATGGAAATTTCCGATTGAAGTTCCACAAGCAATGGTATATAATAGAAACAGATATATATAAAGACCAGAAAGAAAGGGTGCAGCAAAGTGAGCGAAGAATTGAGAATTTCCGCGTACGGCTATACTTCCACCAAGCGAGCCGATAACCTCGACAATATTTTTGTGGATGGCCGCACGCTTACGGACCACCGGGAGCCGGTGGTAAAAATCAACAAGGTCAGTACCGCTGACATTCAGGTTTACGCCGTTTCCGACGCGGGTGCAATGGCCACCTGCATCGAAAGCGCCGTCAAGAACTCCGATGAATTTTTCGAAGACCTGAGCAACGTGACAGAGGGCCTTGAAGCCGAAGGTAAGGTGGAACGGGAACCCATATGGGACCTTATCTGCGACTCGACCGATAAAATTCAGGCCCGAGCCTATCGCAACGACGAAGACATTCAGGGCCTGTCCTTTGCATCCCTGTTCTTCCAGGGAAACCGCGGCCTGGCAGTGCATGCCGGTGACTGCCGCATTTATGTCATCCGCGGCGGCCGTATTCTGAAGATCACCGAAGACCATCTGAAAGTAACCGAGCTGTTAAAGCACAAGGTCATCACGCCTGAGCAGCTGGACATCCGCAAGAAAGATTCCGAGCTGACCGCGTACGTCGGCATGGATGACATCAGTGAATACAAGGACAGCTTCTTCTCCAAGTTTTTCGTCTTCTATCCCGACGATATGTTCCTGCTCTGTACGGACGGCCTGTCCGACACGCTGCGCACCAGTGATCTGGAGCGTCTGATCCGCAGCGCCAAAAACGCCGAGCCCGCCGAGCTTCTGGCCGCCCTGGCCGACCGCGCCGAAACCAGCGGCAATGATGACTACGGCATCGTTCTTCTGAAGATCGAGAACACGGACGGCGAAGCGCCTGCCCGCGGCAGCGCGACCATCCCCCAGTCGGGCAGCTATAAGAACGAGCAGCCCGCTGCAGCTGCCGGCGCTAAGACGGAAGAAAAGAAGGAAGAAAAGCCGTCAGCCCCTGCGCCTGAAAGCGCCAGGACCGCTACCCGTCAGCCCGAGCCCGAGGATGACGAGGAAGATTACGATGAAGACGATGAAGAAGAGGGCTTCAGCCTGGCAGGGCTTTGGGCCGGCATCACCGGTGCCGCCGCGTCCGTCGGCGCCTTCTTCGGCCGCCTCTTCAAGCCCTCCGATGAGGACGAGGAAGACGATTATGACGAATCCGATGAGGACGACGAGGATGACGATGACGAGGAAGAAAGCTTTCTGAGCCGTGCGGCCGCCCGCCTGCGCGAGGAGCCGAAGCTTGCCGCCATCATCGCCGGTATCGCAGTCATGCTGGTGCTTCTCGTGATCCTCTGCATTACCTCCTGCAACCATGACCGGAATGAGTCGCAGGTCGAAAGCGAGAGCCGAATCGAGTCCGTCGCCGAATCCGAAGAGGATTCCGTCGTTGATTCCGAGCCCGAGTCCGTTGTCGAGTCCGAGCCCGAGTCCGAGCCGGAATCCACCGTCGAATCCGAGCTCGAGTCCGAGCCGGAATCCGTAGAGGAATCCGAACCCGTGACGGATGAGCCCAGAAGCTACACCGTCAAGAGCGGCGACGGCTGGGGCGCGGTCGCAGCCGGTATGTATCCTGAATACCAGAATGACTGGAACGTCCGCAAGCTCATCTACGAGTACCTGCAGAAAGTCAACGGAACCACAAGTCTGAAGGTCGGTCAGGTCCTGAACGGCCCCAGCTTAAGCGAACTGAAGGATGTCCTCGGTCTGGACTGATCTGAGCATGAATCAAGAAAAAAACAACTCGCGCCGATGGATATGGCCTGTCCTTTCCATCGGCGCAGGCCTTATACTGGGGCTTTGCACAAGCTTTATCACCGGCTGGGTGCTCTCCGAACGCAGCAGCCGGACCGCGTACAGTGTCGCCCGTGAAAACGGCTACAGCGGCCGCCCCGGTACAGAGGCCTTCAAGCCCGTCGGCCTGAGCTTTGACGCCGCCGGGGTCGTCGAAAAGGTGAGCGGCAGCGTCGTGACAGTCATTTCCTACAGCGAAAGCTACTGGTACGGCGACGGCTCGACCGGCTATGCGCTCGGCTCCGCGGTCCTCTTCCGCGAGGACGAAAGCTTTTTTTACCTGCTGACGAACGCGCATGTGGTGGAGCACGGCGTCGCGGCCACGCTCTATTTCCGCGGCAGCGCGCAGCCCGAGGCGGTGGTGATGGGCTATGACCTCAAGGAGGACGTCGCTGTCCTCCGCACCGAAAAGAAGAATATTCCGGATGATATTCTGGAGACGCTCTGGTGCGCGCAGATCGGCGACAGCGACCGCATGCGCCGCGGCGACTATGTGGTGGCCATCGGCACGCCGGCATCGCTTTCCTACATGAATACGGTGACGGTGGGCGTTGTATCGGGCCTGAGCCGCAGCATCCACGTGGAGGGCTACGAGCGGCTGTACCTGCAGATCGATGCGGCGCTCAATCCGGGCAATTCCGGCGGCGCGCTCTTTGACGCGGAGGGCTGCCTGGTCGGCATCAATGCAGCGAAGGTCAAGAACGTTTACGGGGTCAACCTGGCTCTGCCGATCAATCAATTTTTAAATACGGCCGAAAAGCTGATCCGGGAGTACCGATAAGACATGCAGAATGTGATCGTGGCGACCCGCAACGCCAACAAGGTGCGGGAAATGCAGGAAATCATCGGCGAGGCCTACCGGGTGCTTCCCATGGACGCGGTTGCGCCATCGCTCGAGATTGAGGAGGACGGCTGCAGCTTCGAGGAGAACGCAGCCATCAAGGCGCAGGCCCTCTGGGATGCGCTGGAGGAGAAGACTCTGGTCCTGGCGGACGATTCCGGCCTGGAAATCGACTATCTGGGCGGCGCGCCCGGCATCTTTTCCGCGCGCTGGCTGGGCGAGAAAACGCCTTATTCCATCAAAAACGCGCACGTGCTGAAGGAGCTTGAGGGCGTGCCCGAATACCGCCGCGGCTGCCGCTATGTCTGCGTCATCGCCGCGGTGACGGCTGAGGGACGGCGTCTGTCCGTGCGCCGGACGATGGAGGGCCGCGTCGCCGACCGTATCAGCGGCGACAACGGCTTCGGCTTCGACCCGATTTTCTTTGTGCCCGAATGCGGCTGCACCGCCGCTGAAATGAGCGAGGAGGACAAGAACGCGATCTCTCATCGCGGGAAGGCGCTGCGGGCGATGGCGGAGAAACTTCGCGCGGCCGGGATTCTGTAAGATTTCGCTCTGCCGGAGTTTTGCAGGTTTGCTCTGCATGAAATGTGAAAAACTTCATTCGGACGGAAATTTTGCTTGACAAGGGGAAGAGACAGCGGTATAATCACTATCGTTGCTAAAAAGAAAGCCTTGCCGGGGTGTGGCTCAGTTTGGTAGAGCACCTGGTTTGGGACCAGGGGGCCGCAGGTTCAAATCCTGTCACCCCGATCCTTGCGATTCATAATGCAATACCGGTTTGAAAGCCGTGCAATGTGCCTATAGCTCAGTAGGATAGAGCAGCGGCCTTCTAAGCCGCGTGTCCGGGGTTCGAATCCCTGTAGGCACGCTTCGTGGTGGACATAGTTCAGTTGGTTAGAATGCCAGATTGTGGCTCTGGAGGTCGTGGGTTCGAGCCCCACCGTCCACCTTTTTCCCTTCCCATTGGGTAGTCGCCAAGCGGTAAGGCCCAGGGTTTTGATCCCTGTATTCGAAGGTTCGAGTCCTTCCTACCCAGCTTAGCGAGAAAGAAAACCCTTGAAAATAATGCTTGACATTCGGAAGGGTACGCACTATAATATTTTTCGTTGTTTGGGGCATTAGCTCAACTGGTAGAGCACCAGACTCTTAATCTGGGTGTTCGGGGTTCGAAACCCCGATGCCTCACTCTCAAGACACCGCTTACGGCGGTGTTTTTTGTATTCAAAAAGCGAGCCTTTGTAAGGCGGAGTGCTCTTAAGAGAACCCGCCCGGAGTGCTCGCTTTTTTGCTGTTCGGGGAAGAGGCTCGGTTCGGCCAAGGAAAAATATTTTCTGTGATTTTTCAAAAAAAGCGAACAAAGGGAGAGAAAACGTCGATACTATTGGTTGTCGAAGGAAAAAAGAAAACACATGTCTCCCGGTGTGAAGGGTTGTCCGCGATGCATACCGCGGGCAGCCCGGCATTGCCGACAGAATCGCCGGAGAGTTCATTTCAAAAAGGGATGGAATATGGAAGAAGCAGAAGAAAAAAAGCGCCAGGTGTGGCTCAGCACTAAAGATGAAGAATATGAGAAGAAGCTGTGCCGCTTTCTGGGCTATCATTACGGAAATCGGATGGAGGTGCACCGTTATGAGGAATATCTTCAGGGGGCTATGCCGGTCGCGGGCAGTCTGCTGCTGACGGAGGATCCTGCGGAGGGCTGCGATTGCTTCGGCCGGACGCTGCGGTTCACGCAGGTCGAGGAGCCGGACGGAATCGCTCTGTACCAGTCCGGTCACAAGATCGCCCGGCAGATTTTATCCCAGGAAAACGCTCGGGATGACTTTCTGAAGGAGAAGGCCGCCGCACCCCTTAAGGCGCCGGAAGAAGCTGTTAAGGAGGAGGTTGTCTTCGGAAGGCCGAAAAACGGGAAGGTATATTGCGTATATTCGCCGGTGGGCGGTGTTGGGAAGACAAGCTTTGCCATGGCGCTTGCCCAGTGCCTGCATGAGGAATGCGAGGGCAGCGTGCTGTTCCTTTCTATGGAGGGCTCGTCGGCCTGGCCGCTCTATTATCGCAGCGAGACGCAGTACAATCTTTCGGATCTTCTGTATTGTCTGCTGATGGAGGGAACGAGCGAGGCGGGCTGGAATGATGAGCTGGAGCGCGTGGTGACCCGTCAGGAAAACGGGGTCTATTTCATCCGTCCCTGCTCGTCTTTTCAGGACCTGAATGTTCTGACGCCCGAGGAGACGGAGCGTTTCTTTTCCGCCCTGCTTCGGCATTTTTCGCGCATTGTCTGCGACCTCAACACGGCCTGCCACAGTGTGAACCGTTATTTGATGGCTTATTGCAGCCGTGTATTTCTTCTGAGCAGGAAGGATATGCTGGCCGATTATAAGGTCAGAAGCTTTCAGGAATCCATGGAGAGCTCGGCGCAGAACTATCGTGATTTTATGGCTAAAACGCGTCTGCTCGTGCGCGGGCGCGGGAAGGGAGAGGATGCGCTGCCGGAGGAGAAGGAACTGTTCAAGCGGTATGATGCCTATCTTCGGCTGAATACCTCCAGCGCGTACTACAAGCGGATCAGACAAATCGTACAGGAGGAGCTTGCTCTTGAAAGCGGAGGAATACCAAAGGCTTAAGGCTCTTGTGCAGAGCAATCTGGAGCCCGGCCGCGTTTATTCGGACGAGGATATGCGGCAGCTGATCTACCGCACACTGGCTGAGGACAGGAGGAACTATCTGGATGTGCGCGAACGCGCGGAGGTCGGTAAAAAGCTCTTTAACGCGCTGCGCGGGCTGGATGTGCTTCAACCTCTTCTGGAGGATGAAGAAGTGACGGATATCATGGTCAACGGACCGGAGCGGATCTTTTACGAGAAGGCCGGGCGGGTAGAGGAGCTTTGCGAGTGCTTCGAGTCGAGGGAGCGGCTGGAGGAAATCATTCATCAGATTGCGGGTGCCGTGAACAGAAGCGTGAACGGGGCGAGCCCCATTGTGGATGCGCGTCTGGCCGACGGTTCCCGCGTGAATGCAGTCTTTCCGCCCATCGCTGTTGGCGGGCCCGTGATGACGCTTCGCCGTTTCCGGAAGCGTGCTTTTACAGCGGATGAACTGGTTCGGAACGGAAGCATGAGCGAGGAGGCGGCTGTATTCTTGATGGCCGCGGTCCGAAATCGCTGCAATATTTTTGTCTGCGGTGGAACGTCGTCGGGGAAGACGACTCTTTTGAACGTGCTTTCCGATTATATTCCGCCCGAGGAGCGCGTGGTGACGATTGAGGATACCGCTGAGCTGCAGATGAACGGCTGCAGGAATCTGGTGACGCTGGAAGCGCGGAGGGAGGGGGCGGAGTCGGCGGAAAGTGTTTCGATGCGGGATTTGGTGGCGGCCGCACTGCGAATGCGCCCTGACCGGATTCTGATCGGCGAAATCCGCGGGGCAGAGGCGCTGGATATGCTGCAGGCCATGAATACCGGTCACGACGGATCTCTATCCACAGGCCACGGCAATTCCTGCCGGGAAATGCTGATGCGGATCGAAACGATGGTATTGACTGCGGCGCCCCTGCCGCTTCCGGCCATTCGTGCGCAGATTGCATCGGCGCTGGATCTGATGGTCTTCGTGCGCAGAACGCGCGAGGGCCGGCGTGTGGTGGATGAGGTGGTCCAGCTTGCCGGAATCCGTGAGGGAGAAATTGTACTGGAGCCCTTGTTTGAACGCCGCGAGGGGCAGCTGGTGCGTACGGATGTCATTCTGAATACGCGGAAAGGCCGGACATGAAACGGAAGGAGCTTCGTGCCTTAACGGCCCGGGAACTGGCGGTCTGCGCTGCGCTGGGGGCAGCGGGCGGTGCTTTCCTGGGCTGGATTTTCTACCGCCGCTTTTGGGTGATTCTCCTGGCTGCGGCCGCAGGGGGAGTATTATTTCCGCTGCTCGGTCGGACGGAGCTTGCGGAAAGAGAAAAACGAAAAAAAGAAGAGGAGCTGAAGGAGCTTTTGCGCAGATTTTCAACGGCGCTGCGCTCAGGGCTGTCGCTTGAGAATGCGCTCTTCCGCGTGATCAAAAACGATGAGGAGACGCTGTTTCCTTTGCTCGGACCGGCGTGGGGGAAAATGTGTACGCTTGTCGGGAACCGACAGCCGCCGGAGTTGGCTCTGAGCGTTTTTGCGCTTGAGAGCGGGCTTGAGGAAATGAAGCAGCTGGCCGCTGTGGCGGAAATCTGCCGGAGGGAGGGCGGAAGCCTGTCGCAGGCCGTAGCCGAGTCGGCGGAGCTTCTGCGCGAGAAGGCGGAAATCCGCGCAGAAACAAGGCTGCTTTTGACGCGCAAGCGGACGGAGCAGCGCGTTCTGAATGTTATGCCCTTCGCAATGCTGGCGCTGCTTTCGTCGATGTCGCCGGGCTATTTTGACGTGATGTATTCGAGTCCGTCGGGCATCCTTTTGATGAGCATTTGTCTGGCGGTGATGGGGCTTAGTGTCTTCCTTTCGAAAAAAATGTCCGATCCTGGAGAATTGCGATGAGATGGCTGATTTTGATTTTTGATTTGCTGCTTGCGGCAGCCGTTATTTACCTCAGATGCCGTTTCGGCTCACCGGGAAGATTTCTGTTTTCCTGCTGTCCGCTGCCGGAAAGCTATCGGAAGAAAATGCTTCGCAAGCTTGAAAAAACGGAGCCTGCTTCGCCGAAAAGCCCGCAGGAGAGACTGCTTGAGCACTGTGCGGCAAAGGCGGATGCGCTCCTCGGCATTACGGTGGCCGGTCTGCTTGTGATTTTTTTGCTCTCCTTTGCCGGGCACGACGCCCGTCCCGTTACGGAGCTGGCGCGCTCGGATGAAGCTCAAGAGCTCCTTATAGAGGGCGGTGTCGCCGGGCAGAAGGCTGAGGGACTTGTGGTGGAGCTTCCGGCGGCGGCTCCGTCGCAAAAGGATAAGATCCTATGGCTGGGCGAAGCAGATGAGTACATCGACAGCTATTTTCGCAACCTGGGCGTTTTAACGGAGGCGCCCGTGCTTCCGAAAAGCTGGGGACACGCAAGCTTCAGCTATTACAGCCTGGACGAGGAATACCTGGATAATGACGGAAACTTTTTCGGTTCATGGCCGGAGGAGGCTCATGAAGCGCCCTTCCGCGTAGTCGTGTGGGTGGAGGATATGAAGTCCGCAGTGGATGTCCGGCTTTCTTTTGCCCCGGCGTCGGAGCTTTCGGAGCAGTCGCAGTGGGAGTTGGTGAAGAAACGGCTGAATGGGGGAGTGTTTCTGGAGGATGACGCATTGCGTCTGCCGGAAACGGCAGACGGCGGCGCAGCGCTGTCCTGGAGGGAGCCCTCTACGCGTATCAGTCTTTTACTCTGTCTTGTGCTTTTGGGCTTGATTCTCGCGCTTGTCGCCGGCCGTATGGACGGTCGCCTGGACGATCAGCTCAAGGCCAGGCGACTATCCTGTGAGGCGGAGGGCCCGGAGGTCATCAGTGAATATTTGCTGTATTTGGGCGCCGGTCTGAGTCCGCAGAATGCCTGGCTGCGCCTGACGGATGAATATGAGGCCGGGCTTCGTCGGGGAGCTCCGCCGAAGGCGCTTCGCGAGGAAATGAAGCTTGAGTCGGCCAGACTTCGGAGCGGCATGAGCTTTGCGGAGATTCTGGCGGATTTTGCGGAGAAAAGCCTAAGCCAGGATGCGCGGCGAATGGCCCGGCTGCTGAATGAAGAACGCAGCCTCGGCAATCGCATGCTCGCAAAGGAACTGAAAAGTCTTTGCGATACGGCCTGGGAGGAGCGCCGCAGAAGCCTGCGGGAGCGGGTCGAAAAGGCCGACACGCGCTTGCTTCTGCCGATTATGCTGATGTTCTGCGTGATTTTGGTGATTACCGTCGCGCCGGCACTAATGAATATCAAAGGCATGTAATAAGGAGAGGAGGGCCCGTCGGCGATGCAGCCTCCGCGGGCATAAAGCTGTCTATGGTGAATGTTTTCCGAAACCGAAAAGGAATGAGTACGGTCGAGATCGTGCTCATTATCGTGATTCTGATTGCGCTGGTATTGATGTTTAAAAATACGATCATAGCGTTTGTTGCCAAGGTGCTGGGCAGAATTTCGTCGCAGGGCGATGTGTTCGACCCCGGCGCACTGGTCCAGTGAGGGAGCTGGAGGCCTCTCTGGCGGTGGAGGCGGCATTGGTTTTCCCTTTTATTACCGTCATTTTATTTTTGCTGCTGCAATGCGGACTTGTGCTGACAGAGCGTGTCTTTTGTCAGAGCCTGTGTGAGCAGGGAGTTATGGTATACGCGGAAGCACGGCGAGCGGGATATTCAGATAAGAAGGCGAAAGCGTTTACGCAGGACCTCCTGGAAAAGAGGACAGCACTGTTTTTTCCGGAGTCAGGCACGGTCGAACTGAGCAGCGAAACGGCCGGCCTGGGGAACCGTGTACAGATTTACATGAGTGCGGAATACGGCTTTTTGTTTCCGCTCGAATTTGAGGTTTCAGCGGTCGGAGATTACCGAAGTCCTGTTGCTGTGCGCGACAGCGTCTGTCTGGTGCAGGAGATCGGAGCTAAGATTCCGGCCATTCAGTCGCTGAAATCAGAGCTAAAGGAGAAGCTTGGAGGATGGCTGAACCGGTAGAGCGAAGCGGCTTGTTCCTTTCGGGGAGTGTAAGCCTCTTTTTCGGGATGCTCTTTGTGACGCTTACGGTATTCTTTCTTGCGCTGGGAGGGTTGGCTGAAAGGAGTCTGGCGACCACGCTGGGCGGCCGCGCGGTGCGAACCTCGTCGCGTGCCGTCCTGGCCGAATTCGACCGGGATCTCGAGGAAAAATACGGGTTTTACGCGGTGCGTACGCCTGAGAAAGCGGAAAAAGCACTGGAGTTTTATCTGCAGGAAAACCTTGCGGCGCAAAGCGGCCCTTTTGTCAGCGAATGGTCCCTTGCGAAAAGCAGTCTGAGCGTGCAAGGGAACCTGGGACAGATGCGTGTTCTCAAAGAACAGCTGCAGCGCTTTATGAAGGCGCGGACGCTGACCGCTTTGGCGGAAGATGCCGTGCGGGTCTTTCAAACGCTCACTCAGGGACTGGGAGAGGCGATGGAAAGCCTGTCGCAGGCATCCGAGACACAAGCGGAGGAGCAGGAAACCGAGCTTGACTGGAATCTGGTCGAGCAGGAATTTTTTGATCGCTCGACCGAGGGACTGAAGGTCTATGCGCCTGATGAGGACCTGTTTAAGAAGAACCTGCTGAGCGTGAACGCCCTGCCGTCTCAAGGAACCAAGGAGAGCGAAGAGGAAGCATTTTCGGTCCTCCTTCAATCCTTGTGGGACAAGCTTTTGGCGGAGGGCGGGCGAGCGGTCCTCAAGGCAGAAACAGTCCTGTATATCGAGGGGATGCTCATGAACCTTTCGGACAGTGTCGACGTTAGCCGCGGACACCAGCCGAAGAATATGCGTGAGGAAGCAAAGCGTCCCGGCTTTTTTAAAAACGAGGCAGAATACATACTGAAGGGCTCCGGCAACGAATATGACAATGTGAAGGCTGTACGCCGGCGCGTGATGGCGCTTCGTACCCTTGCGAATGTCATCACTCTGGCAGGGGATGAAGGCCGCATGGAGCTTATCAAGCTGGTTTCGGAAAGCGCAGGCGCTGTGCTTGGGGGCGGCTTCGGGGAGGTCGGCAGTCTGGTCGGCATCGTGCTTTTGTGGTCTGTCATCGAGGCGGACGCGGACTGGGACGAGCTTTTGCAGGGCCGCAGCGTTCCGCTCATCAAAACGCCTGAGCAGTGGAAGACAGCGCTGATCCGCGGAGAAAAGGAGCTCGCATCCGGAGGTGAGAGCGTGTCTGGGCTGTATTACCGGGACTATCTGAGGCTGCTTCTTTTCCTGATGCCGGAAGAGAAAATGCTTGGCCGGCTGCAGGATCTGATTTGCCTGGAATCGAACGGGGAGGTGCCTCCTGAGGCATATGTCACGGCCTTCAGCGTGGAAGGAGAGCTCAGAACCGCGTGGGGGCGTTACCGTCTGCATGATGAATACGCATACTGAATACAGAGGCTCGCTGACGGTGGAGGCCGCCCTGGTGCTTCCCTTCACCGTGGTGGTCCTTGCGCTGTTCCTGGGTGTATTGCAGACTTATCACACGACATTGGTGCTTCGCTGCGCGCTGATGGAAACGGCCGAGACGATGGCGGACTACAGCTGCCTGTACGAACTTCTTGAGGATGAATTGGCGGAACTCGTCGGGGAAAACGACCGGGATGCTTCCGAGCTTGATGAATGGCTGGCCGAAAAAGCGAAGGAGCTTTTGCTGAATCAAGCGGGAACGATGCTTGCAGAAGAGCTGCTGCAGGGCTATCTGCCGGGAAAGACGGAGCTTGGAGGCGTTGCCGGTGGGCAGCGGGGGCTTAGCTTTAGCGGTTCGCGCTTCTTCTATGAGGAAGACAGTCACAAGGCGCTTATTTGCTTGAAGCTTCGGTTTCAGCCGGAGCTTTTGGCCGGCGGGACTCCTTTTGATCCGTCTCCCCTCAGCCTATCCTGCGTCACCCACGCTTTTTTAGGTGATAATCCGTTCCGAAAGGAAGAAGAGCCTCCTGAGGATAAGATTTTCCGCATCGGTCAGGGCACGCGATATCACACGCACGAGTGTTATCTGATAAACAAGAATATCCGGGAACTGAGCTTGTGGGAGGCGCAGCAACAGGGGCTTGAGCCTTGTTCTCACTGCCTTCCGTGGGAAAGTGCGGTCGTCTACGCTTCGGCCGGCGGCGAATGTTATCACGCGGAGGGCTGCGCGCACCTTTATCCGAATGTGGCGGCACTTGATTTTGACGAGGCGCGCAAGCTGGGACTCGAGCCGTGTAAAATCTGCCTGGGCGATGAGGAGTGGTTTGTCGGAAATGAGTGATTTTTTGTTTTTGACCGTACTGGGCGTGCTGGCCGTCATGGACGCGAAGAAGAAGCTGGTTCCTCTGTGGGGGTTGCTGGCACTCTCCGCGGTGTCCTTGTTTGCCTTTGTGCCGGACTTCTCCGCGCGGTTTTCCGGTCTTGCCTTCGTGCTGATTTTTGGTCTGATATACCTGATGATTCCTCGCCTGCGAAAAGAAATGGGCGCGGCTGATGCGGTGTCACTTGCGGCATGCGGACTGGGTCTTCCCTTGAAGTGCTTTGTGATGGGGCTTCCGGCTGCTGCGCTCCTGACCGGCGCGGGCGGTTTGATTCATTGGTGCCGCACCCGGTCGCGTGACGATAAAATACCATTCCTGCCCTTTCTGTTCGTCGGAATGCTGGTCGGAAAGATAGGAGCAATATGTCTGAATTCATAAATGATAGCTTGACCGAGGCTCAGAGAAGGATGGTTCTGGGTGAGGCGCGGTTTTTGCTGGTGCCTTTTGCGTGGGAGAACGGCTGTTTTCGTTATGACACGAGGGGGCTGGTTGCATTGTCGAGCATTAGAGATCGTGACGAGCTGGCTCAGGCGATGAGTGCGCTGGAAAAGCTGCCGCGGCTTCTGGAGGAGTTTTTCCTGGAGGAAGGTCTGGTGGACTTCAGCCCTGAAAGGCTTTATTTCAGTGCGCTCAACAAGGAGATCCACATCATGCTGGCAGAGAGGAAGGCCGATAATCCCTCAGCCGTTACGGTGCTCAGCCGATGGCTGACGGTTCGCTTTGAAGAGGAGCTTTTGAAGGAGCACGCGGATGAAAAATATCTTTTTGAGCTCGTTTATCTGCTGCGTGCGTTTCTGAAGGCAGATGACGTGGAGCAGGGTGCCGCTCTGTATCTGACGGAAACCGCTGCACGCCGCCTGGCGGAAGAAGAACTCGAGGAGAGCCCTTCTGAACCTGTGAGGGGCAAAAGCTCGTTGCTAAAAAATGTCTTCGATGGTATAATGAACCACAAAGCATTTTCGTAAAGGAAGAATCCCATGTACGAGCATTTTGCGGATATTTATGACGAGTTCATGCAGGACGCCTCCTATCCGGAATGGGCCGACTACATTGAGCGGCTTTTTCGGAAGTTTGGCGCCAAACCGAAGCTGGTTCTGGACCTTGCCTGCGGCACCGGGAGTTTGACGGCTGAGCTGGCCAAGCGCGGCTATGAGATGATTGCGATTGACGGTTCCGCTTCTATGCTGGAGCAGGCGCGGACCAAAATCTCCAAGGTCTCGAAGCAGGCGCCTCTTTGCCTGCAGCAGGACATGCGTGAGTTCGAGCTCTTCGGCACGGTCGACAGTGTAATCTGCACCTGTGACAGTCTGAATTATCTGACGGAAGCTGAGGACCTGAAAACGGTTTTCCGCCTGGTCGAAAACTATCTGGAGCCGCGCGGTCTCTTTATTTTCGACATGAATACCCGCTATAAATTCTCCGAAATCCTGAGCGATCAAACCTTTGCGGAAACGTCTGATGACGCCGCTTTCATCTGGGAGAACTATTTTTATGAGGAAGAGGACATCAACGAATACCAGGTGACCTTTTTCGAGCAGGATGAGGACGGCCGCTATGAACGCCACGAGGAGCTGCACTACGAAAAAGCCTATGATCCGGAGCTGATTGTGAAGCTGCTCCGGGAAGCGGGGCTGGAGGTCGTAGCCGTACTGGATGCTTTTACTGAGGACGAAGCCCGTCCGGACAGTGAGCGCATCTGCTTCGTGGCCCGTGAATATCTGTACGGTCAATTGGGTAAAAAAAGAGACCTCGCGTAAGCGGGGCTCTTCAGGAGGGATGCAATGAGCGATTATTTAGTGCACGGTACGGCCGGAGACGGCCAGATACTTGCCTTTGCCTGTGATACGGCGGAGCTGGTTGAGACGGCTCGGCTTCGTCACGGTACGCATCCGGTCGCTACGGCGGCCTTGGGGCGCGCACTCTCGGCAGCGGCCATGATGGCAGCGCAGCTGAAAAACGATGAAGAAACCATTACCCTTCGCTTCGAAGGCAACGGCCCGCTGGAGAGGACGGTTGCCCTCTGCGACGGCGCCGGCCGTCTGCGCGGCTATGTCGAGAATCCTGCGGTTGATCTGCCTCTGAACGAAAAAGGGAAGCTGGATGTCGCAGGCGCGGTGGGTGTCGGTGTGCTGACTATCACCAAGGACCTGGGGCTGAAGGAGCCCTACACGGGTTCTTCTCACCTGGTGACGAGCGAAATCGCCGAGGACCTGGCCTATTACTTTACCGTTTCCGAGCAGATACCTTCCGCGGTTTCTCTGGGCGTTATGGTGAACAAGGATGAGAGTGTCTGGTCTGCCGGCGGCTTCATTCTGCAGCTGCTTCCCGGCGCGTCCGAAGAAACGGCTGATCTGCTGCAGGAGCGAGTGGTGGCGTTTCCGCCCGTCAGTCAGTTCCTGGCCATGGGCAAGAAGCCGGAAGAGATTCTGGAAAATCTGCTCGGCGACCTTGACTTTGTTCCGATGGGGCGGAAGGAGCTTGCTTTCCGCTGCAATTGCAGCCGTGAGAAGGTGGCCCGCGCACTTCTCAGCATCGGCGCGGACGAGCTGGACAAGCTGATCGCTGAGGATGAGCCTGTAGAAATGGGCTGCCACTATTGCGGCGAAAAGTACGTTTTCACCGTTGACGAAATCCGCGAAATGAAAGAACAAGCGTTAAAGTAAGAATCCTGTTACGAAACAGGCAGCGAAACACATATACATGTATCAGATGATTTCAGGAGGTAACCAAATGAAAAGATTTATGTGTATTCTCATGGCGCTTTGTTTCTGCGCGGTTCTTGCAGGCTGCGCAAAAGCCGAGGGAATCAGCGAGCCCGTTGGCTGGAACGACGCAGCTTTGTATGAGTATGAAAAGCAGGGTGAAAAGTCGCCCGTTGAAGGCCTGGATACCACGGTGAATGCTGACAGCGGCCGCAAGCTGATCCGAACCGTACTCATCAAGGCGGAAACCCGGAACTTTGACGAGGTCCTGGACAGTATCACCGCCGAACTGAAGCTGAAGGGCGGCTATTATCAGCAGTATACCGTGGACTCCCGTTACAGCGGTTCGCGCAGCGCGACTCTAACGATCCGTGTCCCGAAGGATAAGGCAGATGATTTCCTGAGCAATGTTTCCGGTCAGGTCAATGTGCTTCGTCAGGAAGAAAAAATGGACGATGTAACGCTTTCCTACTCTGATACCGAAAGCCACCTGATTGCGCTCCGGGCCGAGGAAGCGCGCCTCCTTGAACTGGTGAGCGAGGCGAAGGATCTGAAGGACCTTTTGGTTCTGGAGGACAAACTCAGCTCCCTCCGCTACGAAATCGACCGATATGAATCCGCTATTCGGAAATATGATAACCAAATCGACTATGTCACGGTTGATTTTTATTTGAAGGAGGTTGAAAAAGAAACCAAGACGGAGCGTCCCTCCTTGGGCAGCCGCATGAGCGAGAATCTCCGCTCTTCCTTTGAAAGCATGAAGGAATTTGGCGAGGATACTCTTGTCTGGCTGGCCGGTGCGCTGCCTGCGCTCGTTCTCCTGGCGGTTCTGGCGATCGTAATCGTTCTGATTGTCAAAAAGTCTCGCAAAAAGGCTGCTGAACGTGCTCGCGCAGCTCTTGCAAGGCAGGAAAAAGAGTAAAAAAAAGCAGTCCCCGGAATGTGCATCACGTCCGCGGGACTGCATTTTTTCATGCGGAAGAAGGATTCTGTCAGACGCTGTGCCCGTCATGCACATGGCGCTTGATGGCGTCGAAGGCTTCATCGCTGATGACGTGCTCGATGCGGCAGGCGTCCTCGGAGGCGGTTTCTTCGCTCACGCCGATGCTGATCAGATAGGCGGTAAGCAAGGTGTGGCGCTCGAAGATTTTTTCAGCCAGGCTTTTGCCGGCTTCGGTCAGGTGCAGCGCGCCGTCGTTCTCCATGATGACAAAGCCCTCCATCTTGAGACGGCTGACGGCGCGGCTCACGCTGGGCTTGGAAAAGCCCATGTACTCGCCGACGTCGATGGAGTGCACGGTTTCTTTTTGCTGTGACAGGATGAGAATTGTCTCAAGGTACATTTCTCCGGATTCTGCAATTGCCATAAGGTCACGCCCCTTTGGCGGATGTTCGAATAATACTCCGCCTTCTTTTATTCTTTTTTATTGTAACATAAAGAAGAGCGTGGTACAATCGCAATGTTGAAGATTCGCGAGGAGGGTCTGCCATGATTCGGTGGAATAATGATTACAATCAAGGCGCGCACGAAAAGGTATTGGCGGCGCTGGCTGAAAACAACGGAAACAGTTATGCCGGATACGGGCTGGATGAGTGCTGCGAGCGCGCGAAGGCGGCCATCCTTCCCTATTTAAAGAACGACAAGGCGGACATCCACTTTCTGCTGGGCGGTACGCAGGTAAACTATACGGTGATTGCGGCAGCGCTTCGCCCTTACGAGGGTGTTCTGTGCGCGGCGAACGGACATATTCATACCCATGAAACCGGCGCGGTTGAGAATACCGGCCATAAGATCCTGGCGCTTGAAGCCTGTGAGGGCAAGCTGACGGCGGAGTCTGTTCGCGCTGCGGCCGAAGAGTACGCCGAAAGCGGTGTGCAGGAGCATGTGGTTCAGCCGAAGCTGGTTTTTATCTCCAACCCTTCTGAATTCGGCACCGTTTATTCAAAGAAAGAGCTGCAGGCGCTTCGGATAGTATGCGACGAATACGGCCTCTATCTTTATATGGACGGCGCCCGCCTCGGCTACGGGCTCGGAAGTCCCTCCTGCGATTATTCGCTTGCCGACATTGCGGGCCTGACGGACGCTTTTTACATCGGCGGCACCAAGTGCGGCGCGCTCTTCGGAGAGGCGCTGGTTATTCTGAACGATGCGCTGAAGCCGCATTTCAGAAGCTTCATGAAGCAAAACGGAGCGCTTCTTGCCAAGGGCTTCCTGCTGGGACTTCAGTTCGAGGCGCTCTTTAGCGATGGCCTGTATTTTGATATCACCCGCAAGGCTGCCGAGCAGGCGATGCGCATAAAAGCAGCCTTTGCCGAGCGCGGCATTCCCTTCTATATGGAAAACGAGACCAACCAGCAGTTCGTCATCCTGAACGCGCAGCAGGCGGAGCAAATCGGCGCGCGGCACATTTTTGAGGACGAGGGGAAAACTGCGGACGGTCTGCAGATCGCGCGTTTCTGCACCAGTTGGTCCACGAAGGACGAAGACGTAGAAGAATTGATCCGTGACATCGCGACGCTGTAAAGAAACGGTCAGAGCCTACGCATATATCGGTATTCATAAGGCCCGTCGAAAAAATCGACGGGCCTGTTTTTATGGGAAGATAAAATCGCGGCGAAGCCTTTCATGAGCGGATAGGGTCATTCGGTTCGGTTTTTCTTGCTGATGAGGGCATCAGACAGCTGCGAGACAACAGTCGCGCTCAGCATGATGAGGCAGCCGATGATTTCGCGCGGGTTCATGCGCTCATTCAGAAGGATGGCGGAGAGGACCATTGCCACGACCGACTCCATGCACATGATGAGCGAGGCGACAGTGGGCTCGGTGGTCTTCTGACCGATGATTTGCAGGGTGTAGGCGACCGCGCAGACCACGATGCCGGAGAAAAGAATATATGGCACAGTGGCGCGGATGGCCCCGAGCGTCGCGTTCTCGAACAGAAGGGACAGAATGACGGTGATGACTCCGACGGTGAAAAACTGCACGCAGGAGAGCAGGATGCCGTCCGCCTTGCTCACGAAGCGGTCAATGAACAGAATATGGAAGGCGTAGGCGACGGCGCAGACCATGGTGAGCACATCGCCGCGGTTCAGGCTGCCCATCTCGGCGGGGTCGACGCAGAGCAGAAACATACCGAAGAAGCCGAAGGCGACGCAGACCCAGGTAAGCCAGGGCAGACGCCGCTTGAGCAGAAGACCGATCAGCGGCACGATGAACATATAGCTGGCTGTGATAAAGGCGATTTTGCCGGCAGTCGAATAGGCGAAGGCCTGCTGCTGGAAGTTGCTGCCGACGCACAGAACCAGGCCGAGAATGAAGCCGTAAAGGATGCCCTTGCGGTTGGCGCTGCGGCGCGCCGCGAGCTCGTCGGGGGTCATTGCGCGTTTTTCCCGCGAGTTTTTGATCAGAAAGATCGGAAGAAGGACCAGGGCGCCCAGAAGCGCGCGGATACCGTTGAAGGTGAAGGGCTCCAGTGTTTCCATGCTGATGCTCTGGACGATGAATGAGGAGCCCCAGATCAGGACTGCCAGGGACAGGAGCAAGGCTCCGCCGGCTTTATGCTGCTTCACGCTTTTGCTTCCTCCTTCGGCGAAGAATAGGCGCGGCGGCTGCAAGCAGTACAATCAGTCCGCCGATGAAATCGAAAAGATATTCAAAGGACGAAAAAGCGTCCCACAGTTTATCGAGCGTTCCGCCGAGAAGCACGAGCGCGAGCGAACCGCCCCAAAGTGTCAGCAGGGTGGGGAGATTAAGGAGCTCCCGCAGCTTAAGGTCCGGGAAAATGAGTTTGAGCAGGAGATACAGGAGACCGAAGAGCAGAAGCCCGAGCAGCAGCCACTTGCCCATCAGGGCCAGGAGCGGCGAGAGACCAAGCTTCAGGAGCCGCTTCGCCAGACTGAGAATCAGCGAACCGACGGCCCACAGCGGGAGTGCCAGGAGCCATTTGAAGGCGGCAGGCATCCGCAGCAGCCATTCCGAGAAGAAGGCCTTCAGGGAGCGGCTTTTATGCAGCTTTTCCTCCTGTGAATTTTCGTCCGGTCGATCCTCGTCGTCATCGGCAGGGTTGACAGGTGCCGAGATCACGACGGGTGCGGCGGTTTCCTTTTTATATGCGAGTTCGCCGGGTGATTCGGAAAGACCGGCAAAAAACAGGCTGGCGGCGGTGGCCAGCGTCAGGCCGACGGCAAGCAGCTTGCGTCCGGCTTTTCCGGACGCCTCGGATGCTTCGGTCCCGGACGCTTCGATCTCTGCCTCGGATGCTTCGGTCCCGGACACTTCGGCCTCCGGTGCCTCTTCCTCGGTTTCGGACTCGTTTTCTTTTTCGGCGTCGAGAAGGTCGCTGGCGCTGCCTTCGGCGTCGGCGGAGGCCCTGCCTGTCCGGCGGAAAAGTAATGACATGCGTGGTCCTTCCTTTCTTGGCAGAATTTTTTCTAATTATAGTGCATTTTTTCTGTTTCGTATAGCGCTGCGCGAAAAAAACTTGCAGACGCCGGCAAATCGTGAAATAATAAAGAAAAGCTGTAGGTGAGATGAGTAAAATACGAAGAAATACATACTGAATCAGCTTGGCCTTCGCTTTGCCGTCTTTTTGCTTATTCCGGTATTACTGATGCGTCCGGTTAATTGTCTGATGAAGCCGCTTCCTTCGAAGGCTCCTGAACGCCGCCCCCGTGGGCTTCCGGGCGTTTCCCGGGATGCTGTGCGCTTGGGGCTGCATCATGTTTTTCGGGGCCCGCATCGGTGATGCGCTCGACTCGTTTCTGCATTCGTTTGCTGTGGAAGGGCCGCGATACGGCGGTCGTGCTTTGCCTTGCGGGTGAGCTTCTGGCGGGCCTTCTTCGTGGGTCTGATTCTTCTTGCGGTCCTGTTTGTTGGGTTTTTTAAGAAGCGGAGGGTAGTTCTCAACAGCCCGGGCATGTTTTTTTCTTCGCGGTCACATTTGCTTTCTTCGTCCTGACCTATATGTGAGAATTCGGTATCTGAAAGGAGTCAGTCATATGGATAAGAAAATTCTGAACCGGGTCGGCTTCCGCTACGGAATCACTACCCTGCTGTTTCTGGGTCTCCAGCTGCTGATTGTTGCTCTGCTGTCGGCCTTTTTGCCGGTCTTTGTCTCGTCGCGGCCGGCGCTTGCCAGCTATATCAGCCTGGTGGCCGGCTTTTATCTGATCACCTTTCCGCTGCTGATTCTCATGCTCCGGAAAATTCCGGCTGTCGCGCCTGAACGCGACAAGCTCGGCTTCGGCGGCTTCGTGAAGGGAATCCTTACCGCTGCGGGCATCTGTCTGGTCGGATCCGTCATCGGCGCCCTCGTGCAGAGCCTGATCATTTCTCTTAGCGGAAGCGAGCCGGCCGGCATCGCAGACCTGATGCTCTCCGGCGACAACTGGGCCAACATTCTGACAGCCGGCGTTCTGGCGCCTATCTTTGAAGAGCTGATTTTCCGCAAGCTCCTGCTCGACCGTGTCGCGCCCAAGTACGGCAGCACCCTGGCCATCCTGCTTTCGGGCCTGATGTTCGGCCTTTTCCACGGAAACTTCCAGCAGCTCTTCTTTGCGGCCGGGCTTGGCTTTTTCTTCGCCTACATATATCTTCGCACCGGAAACATTCTCATCACCATCGCCTACCATATGATCATCAACCTTTCGACGAGCGGCGTGACCGTAGTGCTGATGAAGCGCGCGTTGGAGGACCCGGTTATGCAGGGACTTCTGGAAGGCACACTGACGGATTTTTCGCGGGTCACGTCCGTAAGCGGAGCGACGCTCGGCTATTTTGGCTGGACCCTGTTCCTCGGGCTGTTTGCCTTTGCCGGGCTGGTCGTTCTGCTGCTGGAGGTCAACGGCTGGCAGAAGAAGAGGAAAGTGATGCGAAAGGAGCTCGAGGCTGCCGAAGCGGCTGCGCCTGCGGATTCCGCGCTCGCCCCCGAAGCGCAGTCCGTACCTGCGGCGTCCTGGGAGGAGTACAGCGTGCGGGGAGCACTCAAGCGCATTTTCGCGAGCATCGGCGTGTGGTTTTTTATCCTTACCGCCCTGGTTTTATTCGTTTTTAATTACATGTAAAGAAAATTAAAAAAGGCATTGACAGAACCCACCCCCTATGGTATTATCGAAAAGCTAATGGTTGGGTTCTTTTTTTTTGCACAAAAAATCGAGCCTTACCCAATTAAGTACCAAACCAATGGAGGTGGAAGTCGTGCGAACCAGAGTAACACTAGAGTGCACAGAGTGTAAACAGCGGAATTACAACACTACGAAAGACAAGAAAAAACACCCCGACCGGATGGAAACGAAGAAGTATTGCCGTTTCTGTCAACGTCACACCCTTCATAAGGAATCCAAATAACCGATTAAAGGAGGAAACCATTCATGTTCAGCTTCAAAGAGCTCAAGAGCGAGTGGAAAAAGATCACCTGGCCTACTGCGGGTGAGGTTGCCAAGAAAACCGGCATCGTTCTGGTTGTCTGCGCCATTCTTTCCGTCATTATCGGCATTTACGACGTAATCTTCAACTGGATTATGCGTAAACTGGAAGAATTATTCCTATAAGAAGAGGATTGTTTCATGGCAGAAGAAGCTAAATGGTATGTGGTCCACACATACTCCGGTTATGAGAACAAGGTGAAAACCAACCTTGAGCAGACCATCGTCAACCGGAATCTGGAGAACCTGATTCTGGAAGTCGCCGTTCCGATGGAGGATTGCGTCGAAGAGAAAAACGGTGAGCAGGTAACTGTCTCCCGCAAGACCTTCCCCGGCTACGTACTGGTAAAGATGTTCATGAACAACGATACCTGGTATGTCGTCCGCAATACCCGCGGTGTTACGGGCTTTGTCGGTCCCGGATCCGATCCGGTGGCCCTTACGCCTGAAGAAATTTCGGCGCTGGGCATTTCGCCCACCAAGTACATGATCACCGTTGCCGAAGGCGACAGCGTTCAGATGATGAGCGGACCCTTTGAGGGCTCCGTCGGTACGGTTACCGCCATCAACCATGCCGCCGGTATGGTTACCGTCACGCTCGAGATCTTCGGTCGAGAGACGCCGGTTGAACTTAGCTTCGAACAGATCAAGAAAATTCACTGAAATCCAAAGTTGTTTATTAACATAGGAGGTGTAAAGTCAATATGGCTAAGAAAATTACAGGTTATATTAAACTGCAGATTCCTGCAGGTAAGGCTACGCCTGCTCCTCCTGTTGGCCCCGCGTTGGGTCAGCACGGTGTGAACATCCCGGCCTTCACGAAGGAATTCAACGCAAGAACCGCTAATGATGTGGGTATGATCATCCCCGTCATCATCACGGTTTATTCCGATAAGAGCTTTACGTTTATTACGAAAACTCCTCCGGCTGCGCTCCTTATTAAGAAAGCCTGCGGTATTTCGTCCGGTTCCGGAAGCCCCAAAGCTAAAAAGGTTGCTTCCATTACCCGCGCTCAGCTTGAGGAGATTGCCAAACTCAAGATGAAGGACCTGAACGCTGCCGATCTTGATGCTGCTGTCAGCATGATCGCCGGCACCGCGCGCAGCATGGGCGTTACCGTTGCCGACTGATCGGCAAGACGCCGCATAAATCGGATCAAAAAGTGCATTTGATCTGATGTTTTAACAAGAGTTCAATCACAACAATAGTGCAAAGAATTCCGGGACACCGCTGGTTCCGAAATTCGCCCGTTACATTGTGGGAGGGAACTCCCCCGTTATTACCACAAGGAGGTTTAAACATGAAAAAAGGAAAGAAGTATTTAGACGCTGTCAAAGCCTTCGACAAGCAGGCTCAGTACAGCCCTCTGGAAGCCATGGAAATCGTTGCCAAGGTTGCTCCGGCTAAATTCGATGAAACCGTAGAAGCTCATATCAAGCTGGGCGTCGATGGACGTCATGCTGATCAGCAGGTCCGCGGTGCTATCGTACTGCCTAACGGCACCGGTAAAACCAAGCGCGTTCTGGTCTTCGCAAAGGGTGAAAAAGCTAAGGAAGCGGAAGCTGCCGGTGCTGATTTCGTCGGAGCCGAAGAGCTTGTTCCCAAGATCCAGAATGAGAACTGGTTCGAATATGATGTCGTTGTTGCTACTCCCGATATGATGGGTGTTGTCGGCCGTCTTGGCCGCATCCTGGGCCCGAAGGGCCTTATGCCCAACCCCAAGTCCGGTACCGTTACCATGGACATTACCCGCGCCATTAACGAGATCAAAGCCGGTAAGGTTGAGTACCGTCTGGACAAGAGCAACATCATCCACGTACCCGTTGGCAAGGTATCTTTCGGGGCTGAGAAGCTTACTGAAAACTTCCACGTCTTAATTGGTGCCATTATAAAGGCTAAGCCCGCTGCGGCCAAAGGCCAGTATCTTCGCTCCGTAACCGTCGCTTCCACGATGGGCCCCGGCGTCAAGATCAACAGCCTCAAGGTTGAGGACTGAGCCAACATCCGATAAGGCAAGTTAGTGCTCTTGTCAAAAGCACGCATTCCTTTAATCAATCGCCGAAAGGCTTTTGATAATGACCGGAGACAGCAAGCGTCTGTGACGGCAGCGGCGGGCAGCCGCTGTACGGGCCGCAAGGCTCACCCCGAATTGTCGGGGCGGCACGGACATAACCATACAAGGCTTGCCGAGGGAAACAGCTTGCAATTACAAGCTGCAATGAGTGATCATCCTCGTAAATCTCTTCGGCAGCCTCGAAGAGATTTATTTTTCTGGCTTACACTTTTACAGGAGGTGAATAATTTGGCTAAGATCGAAGCGAAACAAGTCATTGTAAATGAGATCAAAGACAAGGTTCAAAAAGCCGGTTCCATGGTTTTAGTCAGCTCCCGCGGTCTGACCGTAGCTCAGGATACTGAGATGCGCAAGGCTCTGCGTGAGGCCGGTGTTGATTACAAGGTTTATAAGAACACGATGATCAACCTGGCAGTCAAGGATACCCCCTTTGAGGCCCTTACCCCCCATCTGGAAGGCCCCACTGCTGTGGTATTCAGCTATGACGATGCGACCGCCGCTGCCCGTGAAGTAAGTAAGTTTGTTGACAAGTTCGACATTATGAGCTTTAAGGGCGGTGTCGTAGACGGTACGTACTACGACGAAAAAACGATCGTTAAAATCGCGAAGATTCCTTCTCGCGAAGTTCTTCTGTCTCGCCTGCTTGGCAGCATGAAGTCCCCGATCTCTTCCTTCGCCCGTGTGGTTAAGGAAATCGCCAAGAAGAACGGCGAGCCCGCGCCCGCCGAGGCCGCTTCTGAGGAAGCGCCCGCTGCCGAAGCTTAAAGCTTCATGTCAATCTTAAAACAATTATTTATGGAGGATTATTACAATGGCTAAACTGTCTGTACAGGAAATCATTGATGCTCTGAAAGAGCTCACCGTTCTGGAACTGAACGATCTGGTTACCGCTTGCGAAGAGGAGTTCGGTGTATCTGCCGCTGCCGGCGTTATGGTTGCTGCCGGTCCCGCCGCTGCCGCTGTTGAAGAAGAGAAGACTGAGTTCGACGTAGAACTTA
This sequence comes from Bianqueaceae bacterium, assembly GCA_045599825.1. Lineage (GTDB taxonomy): Bacteria > Bacillota > Clostridia > Lachnospirales > Bianqueaceae > JAZQNF01. Next base: position 10,357 of record JAZRWR010000121.1, on the reverse strand, counting down.
CCGAGTTCGGTGCTGAGAAGATCAAGGTTATCAAGGTTGTCCGCGAGATCACCGGTCTTGGTCTGAAGGAAGCTAAGGACCTGGTAGAAGGCGCTCCCAAGATCCTGAAGGAGCAGGCCACCAAGGACGAAGCCGAAGCTATCAAGAAGCAGCTTGAAGAAGCCGGTGCCAAGGTTACCCTTAAGTAAGTTTCCTGACATCCCTCGCCGGATTTTTCCGGCGAGGGTTTCTTTTTCCGCACAAGGGAGCGCCGGCTTCGTGCCTGCACAGAGGATGTCCGGCCCCTGTCAAATCTGCGTTTCGAAAGGAAGTGCTTTATGTCGTCTGCGTTTATCTGGGATCTGGACGGAACCTTGCTGGATTCGTACGGTGTCATTGTGCCGAGCGTCTGCGAGATGCTGGCGGAGAAGGGCATCGACGTGGACCCGGAGGAGGTGCGCCGCTTCGTCATCGCCCGCTCGGTGAAGGAATATCTGATGAAGATGGGCGAGGAGCGCGGCTTTGACTTCGCGTCGTCCAAGGAGCGCTATTCGGTCATCACCGAGACGCATATGGGGAACATCCGCCTGATGGACGGCGCGCGGGAAATCCTGGACCGCCTGTCCGCGAGAGGAATTCCGCATTATGTGCTCACGCACCGCGGACGCACCACGAAGGCCGTGCTTGAAACGGTGGGGCTTGACGGCTGCTTCCGGGAAATCGTGACGAGCCTTGCGGGCTTCAAGCGCAAGCCCGATCCCGAGGGCCTCAACTATCTGATCGGAAAGTATGGCCTGAAGCGGGAGGAGACCTACTACGTCGGCGACCGTCCGCTGGATGTCGACTGTGCGCGGGCGGCCGGTGTAAAGAGCGTGCTCTACCTGCCCGATGCGGAGCTGATTTCGCCGAGCGGCCGGGAGGATTTTGTCGTCCGCGATCTCCGCGAGATCGAGAACCTTCTCTGACGCTTTTGCTGTAAGAATACGGTCCTGTGCCGGCAAGCATGACAGGCTTGCGATTGCCGGTGCGGGGCTTTTTTTCGTTCTGATCAGGCTTGCGGGACCCTTTGCGCCCGGACTTTCAAAAAAAGCGGCATTTTTTGAAAAAAGTTCTTGACATGCTCTTGAAACTTTGATAACATAACTCCTTGCCTTTATATTGCGAAATCTGCCTTATTGGGTTTTTCTGTAAAAGCCACAAGGGCTTATTTTGCGTGCAAAGTTTAGCTAATATTTTAAGGGGGCATGTGCTTTATGGAAGCAAACCGACTTCATCCGCACGCATACGGGGAACGCGTACGAATGACATTTGCCAAAGAGAAAGAAGTCCTGAAAATGCCGAATCTTCTGGATGTTCAGAAGGTTTCCTATCAGGATTTCATTGAAGAGGGCCTTCAGGAAGCCTTTGATGACATTAATCCCATCACGGATTTCAGCGGCAACCTTTCTTTGGAGTTTGTGGGTTATCATCTCAGTGAGACGCCCAATTACTCAATTGAAGAAGCAAAGGCGCGCAGCGTCACCTATTCTTCCCGTCTGATGGCCACCGTACGTCTGACGAACGAAGCCACCAAGGAAATCCAGGAACATGAGATTTTCATGGGTGAGTTCCCGTTAATGACGCCCACCGGCACCTTCGTAATCAACGGCGCCGAGCGCGTTATCGTCAGCCAGCTCGTCCGCTCGCCCGGCATCTACTATGCCGAAACCAAGGATAAGAACGGTAAATCGCTTTTTGCAAGCACGGTTATCCCCAACAGAGGCGCCTGGCTCGAATATGAGACGGACTCCAACGATATTATCTCGGTCCGTGTCGACCGTACCCGCAAGGTGGCGCTTACCTCCCTGCTGCGTGCGCTCGGCGTCGGCACCAACGCCGAAATCATCGAGATGTTCGGTGAACATCCTAAGCTGATGGCTACGCTTGAGCGCGATGCGGCCTCTTCCTACGAAGAGGGCCTGATCGAGGTTTACAAGCGCATCCGTCCCGGCGAACCGCCCACCGTCGACAGCTCCCGCAACCTTCTGTACGGCATGCTCTATGATGACAAGCGCTACGACCTGGCGCATGTCGGCCGCTACAAGTTCAACAAGAAGCTGGCCCTGCGCAACCGTATCGTCGGCCTGAAGCTGGCGGAAACCATCGCGGATTCCGCCACCGGCGAAGTCATCGCCGAGGCCGGTCAGACGCTGACCAAGGAGCTCTGCGACGCCATCCAGAATACCGGTATTTTCTCCTTTGATGTAATCAAGGGGGAAAACCGCGTCCGCATTCTGACCAACATGACCGTTGATGTTACCAAGTACCTGAACTGGACCGACGAACAGCTCAAGGCCTGCAACATCAAGACCCATGAAGTCTACTATCCCGAACTGAAGAAGCTTCTGTCCAGAACGCTGTCTCAGGAGGCCTTCCGCGCCGAAATGAAGAAGCATTCTACCGAGCTGGTTCCCCGCCACATCACCTTCGAGGATATCATGGCTTCCGTCAACTATATCCTGTGCCTGGACTACAGCATCGGCAATGCTGACGATATCGACCATCTGGGCAACCGCCGCATCCGCTGCGTGGGCGAACTGCTGCAGAACCAGTTCCGCATCGGTCTGACCCGTCTGGAGCGCGCTGTCCGCGACCGCATGAATACCCAGGATCTGGAGGATATTACGCCTCAGAGCCTGATCAATATCCGTCCCGTAACGGCAGCTATCAAGGAGTTCTTCGGAAGCTCCCAGCTGTCTCAGTTCATGGACCAGAACAACCCCCTGGCCGAGCTTACGCATAAGCGCCGTCTTTCCGCACTTGGCCCCGGCGGTCTGTCCCGTGAGCGCGCAGGCTTCGAAGTCCGAGACGTTCATCACTCTCACTATGGCCGTATGTGCCCCATTGAGACGCCTGAAGGTCCGAACATCGGTCTGATCAACTCCCTTGCCTCCTATGCCCGTATCAATCAGTACGGCTTTATTGAGGCGCCTTACCGCACGCTTGAATACGACGCGGACGGGACTCCCCGTGTCACCGAAAACGTCGTCTACATCATGGCGGATGAGGAAGAAAACTACAAGATCGCCCAGGCAAACGAAGAGCTGGATGCAGCCGGCCACTTCGTACGCAGCCGTGTCACCGGCCGCTACGGCGATCTGAACCTTGAATTCGATCCCAAGGAAGTCAACCTGATGGACGTATCGCCCCGTCAGGTCTTCTCGGTCGCTACTTCCCTCGTTCCCTTCCTGGAGAACGATGACGCCTCCCGTGCGCTGATGGGCTCCAACATGCAGCGTCAGGCCGTTCCGCTGCTGGTAACCGAAGCGCCTGCTGTCGGCACCGGCATGGAATACAAGGCTGCTACCGACTCCGGCTCCTGCGTCCTGGCAGAGAACGCCGGTGTCGTCGAGTCCGTATCCTCCGACAAAATCGTCATCCGCAGAGAGGACGGCAACCGCGACAGCTACGAGCTTCTCAAGTTCAAGCGTCAGAACCAGAGCACCAGCTTCAACCAGCGTCCCATCGTATCGAAGGGTGAGACGGTCTGGGCCGGCCAGCCCATCGCCGACGGTCCTTCCACCGAAAGCGGCGAGCTTGCGCTCGGCAAGAACGCGCTCATCGGCTTTATGAACTGGGAAGGCTACAACTACGAGGACGCTGTTCTTCTGAGCGAGCGCCTGGTAGCCAATGACGTCTATACCTCTGTGCATATCGAAGAGTACGAGCTGGAGGCCCGTTCCACCAAGCTCGGCCCCGAAGAGATCACCCGTGATATCCCCAACGTGGGCGACGAGGCCCTGAAGGACCTGGACGAGCGCGGCATCATCCGCATCGGCGCCGAGGTCCATGCCGGTGACATCCTTGTTGGTAAGGTCACCCCGAAGGGCGAAACCGAGCTGACTCCCGAAGAGCGCCTGCTGCGCGCCATCTTCGGTGAAAAGGCCCGCGAAGTCCGCGATACCTCTCTGCGCGTACCCCACGGTGAAGAGGGTATCGTTCTGGATGTTAAGATGTTCTCCTCCGAGAACAAGGATGAGCTGAATCCCGGCGTCAATCAGTGCGTGCGCGTCTACATCGCTCATAAGCGCAAGATCTCCGTCGGTGATAAGATGGCCGGCCGTCACGGGAATAAGGGTGTTGTTTCCCGCGTACTTCCCGTCGAGGATATGCCCTTCCTGCCCAACGGCCGTCCGCTGGATATCGTTCTGAACCCCCTGGGCGTTCCCTCCCGAATGAACCTGGGTCAGGTTCTTGAGGTCCATCTGGGCCTGGCTGCCAAGGTACTCGGCATCCACGTCGCGACGCCCATTTTTGACGGCGCCGAAGAAAAGGATATCCGCGGCCTGCTGAGCATGGCCAATGACTACGCCAACATGGATGATTTCGAGGAATTCCGCGCCAAGTATCAGGATGAGATTCCCGCCGAAATGATGCAGCAGCTGGCTGACAATCTGGATCACCGCGCCGAATGGAAGGGTGTTCCGATTTCCGAAGACGGTAAGATCCTCGTCCGCGATGGCCGTACCGGCCGTCCCTTCGACCATCCCGTAACCGTCGGCTATATGTACTACCTGAAACTCCATCACCTGGTTGACGATAAGATCCATGCCCGTTCTACCGGTCCTTACTCCATGGTTACGCAGCAGCCCCTCGGCGGTAAAGCGCAGTTCGGCGGCCAGCGCTTCGGTGAAATGGAGGTCTGGGCCCTTGAGGCTTACGGCGCCGCCTACACGCTGCAGGAGATCCTGACGGTCAAGTCCGACGATACCTCCGGCCGTGTCAGCACCTACGAAGCCATCGTAAAGGGCGAAAACATCCCCGAGCCCGGCATTCCCGAGTCCTTCAAGGTTCTTCTGAAGGAGCTGCAGTCTCTGGGCCTGGATATGCGTGTGCTGGCTGAGGACGGCGAAGAAATCGTCATCGGCGAAGACAGCTACACCGACGGTGAAGCTGCGGTCATCACGCCTGAGGAAGAAGAGGATCTGGAAACCAGCTCCGCTTACTACGATGATGAGGAAGAAGAGGACAACGATCTCGGCTTCGGCGATTATGATGCTGCGGACGAGTTCGCCTCTGCCGGCTTCGGCATCACCTACGGTGAGTCCGACGGCGATGACCTGGCGGCTGAGAACCTTGGCTATGAAGCCAACTATGACGAATAAGAAAGGGGATATGGATAGATGGCTGTTATGACAACTAACACACCGGCTATTCGCTTCGACGCAATCAAGATCGGTCTTGCCTCTCCGGAGAAGATCCGCGAGTGGTCCCACGGCGAAGTCAAAAAACCCGAAACCATTAATTACCGTACCTTAAAGCCCGAAAATGACGGTCTTTTCTGCGAACGCATCTTCGGCCCGACCAAGGACTGGGAGTGCCACTGCGGCAAGTACAAGAGAATCCGCTACAAGGGCGTTATCTGCGACCGCTGCGGCACGGAGGTTACCGTTTCCAAGGTCCGCCGCGAGCGCATGGGCCACATCGAGCTGGCTTCCCCCGTATCCCATATCTGGTACGTAAAGGGCATCCCCAGCCGCATGGGCATTCTGCTTGAGATCGCGCCCCGCGCGCTGGAGCGCATCCTTTATTTCGCGGCTTACGTCGTCCTTGAGCCCGGTATGACCGGTCTGCAGTACAAGCAGATCCTGACCGAGAACGAGTACCAGAACGCCCGCGAAAAGTACGGCGACAGCTTCCGCGCCGGCATGGGCACCGAGGCCGTTAAGGAGCTTCTGTGCGCTATCGACCTGGAGAAGCAGACCGCTGAAGTCAAGAAGGAAATCGAAGACAGCAACGGCCAGAAGAAGAACAAGCTCATCAAGCGCCTCGAGGTGCTCGAGAGCTTCCTGCAGTCCGGCAACCGTCCCGAATGGATGGTCATGGATGTGGTCCCGGTCATTCCTCCGGATCTTCGTCCCATGGTACAGCTGGACGGCGGACGCTTCGCTACCTCCGACCTGAATGATCTTTATCGCCGCGTGCTGAACCGCAACAACCGTCTGGCCCGCATGCTGGAGATGAACGCACCCGAAATCATCGTCCGCAACGAAAAGCGCATGCTGCAGGAAGCGGTCGACGCCCTCATCGATAACGGCCGCCGCGGCCGTCCCGTTACGGGTCCCGGCAACCGTGCCCTCAAGTCTCTGTCCGATATGCTCCGCGGTAAGCAGGGCCGTTTCCGTCAGAACCTTCTGGGTAAGCGTGTCGACTATTCCGGCCGTTCCGTTATCGTCATCGGCCCCGAGCTGAAGATCTATCAGTGCGGTCTGCCGAAGGAGATGGCCATCGAGCTCTTCAAGCCCTTCGTTATGAAGAAGCTGGTCGAGCAGGAGCTGGCCCACAATATCAAATCCGCCAAGCGCATGGTGGAGCGCCTCCGCCCGGAGGTCTGGGATGTCCTCGAGGAGGTCATCGCCGAGCACCCCGTCATGCTGAACCGTGCGCCTACACTGCACCGTCTGGGTATCCAGGCCTTTGAGCCCATCCTGGTAGAGGGCCGAGCCATCAAGCTGCATCCTCTGGTATGTACCGCTTTCAACGCCGACTTCGACGGTGACCAGATGGCTGTTCATGTTCCGCTGTCCATCGAGGCGCAGGCCGAGTGCCGCTTCATGCTGCTCTCCACCAACAACCTGCTGAAGCCCGCTGACGGCGCCCCCGTTACCGTTCCCGCACAGGATATGGTTCTGGGAACCTACTACCTGACCATGGAGCGCGAAGAGGATATCGGCAGCGGCCGTATCTTCAAGGACGCCAGCGAAGCCATCATGGCTTACGAAAACGAAGAGCTGACCCTGCATTCGCCCATCAAGGTCCGCCGTACGGTTGAGGTCGGCAGCACCGGCAAGACCGTAACCGGCCTCGCGGATACCACCGTCGGCCGCATCATCCTGAACGAAAAGCTGCCCCAGGATCTCGGCTACGTCACCCGTGACGAGAACGATCCCGAGAGCTACCTGCCCTACGAGATCAACTTCCTGGTCGGCAAGAAGCAGCTCGGAAAGATTCTGCAGCGCTGTATCGACGTTCACGGAATCACCAACACTGCCGTAACGCTTGACTCCGTCAAGTCCCTCGGCTTCCAGTATTCTACCCGCGGCGCCATCACCTTCTCGATCGCCGATGTGCATATCCCCGAGGATAAGTGGGATCTGATTCACAAAACCGAAAAAGAAGTCGACAAGATCAACCGCAACTGCATGCGCGGCCTTTCCGGCGAAGCCGAACGTTCCCGTGACGTTAAGGAAGCCTGGGCCCGCGCTACTCAGGAGCTCACCGACATGCTGCTTCCGGATCCGAAGAATCCCGATAAGAAGTCCGCGCTCGATAAAGACAATAACATCTTTATGATGATCGATTCCGGCGCCCGAGGTTCGAAGGACCAGCTGAAGCAGCTCGCCGCCATGCGCGGCCTGATGGCTGCTCCTTCCGGTGAAACCCTTGAGTTCCCCATTAAGTCCTGCTTCCGTGAGGGCCTGGATGTACAGGAGTACTTCATGTCCGCTCACGGTACCCGTAAGTCCCTCTCCGATACCGCTCTGCGTACCGCTGACTCCGGCTACCTGACCCGCCGTCTGGTCGATGTATCCCAGGATATGATCGTCCGTGTCGACGACTGCTGCGGCGACGGAAAGAACGTTCCCGGCATCTGGGTCTCCGCCTTCAAGGAAGGCACCGAGGTCATCGAGCCTCTGGAGGAGCGTGTCCGCGGCCGCTGGTCCATCGACACCATCACCGATCCGGCTACCGGCGCGGTGATCGTCGAGGCTGATCATATGATCGACGGAAAGGCTGCTGCCAAGATCGAGCGCGCCGGCATCACCCGCGTGCACATCCGCTCCATGCTGACCTGCCGTCAGAAGCTCGGCACCTGTGCGAAGTGCTACGGCGCCGATATGTCCACCGGACGTCCCGTCCGCATCGGTGAGGCCGTCGGCATCGTCGCCGCTCAGGCTATCGGCGAGCCCGGTACTCAGCTGACCATGCGTAACTTCCACTCCGGCGGTATTGCTACCAGCACCGATATTACCCAGGGTCTTCCCCGTGTACAGGAGCTGTTTGAAGCCCGTAAGCCCAGAGGTCTTGCCATCATCTCCGAGATCGACGGTATCGTCAGCGAGAACCGCTCCAAGAAGAAGCACGAGATCCTCGTTACGAGCGAGCTGACCGGCGAAACCAAGAGCTATCTGATCCCCTACGATTCTCAGCTGAAGGTTGCCGAGGGCGACCGCATCGAAGCCGGTGCGGAGCTGACTGCCGGATCTATCAACCCCCATGATCTCCTCCGCATCAAGGGTCTGGACGCTGTCCGCGACTACCTGATCCGCGAGGTCCAGAAGGTATACCGTCTGCAGGGCGTTGATATCAACGACAAGCACGTTGAGATCATTGTCCGTCAGATGCTGAAGCGCGTCCGCGTGCTGAACGCCGGCTCTACCGGACTGCTGCCCGGTTCTCTGGTCGACGCTATCGATTTCGAGGAGCGCAACGAGCAGGCCGTCTTCGAGGGCCGCGAGCCCGCTGAAGGCGAGCGCATCCTGCTCGGTATCACGAAGGCCGCTCTGGCCACTGAATCCTTCCTGTCCGCCGCGTCCTTCCAGGAGACCACCCGTGTCCTGACCGAGGCTGCCATCAAGGGCAAGATCGATCCGCTGGTCGGCCTGAAGGAAAACGTTATCATCGGTAAGCTGATTCCCGCCGGTACCGGCATGAACCAGTACCAGCGTACCGAAGCCATCTGTCTGGTCAATTCTCCGGCGCCTGTTGAAAAGGAACTGGAGGTCGCCTACTCGGATGACGATGAGGAAGAAGCCCTGTCCGGTGCTTTGTCGGCCGTCGCCGAAGACGAAGAGTAAAAAAAGCGCAGGGAAGAGAAAAAACAGTTGACTTTCTCTTTCCTGCGTGGTAAGCTAGTCAAGCTTGTGTTTCGCGGAAGAGGCTGCTTCAGCGCTTTTCTGCGTTAAAATACAAAATCTAAACAGGAGGTACCGAAATGCCTACTTTTAACCAGTTGGTAAGAAAGGGAAGACAGATGGATGTCAAGAAGTCTACCGCTCCTGCTCTGCAGAAGGGTTGGAACTCTCTTCACAAGTCTGCCATTGAAACGTCTTCTCCGCAGAAGCGCGGTGTCTGCACCGTTGTTAAGACGGATACGCCTAAAAAGCCTAACTCCGCTCTGCGTAAGATCGCCCGTGTACGTCTTTCCAATGGTATCGAAGTTACCGCGTATATTCCCGGTGAGGGCCACAACCTTCAGGAGCACAGCGTTGTTCTGATTCGTGGCGGCCGTGTAAAGGATATGCCCGGTGTCCGTTACCATATCGTACGTGGCGTTCTGGATACGGCCGGTGTCGCTAACCGTCGTCAGGCCCGTTCCAAGTATGGTGCTAAGCGCCCCAAAAAGTAAGCAGTAAAAAAGGTGCCAAATAATTGAATAGATCGTTTTGCCCCGGAAGGGCAGGGGGTCCGCTTTTATTTGGTGCGAGACACGTAGGACTAAGATGTGAGTACCTATGATTTAATTTATTAATTAAGGAGGGAAGAATCGTGCCCAGAAGAGGACATATCGCCCACAGAGACGTTCTGCCGGATCCCGTGTACGGAAGCAAGGTTGTTACCAAGCTGATTAACAACATCATGCTTGACGGCAAAAAGGGTACCGCTCAGCGTATCGTCTACGGAGCTTTCGACCGCATCGCCGCCAAGACCGGCAAGGATGCCGTTGAAGTATTCGAAGCGGCCATGAATAACATCATGCCCGTGCTGGAAGTTAAAGCAAAGCGTATCGGCGGCGCAACCTACCAGGTTCCTATGGAGGTTCGCCCTGAGCGCCGTCAGACCATGGGTCTGCGCTGGCTGACCGCGTATTCTCGCGCTCGCAGTGAGAAGACCATGGAGGAGAGACTGGCTAACGAAATTATGGATGCCGCCAACAACACCGGAAACTCCGTGAAGAAGAAGGAAGACACCCACAGAATGGCCGAAGCCAACAAGGCCTTTGCGCATTTCCGCTTCTAAGTTCGCACCAAAGCCAGGGCAAAGCGCGAGCTTTGCAGCCTTGAGCTTTGCCGGAAGTTTTTGGAAGACACATTAGAATGTGAGGAATTATTTTTAAATGGCTAGAGAATATTCACTGCATGATACCCGCAATATTGGTATCATGGCTCATATCGACGCCGGAAAAACGACGCTGACTGAGCGAATTCTGTTCTATACCGGTAAGACCCACAAGATGGGCGATACCCATGAAGGCACTGCCACCATGGACTGGATGGAACAGGAAATGGAGCGTGGTATCACCATCACCTCCGCTGCAACCACCTGTTTCTGGAAGAACAACCGTATCAATATCATTGATACTCCCGGACACGTTGACTTCACCGTTGAGGTTGAAAGA
>JAZRWR010000120.1:0-2602 GCA_045599825.1 Bianqueaceae bacterium | reverse complement strand
GTGCCAACAGCATAGCCCTGTGCCAGCAGGAAGGTGAAGCACATGCCGCCGCCGATGATGAGGATGTCGACCTTCTCCAGAAGGTTATTGATGACATTGATCTTATCGGAGACCTTGGCACCGCCCAGAATGGCCGCGAAGGGACGGACGGGGTTATCCACGGCATTGCCGAGGAAGTTGATTTCTTTTTCCATCAGGTAGCCGACGACCGCAGTATCAACGAAATCGGTTACGCCGACGGTGGAGCAATGAGCGCGGTGGGCAGAGCCGAACGCGTCATTGACATATACATCGCACAGAGAAGCCAGCTCTTTGCTGAACTTCTCGTCGTTCTTGGTTTCTTCCTTGCGGAAACGGGTGTTTTCAAGCAGCATGACTTCGCCGTCCTTGAGCGCTTCGGCAGCGGCGACGGCCTTGGGGCCGACTACTTCACCCTCTTCGATGAACTTGACCTCCTGGCCCAGCAGCTCGGAAAGGCGCTTGGCAACGGGAGCAAGAGAGTACTTGGGATCGGGACCTTCCTTCGGCTTGCCGAAGTGGGAGCAGAGAATCAGACGGCCGCCGTCGGCAATCAGCTTCTTGAGGGTAGGCAGTGCCTGCACGAGACGGTTCTCGTCGGTGATAACGCCGTCCTTTACGGGAACGTTGAAGTCACAGCGGACCAGTACGCGCTGGCCTTTAACCTGGATATCATCCACAGTCTTTTTATTAAGCATGAATATTGTCCTCCTGATAATTTCAAACCAAAATTTATTGTAGTACAGAGGGTCGCAAAAAGCAAGTTATTTTTCGTTTCCGGAGCTGCCCTGGAAAAGACTCTCAATGACGACAGCGACCCCGTCCGCACGCGCCTCGGGAGCCACCAGGTCCGCCGCGGCAATTACCTTGGGGTCACCGTTGGCCATCGCGACGGACAGGCCGCAGGCCTTCAGCATTTCCAGGTCGTTCCGGCTGTCGCCGAAGGCAATGATCTGCTCCGGGCCGAAGCCAAGGATGCCGGAAAGCTCACACAGGGCGGCTGCCTTCGTTACGCCCCTCGCGGTGAGCTCGAGCTCGGTGCCGTAGATGGTCAGAACCTCCAGGTCGCCTCTTTGCCGGAGGATCCGTTTGGCCTCGTTCATCCGTTCCTCGGTGCGGAAGAAGCCCTGTATCTTTCCGCAGCAGCGCGAAAGCAGGATGCGCTTCGATAAGAAGGGACGGATCAGAAGCCGGCTGCGGTAAAGCCGCGAATCAGCCTCGCGAAGGGCCTTCCCGTGCAGCTTCAGAAAGCGGAGAACGGAAATCTGCGTACCGGCCTGCTCACCGAAGCGGAACAGAAAGCCTGCGCCATGTCCGCGGCGAATGACGCGCAGGCAGGCTCGGATCTGCGCAAGCGACAGCGGATGGACCGAGATGCGCTCGGCCTCCTCGTCCCAGCCCTTCTGCGTAAGCGCACCGTTCGCGCTCACACTGTAATCGAAGGGGCTCTTCAGCTCCTCCGAAAGCTGGGCAATGTCGCGGCCGGTCGCCATGACGACACAGATGCCCTGGGCCTTCAGAAGCTCCAGCGCCTTCCGGTTGCGCTCGGAAACGACATTCGCGCCCGAAATCAAAGTGTCATCCAGGTCGAAGGCGGCCATGCGGATGCCGGAAAGCTTTTCGCGGATCTCCGGGCTCAGAACGGGCGCGGAACCGTCCGCAAAGCTCAGCATTGGCTCAGACGGTCGCGCAGCAGAGTCTTGAATTTGCGCGGTTCATCGCCCATCGGATTGTGACCGGATTTTTCAAACCAGATGAGCTCCTTTTTCGGCGCCTTGATCATGTTGAACCATTCCTCTACCAGAACGCTCGGGGTGTTCTGATCCAGGCGGCCGTCAAAGATGAAGACGGGGATGTCGAACTCCGTGCAGTCGCGCTTGAAATTCACACGGCCGACCTCCTCCCACATTGCCTTGAGTACCCGCTTGTAGCCCATGATGTAGCCGAAAAGATCCTTGGGCGAGTACTCGCAGGACTTGAGGATAGGCCAGAGCATGGCGGAGGCGTAGCTGCGCTTGCCCTGATTCTGAGAGTAGCCGCCGTACTTCATCATGATGTTTCTCTGCACCATCATGCCGTCGTAGCCGCCCTTGTAGACGCCCATGACAGGGGGACCGACCTCCTTGAGCCTGGCTACGGCCGCCTCATCGCCGGCGCGCTCGGCCTCATCCAGGGTGAACTGATAGGAGATGAGCTCGTTCTGCTCGATGTCGACGACCTGTCCGAAGCCGACGAAGGCGCGCAGCTGCTCCGGATGGCGCTTGGCCAGAAGCGTTCCGAGCAAGGAGCCCCAGGAGCCGCCGATAATGAAGATTTTCTCCTGCGCAAAGCGCTCGCACAGATAGCTGACAAGCTCGCTGGCGTCCTCTACCATCTGGTCGATGGTAAGGCTGTCCTCGGGAATATTGTAATAGGAGCCGCCGGAGCCGCGCTGATCCCAGCCGACCAGTGTGAAGGAATCCATGAGGTCCTCATGGTCGTGCAGAATGGAATGGCGGTTGCAGACGCCGGGTCCGCCGTGCAGGAAAAGCAGCACGGGCCTGGTTTCATCCATGGTGCGGATGTGGATGCGCTGCGAAGCGCC
>JAZRWR010000119.1:0-8433 GCA_045599825.1 Bianqueaceae bacterium | reverse complement strand
TTATACTCTCCATAGCGACAGAGTCCTCCGTTAGTCATGGTTTAGGGGTAAACACATTCTAACAGATTCTGTCGCTATTTTCATTTGGAGAAAGTCTCACATCTATTGTAACCTTACACTGTTTTCGGGCAAAATTTCAGTTGACTTTGGCGCCACTCTGTCATATAATAGCATTTGTGTCTTAGTGTCCATCTTGCATTTTTAATTGTTTTTCGGGAGGTTCTACTGTTTTTATGGCTAATGTTAAATCTGCAAAAAAGAGAATTCTGGTTATTCAGACCAAAACCATGCGCAACAAGATGATCAAGTCCGGTGTCAAGACCGCCATCAAGAAGGTTTATGCCGCTATTGATGCGAACGATGCCGAAACCGCCAAGATCGAGCTGATCAATGCTACCTCTGCTATTGATAAGGCTAAGAGCAAGGGCATCATCGCCAAGAATACCGCTTCTCGTAAGATTTCCCGCCTTGCCAAAGCAGTCGACAAGATTGCCTGAGTAAGACCAAAAAGCAAAATGTGAGATACATAAAACCCGGTACCGTCTCGGAGGAACCGGGTTTTTTCATGCAAATAAACAGGAGGGCCTGCGGTCATACCGGCGGGCCCTCCCCTTTTATAGTATTATTCGTCGACGATCTGCGCACGCCACATTTCGCAGCTGTGGATCGGGATATCGCGGATCAGAATGGAATTCTCAACGGTCAGCTCCTCGCCGGTCCAGAGCTCCTTCATCCGGAGCGTTTTATGGGAGGCTGGACCGAGCCCCAGCTGGCTCAGATTGATCACGCTGCGGCTGCCGCCCTCGTACAGATTGAAAATACCGATGACAAGGTCCCCGTTCGCCATCTGACGCACGAAGGCGTCGCAGTCCATGCGGAATTCCTTGTTCAGCTGATAGACCTGACGGCAGGCCGGATCCTGGTTGACAGCGATGACATCGCGGTTCATCAGAATCTTTTTGGTGGTTTCGTTCATATTGCGGATATCGCAGCCGATGATGAGCGGTGAATTGAACATCGCCCACATGGAGAAATGCGTGCGGTACTGCTCGTCATTCAGACCTTCTTCCCAACCCTCGCGGGCGCCGTACATGCCGACGACCAGCATGTCCATGTCGTTGAAGCAGCCCTTGCCGCTGTAGGGGAAAAGACGGTACTGCTGGCGGGCGATGTCCTTGACGACCTCCCACTTGTCCTGGATATCGTTCGTGGAGCGCCACATAGAGGCCGAGGTCTCCTTGATCCACTCCTCCGTCTTGTCCGCGCCCCAGGTGCAGGCGCTGAAGAGAATGTCGCGGCCGCAGTTTTCAAGTGCCTCGCCCATGCGGCGGTACAGGATCCTGCCGTCGATGGAGGGGCTGTGGAAGCAGTAGTCATACTTCAGGAAGTCGACGCCCCATTCCGCGAAGGTGGCGGCGTCCTCGAACTCGTGGTCAAAGCTGCCGGGATAATGAGCGCAGGTGATGGAGCCGGCACAGGAATACATGCCGAACTTCAGTCCTTTGGAGTGCACATAATCGGCGACGGGCTTGATGCCGTTGGGGAATTTGACGGGATCCGGGCGAAGCTTGCCGTTTTCATCGCGGGTGCGCATGGACCAGCAGTCATCAATGACCAGATATGTGTATCCGGCGTCCCGAAGACCGGTCTCGACCATAGCGTCGGCGGTGCCGCGGATCAGCTCGTCGCTGATGTTATCCGCGAAGGTGTTCCAGGAATTCCATCCCATTGGCGGTGTTTCAACAAACATTTCTTTTTCTCCTTTATTTGTAATCAGGCAGATAGCGGTAGTAATCGTACTGGATGATGCGCTGCGAAATGCGGAACATCGCCGCCGCGCGCTCGGACATGGCCTCCTGATAAGCAATGTTATCGGCGTAGTCCTCGTAGCCCGGGCTTGGGGTGAAGGTCCCGTGGCTGGCATTATAAACGCCCGCAGCGGATATCCAGTCGTAGCCCCTGCCGCTGTCGGGAAAGACGACGAGCGGTTGGCGGCCGGCAGTGTCGGAGACCTCGTAGCTCTCGTCGAGCACATCGCGGCCGGCGAAGAGGCGGGAATCGTAAGGCACCCCGAAAAGGTTCATCAGCGTGGGCGCGATATCGATGGACGAACAGGGCGTGTCGACGACGATGGGCTCATCCATGCTGCCGCACCAGCAGATGAAGGCATTGCGGTAAAGGTTCAGGTCTGCGGTATCGGTCGTGTGATAGGGGTCGATCTCCTGATACAGATCCGGCTTCAGATAGTAGGGATAGTGGTCGGCGGTCATCACGATGACCGTGTCCTCCAGCGCGCCGTAGGCCTCAAGCTCCTGCAGCGTGTATTCCATCGCCTTGTCGAGCTCGACCTGCGTGGCCAGGTAGCCCTTGACCATTTCGCTCAGGCTTTTGTATCGGGGGAAGGAATTGACGTAGTCCTGGTTGCGTGCGGAAATGGTATTGCCGATCCAGGTATAGTTGGAATGGCCGCTTACGGTCATGTAGTAGACGTGGAACAGCCGGCCGTTTTCACTGTACTCCCGCAGGAAGCCGTCGACGGTGGCCTTCATCATGTCCAGGTCAGAGTTGGGCCAGGTGCTGCGCTCAAGGACCAGGCCGTTGCCCAGGCCGTAGTAATCGTATCCGAGGTTGGGATGGGTCTTGTCGCGGTCGTAGTAATCGTAGCGGTGATCGTGATACGCGAGCGCCTTGTAGCCCTGCGCCTTCAGCATATTCGCGACGGAATAGCCCATATCGCACCCGGCACTGACCTCGAAGGACAGGTCGCCGTTCACACGCGTAGGCACCAGGCCGGTCAGCACGGAGAATTCACCGCCCGTTGTCGACTGACGCCAGTTGGGCTGGTAGTAATTCGTAAAGACAAAGCCCTCGTTCATCAAACGGTAGAGGGTAGGCGTAAGCTCGGGATCGACCGCATAGGGTGAGAAGGCCTCGCAGCACATAACGATGAGATTCTTGCCCTCGAACATGCCCGTATAGCGGTTCTGATAGGTGGGTGCCAAGGTGCCGATATATTGGTTGAGCTGCTTGAGCGCGGTGCCGGAGAGCCCGGCATCGATAGCGGCGAAGTCCAGATAATCGAGGATGTTGGGCTGATACTCCTCCAGCGTGTGGCCCGGGCCGTCGCTTTCCTGCAAAGGCTTGCTCTCTGTCCGGCTTTCGACGTATTCGGGCCAGGATATCTCCTCCTCCGGCTCGACAGGCAGACCGAAGAGGGCGTATTGCGCCTCCAGGCGGAAGTTGGTGATCAGACCGAATCTCGGGATGGCGCTGTTGACGGTATAGGCCGTACCGTAGGCGGCGCTGTCCTGCGCGAAGGGCTTTATTTTGAGCCTCAGGGCGGCTGAAGGCGCCGCGATGAGTAAAATACCCACAATGAACGCTGCAAGCCCGTAACGGGGCAAATAACGCTTCTTAGGGGTCTGTTTTTTGCGTCCCGGAAGGTAGAACACGAAGGGAAGCATGGCCAGCAGGATGTACCACCAGCTCCTGACGACGGTGTCGACTGCCTCTCCTCCGAAATCCTGCGCGACCGCTCCGACCATGCTCAGCATGTAGGCGAATTCGTAGAAGGTGCCGTAGTAAAAGTGGACGCAGTATTCGACCGCGGATAAAAAGCCCAGGATGAAAAGGAACAAAGCCGCGAGCCAGCGGGCGAGCCTGCGCGCCTTCATCAGGCTGGCGATCCCCCAGATGATAAGCGCGGTGCCGCAGGAGAAGCCGACGATATAGAAGAGCGTCCTGTCAAAAACGGCCGACTCGTTAACGCACAGCTTAAGCAGCAGCTCCTCATACAAAGCGGACAAAGGCAGGTAAAGGAGCGAAGGCAGGACCTTCCGTTTCTTTTTTCCCGTCATGATTTACTCCAGGTAATTCTTAAGATAGGCATAATAGTCGAGCTCCAGGACCTTACGGGCGTTGTCCGCCATGTTTTTGACGCGCTTGATCATCCAGGAGACATATTCGTCGGTATCGAAGGCCTCGTAGCCCGGATTGGGCGTGAAGGTCCCGGCGATGCCGTCGTAGCTGCCGGCCTCGCTGACCCAGGAATAGCTGAGATCGACGAAGAGCACCACCGGCTCTCGCGTGGAGGCGTCTCCGACCCGGTAGGAGCTGTCCAGCATATCGCGGCCGGAATACAGGCGCGAGTCATAGCGGATGCCGAAAAGATTGCACAGGGTGGGCATGATATCGATGGAGGAACAGGGCGCGGTGACCGTGACGGGCTCCTCCATGCAGCCGCTCCACAGGATGAGCGTGTTGCGGTAGATGCCGGTTTCACGCGAGGTGGTGGGCTCGGGCTGCAGCTCGTTATAGTGCTCAAGCTTCATGGCGTAGGGATAGTGATCCGCGCTCAGGCAGATGACGGTGTCCTCGGCGATGCCGTACTCGTCCAGCTTCTGCAGAAGGTATTCCAGCGCGCGGTCAAGCTCCACCTGACTGGCGACGTAGGCCTGCGTCTCGGTGGACATGCCGGCCGCGAACTGACTGTCGATGACAAGGTCCTTGTTCTTCAGGCTGATGTCGTTCCCGTCCAGACGGCCGTAGCCCCAGTCATAGTTGGCGTGACCGCTGACAGTCATGTAGTAGGCGTTGAAGAGCTGACCGCTTTCGGCGTAGGCCCGCATGTAGCTGTCAGCCGTGGCCTTCATCATTTCGTAGTCGGATTCGGGCCAGTTGTAGTGCTTTTCGAGCGTCAGGCCATTGCCGAGGCCCTTCCAGTCATAGCCGAAGTTGGGGTGCGTTTCGTTGCGGCGGTAGTAGTCGTAATCGTTGTTGTGGAAGCCCTTGGAGCTGTAGCCGAGGCGGTTGAAGACATTGCCCGACACGTAGGGCATATAGTTGCCGATGCTGGCGTACATGGCGAGCGTACCGTCCACCCAGGTGGGCAGAAGGCCCGTCATTTCGGCGAATTCTCCGCCGGAGGTGGACTGGGTGAAGCTGGGCTGATAATAATTCGTGAAGACAAAGCCCTCCTGCGAAAGGCGGTAGAGGGTGGGCGTCAGCTCCTCACTGACGGCCAGGCCGGAAAAGCCCTCCGCGCAGATCAGGATGAGGTTCTTGCCCTCAAACATGCCCGTATACCGGTTCTGACGGGTGGGGGCCTGCGTGCCGAAATACTGGTGCAGGGCAGCAATGCTGCTGTTTGAGCTTGCCTTGGCCAGCGCCTGGAAATCCAGGCTGTCGAGCAGGTTGTAGGGCAGCTCGCTCAGGCCGTGACGCGCGGGATCGTCTTCATCCGCGGTCGACTCCTCCGTTCTGCTTTCTTCGCGGTATTCAGGCCAGGAGATCTCTTCCTCCGGCTCTGCCGGCATGCCGAAAAGAGCGTATTGCAGCTCCAGACGGAGGTTGGTGACGACGCCGAAGCGCGGAATAGCGGAATCGGCCGAGTAAAGGGAGGTATAGACGCTCCGGTCGGTTTCAAATGCACCGCTTCCGAAGTGGATCAGGCAGAGCGGGACCGCATGCAGCACGAGGCTGAGCAGCAGCGCAATAAGCTGCAGCCGCCCCTTCCGGCGGATCTTATCGGGGAAAAGCTTCTTGCGCAGCAGGAGAAACAGCACGAAGGGTACAAAGCTAAGCACGATATACCAGCTGTTCTTCAGAATAACGCCGACGGCCTCTCCGGCGAAGCCCGTGGCAATGGACGTCACCATGCTGAGCATGAAGCTCAGTCCGAAAAAGGTCGTATAATAGATTTTACAGCAGAAATCGGCGGAAAAGAGGACCGCCAGAAGCGCCAGGATAACGCAGCCTGTGACGCGCGCGGCCTTCCGGGGCAGCAGTGACAGCACGAGCCAGATCAAAAAGCCGAATCCAAGCGAGAAAAAGAGCAAATAGAGGGAGGTCCGGTCAAAAACCGAGGTCTGCCCCAACGCGATGCGGGTCAGAAACTCCGAAAACAAAATCGACAGCGGGAAAAACAAAAAGCCGGCATACGCCTTGCGTTTCATAAAGAAGCCTCCTTTCCGCTGTGAATGTTCAGATAGTATAACACAAAAGAAGACAAAATACAATGACCGAAAAGGGATGCAAAAGCGCTTTCCCCATGATAAAATGAAAGCGAATTACCGCGTGAAGCGCCGGGAAATGAAAGGAAACAGGGAAATCTCCATGAAGAAAAGCAAAAAAAAGAAGAGCGGAAGGCTTCTTCTTGTTCTGGCGGTCCTTCTGGCCGCCGCAGGAATCGCAGCAGCCGTCCGTGCCGCACTCATCCGCGGAAAGCTTACGAAGGGCGCGGAAAGCGCGCTTCATCCCACGGTCGACTTCGTGCAGCCGGGCATGCTGGCAGACTTCGACGACAAGGCCTACGAAAGCTACTTCTCCGCGCTCAAGGAGGCCGGCTATGACAGCCTCATCCTCCAGTTCACGCGCTACAAGCTGGGCGGTGTCTGCTACTGCTGCTACCCCTCTCAAGGCCTCGGAAGCTTATACGAAACGGTGGACCGCTCCATGGAAAACGTGCTCGGCGAGCTCCTTTCTCAGGCAGAGCGCTACGGCTTCAAAGTCTGGGTCGGTCTGTCCGTCGATGATGACGACTGGTGGGGCGTCAGCTGCTACTTTGACGAGGCATGGATGCAGCGCCTGGGCGAGGCCGACTGCCTGATGGTCCGTGAAATTTCCGAGCTCTACGGTGACGAGCCCGCCTTCTGCGGCTGGTACTGGGCGCACGAGCTCTACTCCAACCCCGCACGCTTCGAAAAAATCTGGGCACGCCTCATCAACTCCTGCCTGGACACCGTCAATGCCTGCGGCGACGGCCGCCCCCTCATGCTCTCGCCCTTCCGCCACGTGCAGGTCGGTCTGGTCACAAACGAATACCGCATGTGGAAGCGCTTCTTCCGCGATGTCGATTTCCGCGCGGGCGATATCTTCGCCCCGCAGGATTCCTTCGGCAAGCAGAACCAGCTGCACCCGGAAAAGCCCTCGGCTCTCTCCTATCTCTTCATCTATGACTATCTGAACGGGGTGAAGCGTGCTGTCGACGAAGAGGACGGCCTCTCCCTTTGGGTCAATGTGGAGCTTTTCCAGAAGGAAAACGGGGACGAGTACAACCCGGCCTCCGCGGAGCGTGTAAAGCTGCAGCTGGCGAATGCCTCCCGCGTAAGCGACACGCTGGTGAGCTTCTCCTTCTCGCACTACGCCTACGCGGACGGCACGAACGGAAGCTCTGAGGGCCGGGACGCGCTTCGCGAGGGCATTTTCGGCCGCTGAAAGCGCCCGCCAGACGGCTTTAATGAACAAAAAAAGAAGAAAAGCAAGTGCTTTTCTTCTTTTTCAGAGCGCGAAACGAGATTCGAACTCGCGACCCTCGCCTTGGCAAGGCGATGCTCTACCACTGAGCCATTCGCGCATAGTAGCGGAGAAGAGATTTGAACTCCTGACACCTCGGGTATGAACCGAGTGCTCTCGCCAGCTGAGCTACTCCGCCTTATTTTATAACCGGGATGGGCCTTCAGGGACTCGAACCCGGGACCATCCGGTTATGAGCCGGACGCTCTAACCAACTGAGCTAAAGGCCCATAAGTGACCCCAAAGAGAATCGAACTCTTGTTTTCGCCGTGAGAGGGCGACGTCTTAGCCTCTTGACCATGGGGCCTCACTTTTTTCAAGCGCGTATATTATATTAACATAGGCTCCCTAATATGTCAACAGGCAAATCAGAAAAATTCTTGTTTTTCTCAAAAATCAGCCGTATAATTAGGAAAAATCCGCTTTTTTCACGAAAAAGGAGCCTCTTGTGAAGCGAATAAAGAAAATTTTGATATGGAGCGCCGTCCTGCTGCTTTTTCTGGCCGCTGCTCTGCTCTACGGCCGGAAGCGCCGCGAGCTCGCCGCGAACCCCGATCTGTCCGGTCCCTACTCGGTTCTTTACGTCTATGACGGCGACACGATCCTGATTGATCTGGACGGAGTTGAAACCAGGCTGCGCCTGATCGGCGTCGACGCGCCCGAAAGCGTCCATCCCGACGAAGAAAAGAATACGCCCGAGGGCATCGTCGCCTCCGAATGGCTGAAAAAGCGCCTGGAGGGCCGACGGGTCTATCTGGCCTACGATGTGGAGCTCACCGACAGCTACGGCCGCACGCTCGCTTACGTTTACGAGGGCGGCTCGATGATCCAGGAGGAGCTCCTGCGCACAGGGATGGCCAGCTGCTATACCGTCCAGCCGAACAGCCTGCACGCGTCCGAATTCTTTCTCATCCAGCTGGAAGCCCGCCGGAACGGCGTCGGAATCTGGAGCAACGAGCCCGTGCAATAACAAAAATACATGCCTCCCGAAGACCGTTCTGATATGTACCCAGTTTTCTGGACACATGTCGTAACAACTTAATAACTACATCCAATGGATGCTTCTCTGTATTTTACAGGAGGCATCCATTTCGTTTTGGACTGAATCCTTCGATTATTGTAATAGTCGATGTATTCATC
>JAZRWR010000118.1:0-8683 GCA_045599825.1 Bianqueaceae bacterium | reverse complement strand
ACCTTGGTGGTGGAGGAGACGAGATAGAGGCCGGGATAGTGCGTCTTCAGATAGTCGAGAAGCAGCTCCGAATGCACGATGACAGCGTTTTTCGGCCCCTTGGACGCTTCAAAGGCCCGGCAGAGCGCGTTGCATTTCCGGTCGGAAAGGTGCTCCTCCCGCAGCAGGGAATTGCTGAAGGTAAGCCGCGCCGAAACACCGTATTCCTGCGTGAGCGCAAGCACCTCGGAGGCCGAGCGGTCTCCTGCTCCGATGCGCCCGCCGCCCCACAGGCAGTCCGCCGGTGCCCCGTAGAGAGAGCCGATTTCGGCCCAGTCGTAGAAGTACTCCCGGTGAGTGCGGTACAGCGGCAGAAAGAGCCGGTAGAGCTCGTAAAATTCGAAGAGTCCCGGCAGATGGAAATAGGCTTTGTCTTTTTGTTGATTATATGCGTTCGTCATAGATCAGTGTTTCCGGATGTGAAAACTGAAAATGTATATCTTTGGAGGGATTGAGCAGAAGGTTCAGGACCGTTTCCTCGGTGGCGCCGAGAAGCTTGCCGTTTTCTTTCAGACAGACGGCAAAAACCTTGTCTTCGGCGATGAAGAGATCAAGGAGCTGCGGCGTGCCTTCAGGGCTTTGATGATGCGGCCAGCCGGCCATTTCGCCTACGCCTTCGACCGAGGCATATTCATAAAAATCGTTGAGATCGGTCTGACAGAAGGGCCTAAGCAGCAGCCTATTTTGTTTCGATGACTTTTCTGTTAAGAGAAAATTCTGCGTTCATGTGCTGCCTTTATAAAAAACGGATCATGGAGATTTCGTCGCCGTAGCTTCCGTCGTCGTACTTAAGGGCGTGCGTGTGACGTCCCTCTTCCTGAAAGCCAAGCTTTTCGTAAAGTGCTTTTGCGCGGTCATTGCCTTCCACTACCTCAAGCTCGACCTGCTCGTAGCCGATTTCCTTCGCAAGCTCAAGCAAGTAGCTCAGCATAGCTTTTCCGATGCCGAGGCCCCAGTAGTCCTTGCGGACGGAGATCGCCACGCCGGCGCGGTGCCGGACCCGCCTCAGATTTCCAACCGACGTGAGACCGCAGCTGCCGACAGGGATGCCGTCAACGACAGCCAGCATCAGGAAATCCTTTTCGGAGGCTTTCCGTTTTTCGAGAAGAAGCTCTTCCTTTTCCAGCGGATAGCAGATTTCGTCCGCATAGCGCAGAAGGAAGGGTGTTTCACCGGAGGTGATGCGAAGAAGCTCCAGCATATCGCGGGCATCCTCTTTTTCTGCAGCGCGAAGGAGGGCGGAGCGGCCGTCCTTCAGCGGAATTTCTTTAGGGTAAAAATCCATGGGACTCCTTAATACAGAGAGAGGCCTTCGTGACGGAAGGCCTCCTGTATGCGTGCTTTTCGGGAGCGTGTTTACCAGACAACGACTCTCTTTTTCTCGGGCATGTACATCTTGTCCTTTTTCGTGACACCGAAGGTCTGATACCATTCGTCGAAGTTCCGGACGGTCATGTTGGCGCGGAGAATAGCCGGGCCGTGAACGTCGACGTTCAGAAGCAGCTGCAGATATTCCTGGCGGCCCTTCAGGCACCAGATCTTTGCGAAGTTGATGAAGTATTCTTCATAGTTCGCATCCTTCATTTCGCGCATGATATCCAGTGTGCAGGCCATGCCGCCGTTGTCGGCGATGTTTTCGGAAACGATCAGCTTGCCGTTGACGGGGCCCCACGGGACCGTGACGCCCTCGTACTGCTTGATCATGGCCTTGACGCTCTTTTCAAAATTCTTCCGGTCGGGCTTGGTCCACCAGTTGTTCAGGTTGCCGTTTTCGTCGATCTGCGCGCCGTTGTTATCGAAGGCGTGAGAGATCTCGTGGCTGATGACCGTGCCGATGCCGCCCAGGTTCTGGCTTCTGCTTTGGCTGAGGGAGTAGAAGGGTGCCTGCAGGATAGCCGCAGGGAAGGTGATGTCATTGGCGGTGGGGTTATAGCAGGCATTGACCATATGACCGGGCATGACCCATTTGGTCTTGTCGACCGGCTTGTCCAGCAGCGAGAAGCGGTAGAGGCGATTGGCCTTTCCCAGTGTCTGGATGATACGGTACAGGGAATCGGCCTCATCGAAGACGAGGCTGTCATATTCTTCGCTGACCTTTTCGGGATAGCCCATCTTGACCTTCATAGTGGAAAGCTTAAGGATGGCCTTTTCCTTGGTGGCATCTGCCAGGATGCTGTTGGCGGCAACGCGCTTTTTCCAGGTTTCGATGATTTCCGAGACCATTTCGATGACATCCTTCTTGGCTTCCTCACCGAAATACTTCAGGCCGTAGTACAGGCCGATAGGCTCATCATAGAAACGGCCGGTCAGCTGATAGGCGAATTTTTCGGGCGTGGGGATCTGGGCGACACCCATGATGGCGCCCTGGTATGTGTGGCCGATTTCGCGGAGCTGCTCACTCAGGAAGGGAGTTGCGCGAAGCAGGGTATTGACATAGGCCCAATGCTTGTAAAGCTCAAAGTTTTCTTCATTAAAGAGAGTCTTGAAGCCTTTCAGGAAACGGGGATCGGCCACAATGATTTTTTCGGGCACGAAGCCGAAGAGATCACCGACTGTCTTGCGGAAGCTGACGGGCTTTAAGAGGCTGCTGACGGTGCGGGTGCTCGTCGGATTGTAGGTCTTCGTGTAGTCGCTCCATTCCTCGCGGCTTTTTACGAGCGTGGCGATGATGGCATCAAATTTGAGGGTGTCCTCCAGGAAGAGCTTCTGATCCTCCTCACTTAAGCGGGTGAAGCTGAGGAGCTTGGCGGTCATGCCGGACCAGATGCCGATCAGGGCCTGCTTCTGGGGAGCCATGGCTTCCTGATAGTAAACGGTGTCGGGCAGGATGGTGGAGGGACCGGAAATCCAGAGGCCGCGCTTGTTGCTGTCCTTCATATCCTCATCGACGCTCAGGTCGAAGGGCAGGGGCATGCCTTCCAGAATCAGGTTCTTCAGATTGCGGTTGAAGCTGCGCAGATCAGCCAGCTTTTCGATTTTTTTCAGGGTAGTCAGCGCGGGACGGATGCCTTCGCGGGAGCGGCGCTTCGTATCCTTGACGGCGGCGTACAGCTTGCAGGCGCGTTCCAGGTAGACGTTCTCGTATTCGCCCTTTTCGCACATTTCGTTGAAATCGGCGATCAGCTTATCTTCGACGCCGTCGGCCAGATCCGCGAAGCCGCCGACAGTGGGCTTGTCATCCGGGATGACGGCTTGCTCGATCCATTCGCCGTTGACATAGTTGTATAAATCATCTTGAATCCGAATAGTACTCATGGTTTTTACCTCTCAAAAAGAATGTATGATTAATATTTTATCATGCTGAGGGAAAACTGACAAGAGGCTCCTTCTTTTATGTTTTCTCTTCGCAAATATCCCGGCTCAGGCGAAGGGTGACCGCGCCCGAAAGGCCGGAGGGCAGAGGCTCTTTCACGAGCTCAAGCTCCCGCCAGTTGGACAGTCTTTTTCCGCGCTCCTTGATGAGCTGCTGGGGAAAATAGGGCCACTCATCCAGGATCCGGTCGGGATATTCCTTTATCCGGAAGGCCGGATCGATATAGCGGTTGATCAAGAGGTTTTTCACCCGGATCTCCAGCAGGTTACGGCCCTCCTTCAGGAAGCCCTTCAGATCGAGACAGAACGGATGGAAGACCAGGTCACCGGCCTTTTCGCCGTTTACGTACACGGTGGCGGCACAGTTGACCTCCTCAAGACTAAGCTCCATCCGCTTGGCATTCATCTCGTCCGCGGAAAGCGAGAGCTCCCTGGTATAGACGGCTTCGCCGGAGTAGAAGCGCAGCACCTCCAGCTTTTCGAAGCTGTTTAGGACGGGAAGCAGGCAGTCGACGGCGGGCTCATCCACATGCAGCCGCCAGCCGCGGGAAAGATCCAGGACGCGCCCGGTTCTGCGCGGCAGGGCCTCGGTGCGGGCAGCAGGAAGCGAGGGATCAAACACCAGCATCAGAGACTGGCCTTCTTTTACGGACAGCCGGATGCGGATGTCCTCACCGGTCTTTTCGTACTGAAGCGCGGAGACTTCTTCGGCGGTCATGGGATCGACCAGGATAAAGTGCTCATGGCCGCTTCGGACACTGACTGTCGTTTGATAGGGGGTAAGCGACATATTCGCGAGAAAGTAATAATCGCTTGCGCCGTCCCGCCGGTGCACATAGCCGATATCATTCTGTCCCTCGGAGACGCAAAGATCCGGTACGAGCGCGGCTTTCAGACAGGCGAGCAGGGCCTCATGCTTGTTTTCGACGAAGGTCAGGAGACCGTCGCGGCGCATTGACTCAAACAGCCCTCCGACATCGAAGGAGCCCAGCAGACCGCAGTCCGAATGCGGCATTTTCCCGGCGCAGATGACCCTGCCGCCTTCTTTGGCAAAGGCCAGTACCTGGCGGGCCGTTCCGGCAGGCATGCGGTCGGTTTCCATGATGATGAGCGTTTTGTAATCGTAATCGCGGAAGCGGCAGAGCGCCTCATCGTTGATGTAGTCGAACCAGTAGCCGGCCCGGGCGAGCGCATCGACCGTGTCCGTCCCGATTTTTTCCTCCAGCTTCATGCACATATGAAGGTTGGACAGCGGATTTTCCGCCCAGATATCGCTTTGCGGAAGATAGATGCAGAGCTCTGCGACAGGCTCGCCCTTCTGCAGATATTCGCTCACGCGGTTGATATAGCGGCCCACGTAGGGATAGTATTCCCACCACGTGTTGTCGTGATTGATCTGGGAAGAGGCGTAAAACATCAGCTTTTCGCCCTTTCGCGGCGAATACGCATAGCCGTGGTTGACGATCTGGTTCATGCCGTCCACGAAGATGCTGTCCGCGGCGATTTTTATGTTTTCCGGGGTTTCGCAGAAGCGGGGGAAGCGTAGCCAGGTGAAGGATTCATTGGAGACAACGCGCTTGCGGTACAGATGGGCCGCGGAGCTGGCGAGCCGGCGGTGCACGGTATTGACGCTGAACTTGTCCCAGGCGGAGAAGGTTTCCCCCTCGGGAATGTCGGCGGCGCCGTAGGCGCTAAGGACATCCCCCCATGTTCCGTGCGCCTGAATGCGGGACTGTGAGCCGACCTCATGACACCAGGCCGTCATTTCTTCGAAGAAGCCCTCCTGCGTCAGCTCGGCTACGGTGCGGTGAAAATCGCAGCGGATCTTGTCCGTGATGCCCTTCATTTCGCCCCAGAGCGCATAAATATAGGGCTTTAAGGAGTAGCCGCGGCGTTTTTCGAATTCCTCGTAGATGCGCATCGTCCAGTTGTGGCCGAAGACCTCCAGGGAGTCGCAGAAGAAATTATCGACGGTGCCGCGTCCGAGCCGCTCGACAAGCGGTGTGCCGGCGTGCTCCAGGAAGAAGCGGACGCATTCCCGGTCGTTATGATCGATGACATAGCCCTCGGAGCCGCGCATCGGCTCGAGAACATGCTCGCCGAACTGGCTGGCAACGAAGACCGCAATTCTGTAGTCACCCTCCGGAATCGGCACCCCGGACAGGCGCGTGCCCCAAGGCCAGTTGTAGAGCAGGGTATCCGTCAGGTAGGCGCTGATATCCTGCGCGGTCTCCGGCAGCATTTCGCAGTTTTCGACCTTGCCGAGCACGCAGCCGACGATTTCGCCGGCGATGCGGTTCGTAAAATCGTATTCGAAGGTAGTCGGACCGTGAACATTCAGCTCGAGCGGGATGACGGTTCGCGCGCTTTTTGAGAAGGGGACGAAGGGGCCGCCGTAGGGCCAGGAGGAGCCGAGTGTCAGGTCAAAGGTCATGCCTCTTTTCTTGACCTCTCGGGCCGTAAAAGCAAGCAGATCAAAGTATTCGGGCGAAAAATAGGCAATAGTGTCATCGCCCTCCGAAAGGGCGTAGAGCATCTGGATTTCGACGCCGCCAATCCCGGCCTTCAGCATTTCGTCCAATTCATAGCACAGCTCATCCCGGTCGACCTTGCAGCCGAACCACCACCAGCGCGTTTTGCCCCGATATTCGGGTGAGGGCTTTTCCACCGCCCTCAAAAAGGCTTGTTTATCCATTCATGATTTCCTCATACAGTATGAATCCGCTATTCGCTCAGCCGCTTTTTCTGCGGCGAAACACAAGATTCATGAGCATTTCGACGGCAAAAAACAGGGCAATATTCAAAAACGGCATGATAAACGGCGCGGCTGCTTCGGGGAGCGCGTTGAACGGGTCGCGGACAACGAAAAACCAATTAAAGAAATGGGAATAATCCCCCGAGGTGCCGTTATACATATAATTTCCGAGCAGGGCCCAGGCGGTCATGCAGACGGTTACGGCCAAATCCGTTCCGGGCTTTTTAAAAGCCGTTCCGTCGGAGGCATTGAGCAGTG
This sequence comes from Bianqueaceae bacterium, assembly GCA_045599825.1. Lineage (GTDB taxonomy): Bacteria > Bacillota > Clostridia > Lachnospirales > Bianqueaceae > JAZQNF01. The sequence continues at coordinate 2,319 of JAZRWR010000118.1, read as the reverse complement.
TCAGAATGCCGTACACGGTCATGGCGCAGTGAAAGAGCAGGGTCTGAATCACCCTGTAGGAAAGCGGACTGACCGCGTGCCACATCACACCGGCGGGATAAATGAGGTAAACGAGGTTGGAAATCAGGCCGAGCTTCACAAAGGACATCCGGTATTTTTTCAGAAAGTCCACCCGCTGACTCAAAAAACACATCACGCACATTGCCGTACACGCGTGGAAGGGCAGTTTTTCTATATCGATTTCGCCGTAGGCCAGGGGCATCAGGAAAAAGTCGGCCAGATACATTCCGAAGGCCAGATCGTTAAAGAAACGGATCAGGCGCTGACCGTTCTCTTTTTCTTTTTTCTTCAGGATGAGCTGGACGGCTATGATGGCCGCAGCGGCAAGAGCCATATAGAAGAAATGCCAGCCGCTGAAAAGGGTGAAGATTTTTCCGCCCTTTTTGTCTGAAAGAAGGTCATGCAAAAAGGTAAACACGGTTTTTCGCTCCTTTCTGATTCCGAATGTGATGTTCGGATACTGCTTTATTTTACGATATTATTTGAAGGATAGCAATGAAAAATGGAGGACTTGTCGTGATAAGAAAAGACCTGCTGCAATTGCAGCAGGTCCCGGGGGTTCAATCAGTTTAATAGACCTGGATCCGGCAGGAGAAGGCGCCTTCGACCGCGCCGTCATTCGAGGCCGTCACATAGATGGAATGTCCGCTCGTTTTGTAAATAAACAGAATTACGTTGATTGCATTCGGATCAAGCTCAAAGCTATTGATTTCGGTCCAGGTAAACTCATCTTCATAGAGCTTGCCGTCAGTGGAGGCATTCCGGCAGTTTTCGGCCAGAGCCCCCAGCCAGGCTTCGAAGGAGGCGAAGGAGGTATCCTCACAGTATACGGGAGCCGCAAACGCATCGGCGGCTTCCGTGATTTCGCCTAACGATTTTCCTGCGCTTGTCAGAATATCGTTCAGGGTGAGTCCGCAGAGCTTCAGAACGGCGCTGTCCGAACTTTCGCCGCCTTCTTCCGGATCGGTCGGAACATGCTCGGGATATCCGTCATGCTTGCTGTCAAGCCTGGGGCATTTGACATTTGAGAAATCCATCCGCCAATCGGTAGGGCTCTTCTTCTCGGCGGCGAACTGAATTTCTACATCGCCGCCCATCTTGGCAAGCACCATGGTGTATTTGCCCGGTTCGATTCCGTACTGTTCAAACGCGAAGCGGTAAGGACATTTCGAATATTCGAAACCGCCGATACCGGCATAGCTCAGATCGACCGCATCGGCCTCCTCGTAGGTGGTATAGTCGCCCTCCGGGCAAATAAAGAGGTAATACTTATCATATCCGGACGGGTCGGTCTCTTCCAGATAATATCCGTCGAAATTGAACACGGCCCATTCGTCGTAGCTTTCATCTGCTTTATAGCTGAACCAGGACTCGACTTCTTTTTCCGGACTGTCGAATTCTTCGGTCTTTCTCTCTTCGCCGGCGCCGCGGAGCCAGGAATCCTTGAATTCGAAGTGATATTTTCCGCCGCCCTCAAGAACGATCAGCCACTGTCCGATCACAAGCCCGCTTTCGCCTTCGTACAGCATCATTGTCCATGTCTTGCTGACCCATTCCGAATCATCTGCAGCAAGACCGCTGATCATGCTGTTATCCAGCTTGAATACGTAGATCCCGTCGAACCATTCCTTATCGAAGTTTTCATCGAAATCACGGCCGCTGGCAAAGATGCACTGTGTGATGAACTGCGAATTTCTAGTCAGATAGAAGCCGGGATTCACAATATCAATATATGCTTGATGAGCATCAAATTCGTACGAGGTCTTGATCTTGAGATACAAATTCTCTCCGTCTACATAGTAGGTCACGGACTCACCGAGCTTCGTTTCATCAGTGACCGCGCCCTCCGGAGCGGAGTTTTCGCTCTGCTCGGGCTGGCTTTGATTATTGCCGGACTCCGAAGAATTTTCCGGAGTTTCCGTAGGCTCTTTTCCACCGCAAGCCGCAAGAGCAAGTGCCATCGTAAGTGCAAGTATTAAAGCTAAAATCTTTTTCATTTTATCAATCCTTTCTTTGTGGAGATTACATATCGTTCGGATTCTTCGTTCTGTGCATCCCGACACTCATCATATCCGAGTCATTGAAGGCTTCAACAGAACTGAACACAAGATATTCTCCTCCGAGATCCTTATAGAGAACGGAATCGGAGCCATCATATCTTTGCACAAAGCCGTCTGCCTTCAATACGTTGATGTAGGCCTCCATATCTTCATAAGTTGCACCGACTGCATTGAAAATGTAATAGGTCGTACCTTCATC
>JAZRWR010000117.1:0-4046 GCA_045599825.1 Bianqueaceae bacterium | reverse complement strand
GGCCAATAACGCTCGATGTGTGTTATACTCTCCATAGCGACAGAGTCCTCCGTTAGTCATGGTTTAGGGGTAAACACATTCTAACAGATTCTGTCGCTATTTTCATTTGGAGAAAGTCTCACATCTATTGTAACCTTACATGCGCTGCTCCGGACTCCTCTTTTTCCGCTTGACATTCGTTTCCTGCCAACCTATAATGACTTTTAATAAACTGCTTATTGAAATAAGGAGATCATTTATGGCACACTATTATACCGAGCCTTCACGCACTTTCAGCGAATATCTTCTGATTCCCGGTTATTCCTCTGCCGAGTGCATTCCGGCCAATGTAAGCTTGAAAACTCCTCTGGTCAAATACCGCAAGGGGGAAGAGGAATGTCCCCTTTGCATGAATATCCCCCTCACCTCCGCTATCATGCAGTCCGTCTCCGGCGAACGCATGGCTATCGCTCTGGCTACGGAGGGCGGCATCTCTTTCATCTACGGCTCCCAGTCCATCGAGAATGAGGCCGCCATGGTCGCCCGCGTCAAGAATTACAAGGCCGGCTTCGTTACCAGCGATTCCAATCTGCGTCCCACCGACACCCTCTCCGACGTGTTAGCCCTCTATGAGCAGAGCGGCCACAATACCATGGCTGTCACCGAGGACGGCTCGCCCAACGGCAAGCTGCTCGGCATCGTTACCAGCCGTGACTACCGCGTCTCCCGCATGGATGCCACGACCCCCGTTTCCGACTTCATGACTCCGCTGGAGCATCTGGTCACGGCCCCCAAGGACACCTCCCTGAAGCTCGCCAACGACATCATCTGGGATCACAAGCTGAATTCCCTGCCCATTGTCGATGATGACGGCCGGCTGCTCTACTTCGTTTTCCGCAAGGACTATTCTTCTCATAAAGACAATCCCAACGAGCTGCTGGATGCCAACAAGCGCTATATCGTCGGCGCCGGCATCAATACCCGCGACTATGAGGAGCGCGTGCCCGCCCTGGTCGAGGCCGGCGCGGATGTCCTCTGCATCGACTCCTCCGAAGGCTATTCCGAATGGCAGGCCCGCACCCTGAAATTCATCCGCGAGCGCTACGGCGACAGCGTCAAGGTAGGCGCCGGCAACGTCGTCGACCGCGTCGGCTTCCGCTTCCTGGCCGAGGCCGGAGCCGACTTCGTCAAGATCGGTATCGGCGGCGGCTCCATCTGGATCACCCGTGAGCAGAAGGGCATCGGCCGCGGACAGGCCTCCGCCGTCATCGAGGTCGCAGCCGCCCGCGACGAATACTTTAAGGAAACCGGTATCTACGTCCCGATCTGCTCGGACGGCGGTATCGTATACGATTATCACATGACTCTGGCTTTGGCCATGGGCGCCGACTTCCTGATGCTGGGCCGCTACTTTGCCCGCTTCGATGAGTCGCCCACCAGCAAGCTGATGGTCAACGGCACCTACGTCAAGGAGTACTGGGGCGAGGGCAGCAACCGTGCCCGCAACTGGCAGCGCTACGATCTGGGCGGCGCCAAGAAGATGGCCTTCGAAGAAGGCGTCGATTCCTACGTTCCCTACGCCGGCTCGCTGAAGGACAATGTCAGCCTGTCCCTCTCCAAGGTCCGTCATACCATGTGCAACTGCGGCTGCCTGACTATCGAGGAGCTGCAGCAGAACGCCAAGCTGACTCTGGTCTCCGCCACCAGCATCGTGGAGGGCGGCTACCACGACGTAACCCTTCACACCGCCGAAGCTCAGAAATAAACACTTCGACGAGTGCCCGATCTTTCATATCTATCAGGAGCTAACCATGAAAACCATTTTACTTCGCGATCTTGAAAAACAGGCCGCCTCTCTGGGCGGTTCCCTTATCCAGGTTTCCGGCTGGGTCCGCAGCATCCGCGATTCCAAGTCCCTGGGCTTCATCGTTCTGCATGACGGCAGCTGCTTCAACACCGTCCAGATCGTTTACGAGGCCGAAAAAGTGGCGAACTTCGACGAGATCAGCCATCTGAGCGTCGGCAGCGCCATCATCGTCCGCGGCGAGCTCGTGCTGACTCCCCAAGCCAAGCAGCCCTACGAAATCCACGCGGCTGAGGTCGAGGTCGAAGGCCTCTCCACGCCCGACTATCCCCTGCAGAAGAAGCGCCACACGCTTGAATATCTGCGCACCATCGCGCATCTGCGTCCCCGCACCAACACCTTCCAGGCGGTCTTCCGCGTCCGCTCCCTGGCAGCCTTTGCCATCCACAAATTCTTCCAGGAGAAAGGCTTTGTCTACGTCAACACGCCCCTGATCACCGGCAGTGACTGCGAGGGTGCCGGCGAAATGTTCCGCGTCACCACGCTCGACATGGAGAAGCCGCCCCTCACCGAGGACGGCAGAATCGACTACACGCAGGACTTCTTCAACAAGGAAGCCAGCCTGACCGTCAGCGGCCAGCTGAACGGCGAAACCTACGCCTGCGCCTTCCGCAACATCTACACCTTCGGCCCGACCTTCCGCGCCGAAAACTCCAACACCCAGCGCCACGCCGCCGAATTCTGGATGGTCGAGCCCGAGATCTGCTTCGCAGACCTCAATGACGACATGAATCTGGAAGAGGACATGCTCAAGTACGTCATCAACTATCTGCTTGAGAACGCCAAGGACGAGCTGGCCTTCTTCAACGAATTCGTCGACAAGGGCCTGCTGGAGCGTCTGCATCACGTCGCCGAAAGCGATTTCGCCCGCTGCTCCTATACCGAAGCCATCGAGCATCTGAAAAAGGCCGGCGATGTCTTCGATTATATCCCCGAGTGGGGCTGCGACCTGCAGACCGAGCACGAGCGCTACCTGACCGAAAAGGTCTTCGGCCGCCCTGTCTTCGTCTACGATTATCCCAAGGAAATCAAGGCCTTCTACATGCGCCTGAACGACGACGGCAAGACCGTTGCCGCGGCTGACCTTCTGGTCCCCGGCGTCGGCGAGCTGTGCGGCGGTTCTCAGCGTGAGGAGCGTCTGGATGTGCTGGAGGCCCGCATCCGCGAGCTTGGCATGAAGACCGAGGATTACTGGTGGTATCTGGACCTGCGCCGCTACGGCTCCACCCATCACGCCGGCTTCGGCCTGGGCTTTGAGCGTCTGATCATGTACACGACCGGCATGGCCAACATCCGCGACGTCATCCCCTACCCCCGTACCGTCAATAACCTGGATTTCTGATAAGTCAATGACCGCTTTCCCCGGAATTTTCCCGGGAAGGCGGTTTTTTTACGTGTGCACTCAAAGCAAATACGGTTAGCGGGCGCTAAGATTTGCAATGTTCTCCATAATGGTGTATAATAGCAATAATCGGTAATCAATTTCAAAGGAGACATCCTCTTATGTACGAAAATGTCAAGCGACGTATCGGTGACCGGAAGGACGGTTTTCTTCTTCGTCATAACTCTCCCCTCAACCTGCTGATGCCCTATATCATGAAATACCGTTATGACGCTCTCGTCTATTACGAATTCAAATGCGACATCACCGGGACCGAGGAGCTGCTTCGCAGCCTGCGCAAAAACGAATACAAGGGGCTGTCCTACACGCACCTTGTCATGGCAGCCACTGCCCGGTCCTTTGCCGAGCATCCCAAGCTGAACCGTTTCGTAGCCGGCCAGCACATTTTCGCCCGCAAATACCTCAAGTTCTCTCTGGCAGCCAAAACCTCGCTTTCCGAGGAAGGCAAGGAATTCCAGACCGTAACCGAGGTCGATGAGCACGATTCCCTGCTGGAGATCGCCTCCAAGCTGGACAATCAGCTGCAAATCATCATGACGGAAAGCGGCTCCAAAAACGGTACCGAAAAACTTCTGAACATCTTTGCCCGCTTCCCGCGCTGGTTCATCAGCCTGGCGGTCGGCTTCCTGAAACGCCTGGATTTCCACGGCATTCTGCCGATGAGCATCGAAGAAGGACTGCCCTTCTTCTCCTCCGCCTACATCACCAATATCGGTTCTCTGGGCGGCGAAGCCCTCTACCATCACCTCTATGAATTCGGAACCACCTCCGTCTTTGTCGGCTTCGGCAAGAAGGAAACGG
>JAZRWR010000116.1:0-47102 GCA_045599825.1 Bianqueaceae bacterium | reverse complement strand
ACCGACAGGATTTTGCGTGCATGTTTCATGGGAGCTCCTTTCTGCTTATAAGCAAAGGACACAAAAGGGAAAAACGCAAAAAGCGAGGAGACAAGTTACGATTGTAATGTATTATACTCATCAGGCTTTGTCAAGATTTTTCTACACCCTCGCGAAATTCACAAAGGAACGTTTTGCTTCGCTTTTTGAACATTTCCGCAGCACGCTCCCCTCAAATTTCCTTGCAGAAAAAGGCGTTCCGTGGTAGAATGAGGCGATTACTATGCGAAGGAGTTTCGTTATGTCTACTGCTAAACGAGAGGATTTCGGTTCTATCCTGCGTATTCTTCTGATTATGACCGTCGGCAGCGCCATCAGCGCCCTCGGCACCAATCTGTTCTATCGCCCGCTTCACCTCTTAAGCGGCGGCTTTGCCGGCCTTTCGCTGCTTCTGAACTATCATTTCGGCTGGAATGTTTCGCTCATGTATTTCATTCTGAACATCCCGCTTTTTATCTTAGTCTGGAAACTCATCAGCGCCCGAGCGCTGTGGTATTCCATCTACGGAACGGTCATTTTTTCTGTAGCGCTTGAGCTCCTGCAGGGCTTTGAGATCCCGTACGAAAGCCAGCTGACGGGCGTCGTCCTGGGCGGCGTCATGAACGGCGCCGGCATCGGCCTGCTCCTTCGCTACGGCGGCATGGCAGGCGGAACCGATATCATTGCCCAGATCCTGAACAAGTATTTCGGCGTAAGCATGGGCCTTCCCAATCTGGTTTTCAACAGCGTCCTGTTCACTTTCTTTGCGTTCTCGGACGGCATCGACATCGCCGTCCTGACCCTGGCGGCCACGGTCATCTCCACCATCGCCAACAACTATGTCAATGACGGCATCGACAAACGCCGCGCCATCTTCATCATCACCAACGAGGAGCAGACAATGGCCCATGCCATCATGACACAGGTCGCCCGCGGCGTCACCGTTCTGGATGCCCGCGGCGCCTATACGGACGAAAAGCGCTCCATGCTCTACTGTGTCATTTCCACCTGGCAGGTGCCGCGCATCCGCCGCATCGTGCGCGAAATCGATCCGCATGCCTTTATGACCGTCACCGAAACCGTCGGCGTCTTCGGCAACGGCAAGGGCTTCCACCGCATTAACGAAGACTGAGCCAAGCTTAGCCCCTTTTACCTGAATCTCCGGGAAAAGGGGCTCTTATTTTGCCCGCCGGACGCTAAGCTTCCGCAGATTTTTATTTGCGTTTACCGGTCGGCATGTGGTAAAATGAACCGAAGAAAAAGCGTGTACTACCGGAGGTATTATGACATATTTTCTGGCAATTGACATCGGTGCATCCTCAGGCCGCCACATCGTCGGCTGGAAAAACGAGGCAGGCGATTTATGTACGGAAGAGGTCTTCCGCTTTCCGAACCGGGCAGAGGAGCTGGACGGTCATCTGTGCTGGAACCTCGCCGCGCTGGAGGAAAATGTGCGGCGCGGCATCGACCGTGCGCTTGAGCGCTTCGGCGCGATCGAAAGCCTCTCCATCGATACCTGGGGCGTCGACTATGTGCTCCTTTCGGACGGCCGGCCCGTCCTGCCCTGCTACGCCTACCGCGACAGCCGCACGCAGGAAGCGGTCGGCGCCGTCCATGCGCTCGTCCCCTTCGAGGAGCTGTACGCGCATACCGGCATCCAGTTCCAGCCCTTCAACACCGTCTACCAGCTTTTCGCCGATAAGACGGCCGGGCGTCTTGAGGGCGTAACGGACTTCCTGCTCATGCCGGAATATCTGATGTGGATGCTGTCAGGCACTGCCGCTCACGAATATACCAACGCCACAACGGGCGGCCTGGTCAACGCGCAGACGAAGGAATACGATCCCTGGCTGATCGAACGCCTGGGGCTTCCCAGGGCCCTGTTTAAGCCGCTTTCGCAGCCGGGCACCGTCATCGGCCGCTACAGGGGCATCAAGCTGGTGCTCTGCGCCACGCACGACACCGCCTCCGCCGTTGCGGGCATCCCCATGCCCGAGGAAGCCCTCTTCCTCTCGAGCGGCACCTGGAGCCTGCTCGGCGCGAAGACGCACAAGCCGAACACGAGCGAGGCCAGCCGCCGGGCCAATTTCACCAATGAGGGCGGCATCGGCTACATCCGCTATCTGAAAAACATCATGGGCCTCTGGATCATCCAGAACCTGAAAAACGAAACGGGCACCGACTTTGTCGCCATGTCCGACCTGAGCCGCGAAAGCAGCTACGGTAAGCTCTTCGACGCGAACGACAGCCGCTTCATGGCCCCCGCCTCCATGAAGGAAGAAATCCTTCATGCGCTCGGCGAGGAGAAGCTTTCGGAGCCGGACCTTTTCCGCAGCGTCTTCCGCTCTCTGGCTGAGTGCTACCGCCGCGCCATCGAAGAGCTGGAGTCGCTGACCGGCCGGACCTACGATGAGCTCTACATTGTGGGCGGCGGCGCGAAAAACCGTTATTTAAACGAACAGACCGCCCTTTTCACCGGGAAAAAAATCGTGGCCCTTCCCATTGAGGCCACGGCTATCGGCAACCTAATCATCCAGATGGAGGCTTCAAAATGAGTTATCAGGAAGCAAAAGCAAAATACGCGGCACTCGGCATTGACTGCGAAGCCGCCATGAAAAAGCTGGCAGGCGCCCCGCTGTCCCTGCACTGCTGGCAGGGCGATGACGTCCGCGGCTTCGACACCGATCCTTCCAAGCCCCTGACCGGCGGCATCCAGACCACCGGCAATTACCCGGGCCGCGCCCGCACGCCCGAGGAACTGATGGCAGATCTCGAGCTCGTGCTGAAGCTCTGTCCAGGCACGAAGAAAATCAACCTGCACGCGTCCTACGCCATCTTCGAGGACGGCGACTGGGCCGACCGCGACAAGCTGGAGCCCCGCCACTTTGCCCGCTGGGTCGACTTCTGCAAAAAGCACGGCGTCGGCGCGGACTTTAATCCTACCTTCTTCTCGCACCCCATGTGCGATCCCCTCACCCTTTCCAGCCCGAACGAAGAGACCCGCCGTTTCTGGATCAATCACGGCAAGGCCTGCATCCGCATCTCGGAATATCTGGCCCGCGAGCTCGGCCAGCCCTGCACCATGAACATCTGGACCGGCGACGGCTATAAGGACATCCCCGCCGACCGTCTCGGCCCGCGCATGCGCTATAAAGAGGCCATCGACGAGATCCTCAGCGAGCCCTTCGATTTCGATCTGGTCAAGCCCTGCGTCGAAAGCAAGGTCTTCGGCATCGGCGTCGAGGCCTACACCGTCGGCTCCGCCGAATGGACCTTAAGCTACGCCGCCCTGAACCGGGACAAGTGCATCCCGCTCATGGACAACGGGCACTACCACCCCACCGAGGTCGTCAGCGACAAGATCCCGGCGCTTATGTGCTTCTTCCCGCAGATCGCCCTGCACATCACCCGCGGGGTCCGCTGGGACAGCGACCACGTGGTGCTTCTGGACGACGAAACGAAGGAGCTGTGCAAGGAAATCGTCCGCTGCGGCGGGCTGGACGGCCGCGTCTTCATGGCGCTTGACTACTTCGACGCCTCCGTGAACCGCATCGCCGCCTGGACGCTCGGCTTCCGCAACACCCAGAAGGCGCTCCTCCTGGCTCTTCTGACCCCGCACGAAACGCTGGCGGCACTGCAGAACGAGAGCCGTCTGAGCGAGCTCTTAGTCATGCAGGACGAACTGAAGACCCTGCCCTTCGGCGAGGTCTGGGCCGAATACTGCCGCACCCAGGGCGTCCCCGAGGACGGCGCCTGGTATCCGCTGGTCAAAGAATACGAAGAAAAGGTTTTGGTAAAGCGCATATGAAGAATATCTTAAAAGCCCCCTTTATGACCGAGATGATCCGCACCGTCTCCCTGATGTATGACCACGGCTGGGACGAGCGCAACGGCGGCAATGTAAGCCTGCTGCTGGACGAGGAGCAGGTCCGCCCCTATATCGGCCGGAAGGTCCTGCGCCGTATTCCCCTGAATTTCAATGCCGGGGCCCTGATCGGCCGCTATTTCCTGGTGACCGGCACCGGCAAATATTTCAAGAATGTCAAATATGACCCCGCCAAAAACTTAGGTCTCATCCGCATCGCCGCAAACGGCACCGACGCGGAGCTCCTGTGGGGCTACAGCGATGGCGGCCGCTTCACCTCGGAGCTTCCCGCGCACCTCATGAGCCACACTGTCCGTCTTCAGGTCAACCCGAAAAACCGCGTTGTGATGCACTGCCATCCCGCTAATCTGCTGGCGATGAGCTACGTACACACGCTGAACGAAAAGGCCTTCACGAAAACGCTGTGGCAGATGTGCACCGAGTGCATCGTTGTCTTCCCCGACGGCGTCAACGTCCTGCCCTGGATGCTCTGCGGCACGAATGAAATCGGCGAGGCCACCGCGGAAAAAATGAAGACCGCCCGCCTGGTCGTCTGGGCGCAGCACGGAATCTACGGCTCCGGCGAGGATCTGGACGAAACCTTCGGCCTGATCGAAACCGCCGAAAAGGGTGCCGAATGCTACATGAAGATCGGCGAACGTCCGATCCTGCAGACGCTTTGCGACGAGGACATGAAAAAGCTTCAGCAGCGCTTTGAGCTTTCGGTCCGCGAAGGCTATCTTGACTGAAAAAAAGGCTTGCCCGGGACGGTTGCGCGTCTCAGGCAAGCCTGATTTTATTTTGCGGTTTTTACAGCTGCCAGCCGTTATGATCGGTGTGCAGCAGATGATGAGCCTTTTCGCTGAGGGGCGCGCCCAGATAATTTTTATACAGGGCGTTCACCTCAGGGTTTTCGTGCGAATAGCGAATGGCGCTGTCGCGGTCAAGCTGCCACAGAATCTGACTGCGGCAGGCAGCGGACTCAAGACCGTCATGGATAGGCTGTCCGCCGCCGCCGGCACAGCCGCCGGGGCAGGCCATGACCTCGACAAAGTCGAAGGAGACACGTCCGTTCTTCAGGTCCTCCAGCAGCGCCCGGGCATTTGCCAGACCGGACACCACAGCGATGCGAAGCTTTCCGAAGCCGGGAATTTCGACCTCGGCTTCCTTGCGGCTTTCGGGACCGGCCACTGCCTTGAAGGCATCGGGGTCGATGTTCTTCCCGGTCAGCAGGAAGTAGGCCGAACGCAGCGCCGCGACCATAACACCGCCGGTCGCGCCGAAGATGACAGCTGCGCCGGTCGACTCGCCCAGAGGAGAATCGAAGGGCTCCTCGGAAAGGCTCCTGACGTCGATGCGGTTCATGCGGATCATGCGGGCCAGCTCACGCGTGGTAAGGGACAGATCGACATCGGGATCACCGCAGGCATCGTTCTGGTTGCTCTCGGCGCACTCAGCCTTCTTGGCCGTGCAGGGCATGATGGACACGACAAAAATGCGGTGCGGATCAAGGCCGGCCTTCTCGGCAAAATAGCTCTTGGTGACCGCGCCGAACATCTGCTGCGGACTCTTCGCGCTGGACAGCTGTCCGACAAATTCCGGGTATTCGCGCTTCACAAAGCGAACCCAGCCGGGGCAGCAGGAGGTAAAGAGCGGAAGCTTTTCGTTTGAGCGCTTCTTAAGCTTTTCGAGCAGCTCGCTGCCCTCCTCCATGATGGTAAGGTCGGCCGCGAAATCGGTGTCGAAAACATAGTCAAAGCCGAGGCGCTTAAGAGCCGCGGTCATGCGGCCGAGCGTGGCTTCTTCCTTCGAAAGTCCCAGGCTTTCGGCCCAGGCGGAACGGACTGCAGGCGCCACCTGGCATACCGTCACGGTATCGGGATCGGCAATCTTGTCAAGCACCGTACGGGTATCGTCACGCACGTACAGGGCGCCGACGGGGCAGTGGGTGATGCACTGACCGCATAGGGCACAGGCCGCCTCTTTGAAGCTCTTTCCGTCGGCCACTACCACCTTGGCGCGGCCGCCCGACCCCATCGCATCCCAGACCGACAGGGACTGGACCTTATCACAGATCTGCACGCAGCGCATGCAGCGGATGCATTTGCTTTCATCGCGGATAAGCACGTTGGAAGCGTCCCAGGGAGCCCCCTTAAAGCTCTTTCCGTACTCGTTGCCCTGCAGGTTGAAATCCGCCGCCAGGCTCTGCAGACTGCAGTTACCGCTGCGCACGCAGGTCGAGCAGCTTTCGTTGTGCTCGGCCAGAATCAGCTTCAGATTGGTCTCGCGCGCTTCACGCACACGGGGCGTATTCGTGCGGACCACCATGCCCTCCGCCGCCTTGGCAGAGCAGGCGGGCACCAGACGGTCCAGCCCCTCGACCTCGACCACGCAGATGCGGCAGGCCGAAATTTCATTGATATCCTTCAAATAGCAGAGGGTGGGAATGGCAGTGCCGGCGATACGCGCCGCCTCCAGAATGGTGCTTCCCTCTTCGACCGCGACAAGGCGGCCGTCAACCGTAAGCTTGATCATTCTTCTCTTCTGCCTCCTTTAAACGCGCCGCAGCCGTAAAAATCACAGTGCAGGCAGCGTGAAGATTCGCCGCAGGCTTCCTCGCAGGTCATCAGGCGCTCGATCGGCTCAAAGTCATTCTTTCGCTCCAGCGCCTCACGCTCGCTCAGGTTGATGCGCGCACGGCGGGGCTTATTCTCCGCCTTAGGCGCCGGCAGCGCGACATCCACGGAAATATCGTGGGAGAAGCCCAGACTCTTATCGATGTCGAAGGCCGCCTTCTTGCCGGCCGCAATCGCCTTGATGGCCGTAGCGGGACCGGTTTCGCAGTCGCCGCCCATAAAGGCTGCGCCCTCCAGAAGCTTCTTGTCCACGTCCTGGCCGATAGCCAGAACCACAATATCCACCGGCATTTTACGCTCGGGAAGCGCCGCTGCGGAAATACGCGGACGACCGTGCGAATCGATCTCGCCGATCAGCTGAGGCTGCGTGACCAGATAGGCAGCGCGGCCGTTTTCGTCCTTTTCGACCCGCACCGGGGCCTCCAGCGTCAGAAGCTCCGCTCCCTCCGCCAGCGCGCCCTCGATTTCCTCGGGCAGCGCCGTCATATCGCACTGACGGCGGCGATAGACGCAGGTAACCTTCTCCGCGCCCAGACGGAGCGAGGTGCGCGTGGCATCCATCGCGACATTGCCGCCGCCGATAATGGCCACCTTTTTGCCTTTGTAATCCGGCAGTATGCCGTCGCCGATGCCGCCCAGAAGCGCGACCGCGGACACGACGCCCTCGGCGTCAGAGCCCTCCAGCCGGGCATTTTTCTCAAGCTGCGCACCGATCGCCGTGTAAACCGCGTCAAAGCGCTCATCAAGCTCCTCACGCGTGATGTCCTTTCCGAACTCGACGCCGGTATGCACCTCAATGCCGACAGAGAGAATCGATTCGATCTCGCGGTCCAGCTCCTCGCGGGACAGACGGTAGCTCGGAATACCGTAGCGCAGCATGCCGCCGAGCTTCTGATGACGCTCGTACACCGTCACGGAATGGCCCATCAGCGCCAGATAATAGGCGCAGGTAAGGCCGGAGGGCCCGCCGCCGATAACCGCGATCTTTTTGCCGGTCGGTGCCGCGCAGGCAGGCTGCGGCACCTCGCCGCCCTCAACCGCCGCGTACTTTTTCAGCCCGCGGATATTCAAGGGCGCATCCAGCATGCTGCGGCGGCAGTGCGCCTCGCAGGGATGCTCACAGATGTAAGCGCAGGCAATCGGGAAAGGATTGTCCTTTCGGATCAGACGGACAGCATCCGCCGGACGCCCGTCCGCAATCAGCGAAATATAGCCGGGAATATCGACCCCGGCCGGGCAGGCCGCCTGACAGGGCACCGGCGCCCCGTGAGACGCCAGGCACTTGCCGGACAGATGCGCCGTAAAATCGTCGCGGAAAGCCTGCAGGCTCGTCCGGACCATGTCGGCCGCGTTATAGCCAATGGCGCAGTCAGCCGAGTCAGCGATGACCTGCGCCGTCTTTTCGATTTTATTCAGAATGCCCTCCGGCGCATCGCCGTTCAGCAGCTGCTCCAGCATGCGGGAAAGCTGTCCGAGGCCCGCGCGGCAGGGCGTGCATTTTCCGCAGGACTGCGCATGACAAAGGTCCAGAAAGCTCTTGACGAGCTCGACCGGACATACGTCCTGCGACGCCGCGGAGATGCGTCTTGACACGTTTTCGTAAATTCCGTCGACAGCGGCCTGTGCGGCAGCTGCGCTTCGCGTTGCGAAAATACTCAAAAGAAGAAACCTCCTCAAAGAGTGGGATAAGTTGTGTTACTGATGAAGTATAACAAAGATTAAGGGAAAAGGGAAGTGGGAAAAAAGCAAATCTTGCCGAAGCAAAATTTGCTCTGGCAGCTTCGGGAAAAACCTGCCGGGAAACTCGCCTTTCCTAAATAAGCCAATACAGGACGAAGAGGAGAAGCACGGCTGCGGCAAGAATTTCAAAAAGAAGCGCACCCCATGAACGCTTTTTCTTCTGAGGCCGGGCCGGCTCTTCCGGCACAGGTTCAAACTGCTTGGTTACCGACGCGGGCTCAAAGGGCTTTGATACAGGTATCGAAACAGGCACTTCCGCCGCCGACGTCTCGCGTCGTTCCGCAGGCCTTCCCCGAAGCACTTCAATCTCCGTCATGTTCCGATTTAAACTTGCGAGCGGATCCGTCCCGTTCAGCAAGCGAGTATAGAATTTTCGGATGAACCGAAGATCCTTCTCCTCGCTCAGCTGATACAGAAAAGTCTGATGAGCCAATTGATTGCGCACCCAACGGGCACGCTTTAGCCCGCTGAGATCATCCGCCCACGACAGGACATTTTTTTCGCCTTCCGCGGACAGTTGCTCCATTTGCTCTATATAGACAGACGTGCCGTTCGTACAATTATATATTTCGCCGCAGATTTTATCTACGCTCGTGTAGGCTTCAAAAAACGCATTATCGCCCTCCCGCATCAGCTCATCTCCTCCGAAAAATTGATAATAAAATTATACCTCCAACGCCTTCCCACTGTCAAACCACAGCAGGAAAAACAAAGAAAAGGTCCCGACCATTTTCCCTTTCAAAACGCCACGCGTTTTGAGACTTCCCTGCGGCGCAGCGCCGCACTTCCCTCTGCAAGCTCCGCTTGCGGATTTTCCCTCTTTTCGTCCCCGGCGAAAAGCTTTTTCCTCTCCGCCAAACCCCTCCGAAAATCCTTTATTTATGCGCTTTTCCGTCCCTTTTTCACCTCGATTTTCCTTGCATTTTTCAGCCCGATATGGTACAATAATATCAATGATATTTTATGCCGCTGAAACGCAAAAATCGGCCCTTTTCACCCGCCGAAATGGGGGCTGTTGACCCAACAACCCCTTTTTATTTTTGGCCTGACGGCAGAAAATCAAGAAGAAACAGGAGAATTATATGGCTCAGAAAAAGAAAAACGCAGCACTCGACCCCGGCCTTGATCAGGCTGATGCCGAGGCTCGTGACATCCTCCTTTCGGTAACCGGGCAAGAGGCCTCCGCTCCCTCCAGGCCGGCTGCCAAAAAAGCCAAATCCAATGGCGATTATCATTCCGAAAGCACGGAAGGCGCGGCTGATCTCGAGGTTAAGGGCAGCTATACAGCCGATAACATTCAGGTCCTTGAGGGCCTGGAGGCCGTTCGCCGCCGTCCCGGTATGTATATCGGCTCCACCTCGTCCCGCGGTCTGCACCACCTCGTTTATGAGCTGGTCGACAACGGCGTCGACGAGGCGCTGGCCGGCTACTGCAACAAAATCACGGTTACCATCAATCCGGACAATTCCGTCACCGTTACCGATAACGGCCGCGGCATTCCGGTCGACGTCCAGAAGCAGACCGGGCTTTCCGCTGTCGAGGTCGTTTATACGGTCCTTCACGCCGGCGGCAAGTTCGGCGGCGGCGGGTACAAGGTATCCGGCGGTCTGCACGGCGTAGGCGCCTCTGTCGTCAACGCCCTCTCCGAATGGGTTGTTGTGCAGGTCCAGCGCGAAGGCAAAATCCACGAAATCCGCTTCGAGCGCGGCCGTACCGTTGAAAAGCTGCATGTCGTGGGCGAAACCAACAAGACCGGCACCTCCGTCACCTTCCTGGCCGACAATACCATTTTCGACGATGTCGTCTACGATTACGAGATCCTCAAGACCCGCTTCCGCGAAATGGCCTTCCTGACGAAGAACCTGACCATCGTTTTCCAGGATCTGCGCGAGGGCCGCGAGCAGAAGGACAAGTTCCACTATGAGGGCGGCATCCGCGAGTTCGTCGCCTTCTCCAACCAGAACAAGGACGTTCTGTACGACAAGATCATGTACGCCGAGGGCATGAAGGACGGCATCTACGTTGAGGTCGCGCTTCAGCACAATGACTCCTATAACGACAACACCTTCACCTTCGTCAACAACATCAATACGCCCGAAGGCGGCACGCATCTGGTCGGCTTCCGCACGGCCTATACGCAGGTGCTGAATGACTACGCGCGAAAGAATAACATGCTGAAGGATTCCGAAAAGAATCTGTCGGGCGACGACTTCCGCGAGGGTCTGACAGCCATCGTCTCCGTCAAGCTGGGCGATCCTCAGTTTGAGGGACAGACCAAGCAGAAGCTCGGCAATGCCGAAGCGCGTACCGCCGTCATCGCGGTCGTAAACGACGGTCTGACCTTCTTCCTTGAGCAGAATCCCAAGATTGCAAAGGCCATTCTGGATAAAGCCATTCTCGCGAGCCGCGCCCGTGATGCCGCCAGAAAGGCTCGCGACCTGACCCGCCGCAAGACCGCACTTGACTCCACCAGTCTGCCCGGCAAGCTGGCAGACTGCTCGGACAAGGACCCCAAGAACTGTGAGATCTACATCGTAGAGGGCGATTCCGCAGGCGGGAGCGCCAAGGGCGCCCGCTCCCGTCAGACGCAGGCCATCCTGCCTCTGCGCGGCAAGATCCTGAACGTCGAGAAGGCCCGCCTGGATCACATTCTGGGCAATGCCGAAATCAAGTCCATGATCACCGCCTTCGGCACCGGCATCCATGAGGATTTCGACATTTCCAAGCTGCGCTACAACAAGATCATCATCATGACCGATGCCGATGTTGACGGCGCTCACATCCGCACTCTGCTTCTGACCTTCTTCTTCCGTTTCATGCCGAAGCTCATCGAAGAAGGACACATCTACATTGCCCAGCCCCCGCTCTTCCGCGCCCAGCGCGGCATGAAGGGTGAGCCGCACTACGCATACAGCGAAAAAGAGCTGGCCGAAATCATGGACGAGCTCGGCCGCGACGACGATATCACGGTCCAGCGCTACAAGGGTCTCGGCGAAATGGACCCCGAGCAGCTGTGGGAGACCACCATGGATCCTGCGCGGCGCGTCCTGCTGCAGGTCCAGTGGGATGACGCCGCCGAGGTAGACGCCATTTTCAACATGCTGATGGGCGACAAGGTCGAGCCCCGCCGCCAGTTCATCGAGCAGAATGCCCGCTACGCCACCAACGTGGATATTTTCTAAGGGAAGGAGGAAGTCTGAATGGAACAGGAACACATTTTCCAGCACGATAAAATCGAAGTCGTCAATCTGGAGCACGAAATGCGCCAGTACTATATCGATTACGCAATGAGCGTTATCGTCTCCCGCGCCCTGCCGGATGTCCGCGACGGTCTGAAGCCCGTACAGCGGCGCATCCTCTACGCCATGAATGAGCTTTCTCTTTCGCCCGACAAGCCGCACCGTAAAAGCGCGCGTATCGTCGGCGATACCATGGGTAAATATCACCCCCACGGTGACAGCTCCATCTACGAAGCCATGGTGCACATGGCGCAGGATTTCTCGACCCGCTACATGCTGGTCGACGGCCACGGCAACTTCGGCTCCGTCGACGGCGACGGCGCGGCTGCCATGCGTTACACAGAAGCCCGCCTTTCCAAGATTTCAATGGAAATGCTGGCCGATATCAACAAGAATACCGTCGATTTCGTCCCGAACTTCGACGAAACCTTGAAGGAGCCCACGGTTCTGCCCAGCCGCTTCCCGAACCTTCTGGTAAACGGAACCGGCGGTATCGCCGTCGGCATGGGCACCTCCATCCCGCCGCACAATCTGGGCGAGGTCATCGACGGCGTCGTCAAGATCATTGACAACCACGTTCTCGAGGACCGCGACACCGAGATCGACGAGATCCTTCCCATCATCAAGGCGCCTGATTTTCCCACCGCCGCTACCATCTACGGCACGCGCGAAATCGAGCAGGCCTACCGCACCGGTCACGGCCGCTGCGTTGTCCGGGCCAACCTTGAAATCGAGGACGTCGGCAGCAAGCAGCGCATCGTCATCACCGAGATTCCCTATCAGGTCAACAAGGCCCGTCTGGTCGAACGCATTGCCGAGCTTGTCAAAGATAAGCGTATCGAAGGCATTTCCGACCTGCGCGACGAATCCGACCGTCAGGGCTACCGCATCGTCATCGATCTCAAGCGCGACGCCCACGCCCAGCTCATCGTCAACCAGCTGTACAAGAACACGCCTCTGCAGAACACCTTCGCCATCAACATGCTGGCTATCGTCGGCGGTGAGCCCAAGGTACTCAACCTGCTGCAGATGCTCAGCTACTATCTGGACCATCAGAAAGACGTCGTCCGCCGCCGCACCCAGTTCGATCTGGAAAAGGCTCAGGCCCGCGCACACATTCTGGAAGGTCTCCTGAAGGCGCTCGACTATATCGACGAAATCATTACGATCATCCGCTCCTCCGCCACGGTCGCCGAAGCCAAGCAGTCCCTGATGGACCGCTTCGCCTTCTCCGATGTGCAGGCACAGGCCATCGTTGACATGCGTCTGCGTGCCCTGACCGGTCTGGAGCGCAGCCGTCTGCAGGCCGAGTACGACGACCTGGAAGCCAGGATCACCGAATACCTGGCCATCCTCTCCAACGAAAACATCCTGTACAACGTCATCAAGGAAGAGCTTCTGGCTATCAAGCAGAAGTTCGCCGATCCCCGCCGCACTAAGATCACTCACGAAGAGAGCGAAATCGACCTGGAGGATCTCATCAAGAATGAGCGCTGCGTCATCACCATGACCAATCTGGGCTATATGAAGCGTACCTCGCTGGATATGTACCGCGCGCAGAACCGCGGCGGCAAGGGCATCAAGGCGCTCGATATCCGCGACGGCGATTTCGTTAAGGACATGTTCGTCTGCTCCTCTCACGACTACCTGCTGCTCTTCACGACGAAGGGCCGCGTCTACCGCATCAAGGCCTACGATATCCCCGAAGCCGGCCGCGCCGCCCGCGGTGTCGCCGCCGTCAATTTCCTGGCCATCTCCGGCGATGAAAAGATCACGGCCGGCATCAAGATGAAGGATAAGCGCGAAAAGGGCTTCCTGCTCATGGCCACAAAGCAGGGTATCGTGAAGAAGACCGATATTTCCGAGTTCACCAATATCCGCACCAACGGTCTGATCGCCATCTATCTGCAGGAGGGCGACTCCCTGATCGAGGTCAAGAAGTCCTCCGGCAAGGACTCCATCCTGATGGCCACCGAGGGCGGTCAGCTCATTCGCTTCAAGGAAGAGGATGTCCGCGCCACCGGCCGCGCCTCCATGGGCGTTAAGGGCATCACTCTGGCCGAGGGCGACACCATCGTCGGCGCGTCGCTGGCCTCCGAGGGCACGGACGTGCTGGCCGTCACCGAAGGCGGCATGGGCAAGCGCACCGATCTGGCTGAGTTCAAGATCCAGGGGCGCGGCGGCAAGGGCGTTCTCTACTACAACATCAAGGCGAAGACCGGCAAGGTCATCAGCTTTAAGATGGTACGGCCCGAGCAGGAGATCATGCTGCTGACCTCCGCCTCCATCGCCATCCGTCTGGCCTGCTCCGGCATCAGCCAGATCGGCCGCGTCACCTCCGGCGTCAAGCTCATTGACCTTGAGAACGGCGCCAAGGTCGTCTCCCTGGCTATCATCCCGGACGAAAAGGAAATAGAGGAATCCGATGCGGCCGCGTCCGAAAGCGCCTCCGCCGAGGAGCCCGGCTTCGAGCAGCAGGCCCTTGATATCGGGGAAAACAAGTAAAAATGAAACTGATGATTATCCGCCACGGCGATCCTGATTACGAGCATGACAGCCTGACGGAGCAAGGAAGGCGCGAGGCTCTGGTTTTAGCCAAGCGCCTTCATTCTGTTCCGATCACGGCCGTTTACTGCTCGCCGCTGGGCCGCGCCAAGCTGACCGCCTCCTACACCCTAGCCGACCGCGGGCTCACGGCCGAGACCTGCGGCTGGCTGCGCGAATTCGACGCGCCCTTTAAGGAAGGCGCCGATGAAGCTCTGCGTCTCGACTGTCTCTGGGACCGTCTGCCCGGACAGTGGACCTCCGACCCCGTCTATTTCGACCCTGACCGCTGGTTTGAGGGCAGCCTTTATGCGGGCTATGAGATCCGCGAGGAATACGAGCGCGTTTGCCGCGGACTGGACGAGCTGCTGGCCGAGCACGGCTATGAGCGCGAGGGCCGCGTCTACCGGGCCGCCCGTCCCAACCACGACACCGTCTGCCTCTTCTGCCACTTCGGCGTTGAAAGCGTCCTTCTGTCCCATCTTCTGAACATCTCGCCCATGCAGCTCTGGCACGGAAGCGTCGCCCTGCCGACCGCACTCACACTCCTCAACACCGAGGAACGCCGCGAGGGCACTGCCTACTGGCGCATGAGCTGCTTCGGCGATGTTTCTCATCTGACTCAGGCGGGCCTTTCGCCCTCCTTCTCCGCCCGCTTCTGCGAATGCTATACTGACGATACCCGTCACGACTGAAACCTATGGAATTTTTTATTCAAAGCTTTGACGAGCTGCCCTCCACCAATCTGCTGTTAAAGGAGCTCGCCGCCCAGGGAGCCCCCGAGGGCACCGTCATCACCGCCCGGACGCAAAGCGCGGGACGCGGCCGCCTGGGCCGGAGCTTCTTCTCCCCCGACGGCGGTCTCTACCTGAGCCTGCTGCTCCGCCCCGCTTCCCTGGACTTCTCCGTCACCCTCATCACGACTGCCGCCGCGGTCGCCATGGCCGAGGCCGTGGAGGAGGTCCTGCCGGAGCTTGCCCCCGTCGACATCAAATGGGTCAATGATCTCTACCGCCGCGGTCGCAAGATCTGTGGCATCCTGGCCGAGGGCCAGAGCGACGGCACCGCTCACGCGGTCGTCCTGGGCGTCGGGCTCAATCTCTGCGAGCCGGCAGGAGGCTTCCCGGAGGAAATCCGCGGCAAGGCCGCTGCCTGCCTTTCTGAGGCGCTTTCGGATGAAGACCTCATCGTACTCCGTCACAAGCTCACAAAGGCCTTCCTGGGCCGTTTTGACGCGTTTTACGGGCAATTCCCCGGCACCTCCTACCTGGATGGCTACCGGAAGCGCCTGTTTCTCCTCGGGAAGGAGGTCAGCTACTGCGAAAACGGCCTCATGCACCGTGCAGCGGTCGCCGGCGTCGCCGATGACGGCGGCCTCCTGCTCATCGAAAACGGACAGGAAAAAAAGCTCACCGCCGGCGAAGTCAGCCTGAGCTTTCCCGTCCCCTCCACCTGAATTCCGGCACAAGAAAACCGCCCGGGGCACAGTCGCCTCAGGCGGTTTTTTGATTGCGAAAAACGGAACTCTTCCGAGCGCTACATGCTGCTCTGAGCATTCTCGGCCTGGATGATCACACCGTTCTGCCACTCCTCGTCCAGCGTGACGAAGCGGGCGTTCCAGCCGGATACGCGGACCTGCAGCGTGCGGTAATCCTCCGGGTGAGCCTGGGCCTGTCTGAGCGTCTCGGCATCCAGCACATCGAACTGCACGAAGCTGCCGCCCAGAATGACAAAGCCCTTCAGCAGGCCGACGATGGCGCCGATGCCCTCCTCGCCCTCTACGGCGGAGGGAAGCAGACGCAGGTCGAGGGCCGCGCCGTTCTCCATTTCCTCCATCGGCAGCTTGCAGTAGGAGCGGATGATGGCCGTCGCGCCCTCGGTATCGGTGCCGGGCGTCGGCGACGTATTGGGCGCCAGCACTGCGCCGATCTGATAGCCGTGCGGGGAGGCCAGGCGGCAGTGCGCGTAGCCGACCTGACGGCCGAAGGTGGAAACGCCGGCCGGAAAGCGGTAGCCGATGCGTCCGTCCAGCGTGCGGCAGCCGGCTGCGTAGCCGCCCAGATAGCGGGCACCCAGCTCATCGACCTCGTCGTTGTCGTTGCCGAAGTAGCTGTAGCGGTTGCGGACGTAGGTCATCAGCGCCTCATTGCCTTCCCAGTTGTGCGCCAGGATGGCCACGAACTCACCGAGGCTCAGCTTCTTTTCGTCGTAGACAAGCTTCTTGATGGCGTAAAGCGCGTTGACGGCGTCAATCAGGCCGCCGATGTGCAGGGCGTTCAGATTATAGACAGGACCGCCCTCCCAGTAGTTCAGACCCTTTTCGATGCAGCCCTCCTCAAAGAGGGAGACCGTGGTGCAGGGCGTAAATTTGTTGAATTTACGGGGAAATTCCGGATTGCAGTAGGCCGCGCGCTCCATGAAAAGGTCTTCCATCTGACGGAGATTCAGGTCGTATTCCGCCTGCTGCATCAGCTTTTCGAAGGTATCGAAGCGGGCATAGTAGGACATTGCCTCCTCGTCCAGACGGTATTCCAGAAGCGTTTTGCGCTGCAGAACCTGCAGGGCATCGAAGGCGGAATAGCGGAAGAAGGTGCGCCCGGGCACCTGGACCTCCCAGCAGCCGTCGTTCGCGAACTGACGTGCCTCGCTCAGAGAGTAGCCGCGGTCGGTCAGGCTCCTGATGACGGTAGGCTCGGCATAGAATGCCAGCGCGCCGCCGCCGAAGCGCAGGACCTCGGCCGCCCGGCGAAGAAGCTTTTCGGGCGTGTTTTCGTTCAGACGCAGGGAGGTGGGGAAATCGGAGATGCCGAATTCCTCGATGATATCCAGCACCAGATAGCTGACCTCGTTGGTCACCTCGACACCGTTTTCATCGACGCCGCCCAGCACCAGATTCTGATAATGCTGCGCGTCGCCGGAGTCGATGTGGCCGCCGCCGACCCACTCACAGCCCTTGATGAAGAAGTGGGCCATGAGCTCGCGCGCCTCGTCCATGGTGATTTTGCCCTCGGCAAGGTCCTTTTTGAGGTAGGGGCCGAGCATCCAGTCGATGCGGCCGATGCCGGGCCAGTTGCCGCACAGGCGCAGGAAGGCAAAGGTGAACCAGATGGACTGCAGGGCCTCATGGAAGCTGCGGGGCGTTTCGAAGGGCACCCGGCGCAGATTCGAGAGCGTCTGTGCGTAGCGCTCTGCGTAGGGGCCGCCTTCAGCAGTCTTGGCCTCCAACGCTTCCAGATAGCGGCCGTGCCAGACGCGGAAGGCCTTCAGCACGCGGTCGCAGCTCTGCCAGAAGCGCAGACGGCGCTCGGGCACATCAGCCGGACCGGTAATGGGGCCGGCCGTGGGTGCGCCGGTGATATCCGCGCCGCGGTAGTTGCTCCGGTCGGGCGTTATGCCCTGATATTCGGGGTCTGTCTCGCACAGGCGAAGCTTCTCGGCCACCTGCTTTTCGAGTGCGCCGACACCGTCCCTAAGGACTGCCGGAAAATCCACGGTCAGGTGGCTGGTGCTGTAGAACACCTGCACCCCGTCCAGCGTGGTGGGCACGCGGTGAAAAACGGCCAGGCCCAGTGTGGACGCGCCGCTCAGCCGCTCACCCTCGCAAATGCGGATGCGGCTTTCCGCGGCGATGCGCTCGATACACAAATCATATTGATCATACTCGGACATTTCGCGAAAGCCCGGTACCTCGTCCATAGGAAGCGCCCGGACAGCGGCCGTGTCGCGGCCGTAGCGTCCGTTCAGGGATTCCCAGGCGAAGCGGCGCGTCTCCTCCGACGAGCGGACGGGGCGCGGCGTCTTGCCGGCATGAATAAAAGAAACAGCTTGTTGTTCCATGACTGCCTCACTTATAAGTAATTTCGGGTTCTTTCAGTATACGGTTTCCGCGAGCATATGTCAACCTCGGAATCGGCTGCGCAAAAAATCCGGACATGAAGAAGCGTCCCTCCGGACAGCTGCCGAAGGGACGCTTTAAAGCTCAGAAAAAAATCATTTGCTGGTGATGGTCAGGATGGCTGCCTTAATCGTAGCCCACAGACGGTCCTCAACCTCGGCAGAGTTCGTGATACGGCCGGAAACGATCTTCTCAGCCAGGCAAAGCGTCAGCTCGAAGGTATAGTTGAGAATGAAACCGGGGTTGCTCTGAACGGGAACGCCCAGCTTCTTGCTGATGGCTTCATAATACTTATCAAAGGCACCCTGGTAAGCCTTGCGCTGGCTGCGGATCTCTTCATCATACAGGGCGCAGTAGCGGAAGCGGAGCAGGTAAAGAGTATCGTAAGGAGTATCCAGCAGATAATGGAAAATCTTTTCCCATGCCTCACGGGCAATGGCCTCGAAATCGTCAGCTTCGTTGGAAGCGTTCAGACGGTCCAGATAATCACCGTTAGTCAGCAAGGCAGAAACGCGGGCATCAACGACAAGGAAGGCCTGACGAAGCATCTCGTCCTTGGAATTGAAATAACGGAACATCATAGCTTCAGAGTAACCGGCACGCTGAGCAATTTTCTTCGTGCGAAGATTTTCAAGACCGCAATCCGCGACCTCCTTCACTACGGATTCCAGGAACAGTTCTCTGGAAGTATGTCTGGGCATAAATGTTTCCTCCTTATGGAAAATGGTTGTGAATCGCTTAATAAGTGGTATTTTACAGCAAGAAAATGCCGTAGTCAAGCGACTTGCGGGACTTTTTTCAAACAACACTTACCTTCTCTGCCCCGTCCATGCAAAGCGTGGTTTTGTCCATGAACAAGAAAGAGACACCGTCTTTCCGGTGTCTCTTTTGTCTATATGATGTGAATTTTAGACGCTTTTTGCGTAAATCAGCCGGCCCAGTTGTAGGAAAACTGCTCGGCGAAAGCCTCCTGCGCTTCCTGGGGGAAGTACCACACAGAGGTCTCCTCACCGATTCTCTTCTCTTCTTCCTCGGCTTCTTCCACGTCCGCGTACAGCGAATTGCGGCCGGAAGCATTGCCGACTCCCTTCATCCGGGAAGCTTCAAGATAATGGTTGACATTCAGGCCGTTGCGGCTGAGCTTCGCTTTGAGCTGGTCAAAGCTTAAACTCTCCAAACGGCAGGCGCCCGCGTCGAGACCGCTGTTCTCTAAATCGCGATAGGCCTCATCATAATCAAATCCGTACATACTCACAGGCATGCCCTCCTTTTCTTTTTTATGACTACATTATACTCCCTCCCGCGATTTCCAAAAAGGTCTGCATCCGCGCATTGAGTGCCTCTAATTGCACAAAATCGGAGGATTGAAAAATCCGGGAGGTATGATAAAATACTTTTACGACAAGAAAAGGAGAAAATGCATGCCCTTTGACGGAAGTGTAACCTACGCCGTATGCCGGGAGATCAACCGGAAGCTTACAGGTGCGCGGGTCGACAAAATCTACCAGCCTGAAAATGAGGAGATCGTCCTCACCCTGCGCGCGGACGGTCATACCGAGCGACTGCTGTTAAGCGCAGCCGCTGATTCGGCGCGCCTGCAGCTGAGCGCCTTAAAGCCCGAGACCCCCATGTCCCCTCCGGCCTTCTGCATGCTCCTGCGCAAGCACTTCGAGGACGCACGCTTCCTGGGCGCGGTGCAGGCCAATTTCGACCGCATCGTCTTCCTGGACTTTGAAAAGATGAACGAGCTGGGCGACCTGACGCGCCGCCGCCTCGTGCTGGAAATGATGGGCAAGCATTCGAACCTGATCATCGTCCGCGAGGACGGAATGGTGCTGGACGCCGTCCGCCACGTCGGTGCGGGCATGAGCTCGGTCCGGACGGTCGTCCCGGGCGTGCACTACGAGCTGCCCTCCCACAATCACAAGGAGAATCCGCTTGAGCTTTCCGGTGAGGACCGTTTCCTGGAGCTCATCGGCAGCTTCGACGGCCCGCTCGAAAAGGGCCTGTACCTTCTGTTCAACGGTCTCTGCCCGCTCTCCGCACGGGAAATCCTGTGTCTGGCAGGGCTGGACGAACGCTCCGCCGGAACGGATCTTTCCGAAGAAGACCGCCACGCGCTCTACCGCGCCTTCTGCAGCTTCTTTCTCAGGCTCAGCGCCGCCGAGGACGAATTCACCCTTTACCGCGGGCCGGACGGCCGCGTCATTGACTACTCGGTCTTCCCCTACCTTTCGCTTTCGGGCACTGAAAGCGAACGCTTCCCGAGCGCAGGCGCCCTGCTGGACGCGTATTTTTCGCTGCGGGTGAAAAAGTCGCGCCTGGAGCAGAAGGCCGGGGACATCAGCCATCTGCTGGGGACAAACCTCGAGCGCGTCCGGAAAAAGATCGCGCTGCAGGAGGAACAGCTGCTGGAGGCGAAGGACCGCGAGGATGACCGCCGCAAGGGCGACCTCATTACCGCCAATCTGTATCAGCTGAAGGAAGGCATGAGCCGCGTCAGGCTCTGGGACTATTATCAGGACCCGCCCGTCGAGGTGGAGCTTGTGCTGGACTCCCGCCTCAGTCCGAACGCTAATGCGCAGCGCTTCTACAGCCGCTACAACAAGAAAAAACGCACCGAGGAAGCCGTCACCGGTCAGCTTGCCGCCAGCCGTCAGGAGCTAAGCTACCTCGAAAGCCTGGAAAACGCTCTCCGCCTGGCCGACTGCGAAGCGGACCTCGAGAATCTTCGAGTGGAGCTTGGCGAAGCCGGCTACCTCAAAAAGAGCCGCAAAAAGAGCAAGAACCTGGCTGCGTCCAAGCCGCTCTCCTTCACCACCTCGGAAGGCATCCGGGTGCTGGTCGGCAAGAACAACCTCCAGAACGATGCCCTCACCTTCCGTCAAAGCCGCCCCTACGATCTCTGGCTGCACGTCAAGGACGCGCCCGGCTCCCATACGGTGCTCCTGGTTGACGGCAAAGAAAAAGGCCTCGACTATACCGATCAAAGTATCATCGAAGCCGCGCAGCTGGCCGCAGCTCACTCTTCGCTGGGAAGCGGAAAGTGCGCCGTGGATGCCACCTTTATCCGTTATGTCAAAAAGCCCTCGGGCGCTGCCCCCGGCTTCGTCACCTACACACATCAGACCACGCTTTACGTGAGTCCCTCCGCATAAGCCTCCGCGGCGCGCATTCCGTCCATCGCCGCGGACATGATACCGCCCGCATAGCCTGCACCCTCGCCCATCGGATACAGTCCCGATACCGAGGCCTGCAGGCTTTTTTCGTCGCGCAGAATACGGACGGGCGAGGAGCTTCTGGACTCCACGCCCGTCAGGAGCGCATCGGGGTCGTCGTAGCCGTGCAGATGCTGTCCGAAGGATACGAGCCCCTCGGCCAGGCTGTCGCCGATGAAGGCCGGGAAGAGCGCACGCACATCGGCCGGGACCGCGCCCGCCGTGTAGGAAGGGCTCACGGACGCACCGAAGGAAGTACTCGGGCGGCTTTCCATGAAGTCCCCGATCCGCTGGACCGGCGCCCGGAAGCCAGCTCCGCCGGCCAGATAGGCCGCTTTTTCGAGGCTGCGCTGGAAGGCAACACCCGAAAGAACATCCGTGCTGTCCGAGCCGTACCCCGCGTAATCCGCAGGGGAAACCGTGACCAGCACCGCGCTGTTGGCGTTCTCGCCCTCGCGCGCATAATTGCTCATACCGTTCGTCACGACCGCCTCCTCCTCGGACGTGGCCGCAATGACGTGCCCGCCGGGACACATGCAGAAGGTATAGACACCGCGCCCGGACGAGGTATGCGCCGTCAGCTTGTAGTCCGCCGCGCCGAGCGCCGGGCAGTTTGCGTATTCACGGTACTGCGCCTCGTTGATAAGGCTCTGCCGGTGCTCCGCCCGCACGCCGACCGCAAAGGCCTTAGGCTCCATCGCGATTCCCTTCTCCTTGAGCATGCGGAAGGTATCCCGCGCGCTGTGGCCGATGCCCAGAAACAGCGCGTCCGCCTCGACGCTTTCCCGCTGCCCGTCATGCATGAGCACCGCGCCCTGAAGCGCGCCCGCCGGCGACACACAGAGGTCGACCAGCGTGGTTTCAAACTGAAAGCTGCCGCCCAGCGAAAGGATTTCCTGCCGGATACCGGCCACCACCTCTCTCAGCCGGTCCGTCCCGACGTGCGGCTTGTAATCGAATAAAATTTCCTCCGGAGCACCGTGGGCGACCATCGCCTCCAGCACAAAGCGGCTGCGTCCGCCGCGATCCTTGACACCGGTCGCCAGCTTGCCGTCCGAAAAGGTTCCGGCACCGCCCTCGCCGAACTGGACATTGGAGTCCGGATCCAGCACACGGGTCTCCTGAAAACGGCGCACATCCTCCGCGCGCTCCTCCACGCGGCGGCCGCGCTCGATGACCAGCGGACACAGCCCGGCCCGCGCCAATACCAGGGCGCAGAACATGCCGGCCGGTCCGAAGCCGACCACCAGAGGCCGCTTCGCGGGACGCTTCACCGGCTGCGGCAGCTGATAGCCTGCCTCCTCCGGTCCGAAGGAAAAGCCCTCCCGTCCGCCCAGCTTTTTCCGGAGATATGCCTCCTGCGGCGACTCAACGGCCAAGGAATAGAGAAAAGCGAACTCGTGTCCGCGGCGGGCGTCCAGGGAGCGCTTCAGAATGCGCGCCCGGTATTCGGAGGCCGGAAGTCTGAGCTCCTTCTGCAGCCGCGCGTTCAGCCGCGCCTCGACCTCTGCCGGGCCTTCCTCCGGCCCGAAAGCAATTTTTATCTGAGAAAGCGTCAGCATATACCTCTCCTTACCATTCAAAAACCTTCGTCGGGAGTCCCCGATGCGTCAGCGAAATCCGCCCGTCATATCCGCTTCCCAGACGCTCTTCTACTACACTTCGCACAGTGGAAAGCGCAAGCTCCGGGGTATTGTTGATCTCGCTCAGATGCCCCAGCAGATAGCGCCCGTCCGGACGCGCCCCCAGAAGGACCGCCAGGGTTTCGCCGCAGTCATCGTTGGAAAGATGCCCGAGGCTTGAGCGCACTCTTCGCTTCAGGGGCGGCGGGTAAGGCCCCTTCATCAGCATCGCGAGGTCATGGTTGCTCTCGACAACGGCCAGGTCCGCCTCGGCCAGAGACTCCAGCAGCTCCTCCGTCATCACGCCGGTATCGGTCACCACCGCGCAGGCAGCCCGCGCGTCCTGCACGAGGTAGCCCACCGGGTCCGCCGCGTCGTGGCAGGTCGGAAGCGCACGCACGCGCAGGCCCCCGAGGCAGACGGTCTCCTCGCAGCCGATCACGTGCACCAGCTCAGCAGGAATGCGCTCCGCCGCAGGCCCCATCGCCTGCCAGGTGCCCTCGGTCGCGTATACCGGAATCCGGTATCGCCGCGCCCAGACGCCCGCCCCGGCGATGTGGTCAATATGCTCATGCGTGAGAAAAAGGGCTTCCGGCCGTGTCGGCTCCAGCCCGGCGTCACGCATGTTTTCTTCGGTTTTTTTGCCGGAAAGGCCCGCGTCGATCAAAATGCAGCTGCCGCTGCTCTCGGCATAATGGCAGTTTCCGTTGCTGCCGCTGGCCAGGGAACAGAATCGCATAGGCTTCTCCTTCGTTAATTCCAGAAATCTCTCAATACTCCCGGCAGGGTCTCATCCGTGACCGTGCGCGGATTCCAATGGGCCGGGAAAAGGCTCCCGTAGGTATCGCTCAGGAAGCGGCTGTCGATCAGAAGAATGACGCCGCGGTCCTCCTCCGTGCGGATGACGCGTCCCGCGGCCTGCACTACTCGGCCCCAGCCGGGATAGGTGTAGGCGTAGGCAAAGCCGTCCGCATGGGTCTCCTCCATGTGCATCTGGATGAGGTTGCGCTCCGGACAGATGAGCGGCAGACCGACGGTGACGACGATGGCTCCGATCAGACGCTCGCCGGTCAGGTCGATGCCCTCGGCAAAAAGCCCGCCCAGCACGCAAAAGGCCAGAAAGGGCTCGTCCGTGTCTTCGAAGGCCGCCAGAAAGCGCGAGCGCGCGTCATCGTCCATGAAGCTTTCCTGCATGCGCACGGGGATGTCCGGACAGCTTCTGCGGAAGCTTTCGTACAGGCTCGACATGTAGGCAAAGGAGGGGAAGAAGACCAGATAGTGGCCGGGCCGTGCCCGGTAGGTCTCCTCGATCAGTCGGCAGACCATGCCGGTGCTGCTCATCCGGCGGCTGTAGGTAACCGGCAGAGGCGCTATCAGCGTGCGCGCGTTATCCGGCAGAAAGGGCGAGGGCAGGCATACAAAGCCGGGCTCCGGCTGACACGATCCCGGGGCCTGGCCGTCCAGCAGCGTCGCGTAATAATCGAAGGGCGTCATCGTGGCCGAAAAGAAAACCACGCCCCGCACCAGCGCATAGGTCTCCTGCAGGAGCGGCGCCGGATTGATGCAGAAGAAGCGCAGAAGGAAATCGTGCTCCGAGCGCTCGGTGTAGAATTCGTAGGGGCCGCGCGGACTGTCCCAGATGCGCAGGAAGAAAAGCGCCTCGAAAAAGAGCGTGACCAGCTCATCCGGAACGCCCGCAGGCGTGTCCTTATGCTCCTCGATGTAGGCAGAGGCTGCCTTGGAAAAGCGGTCCAGCGTGAAATAGAATTCTTCGCCGGGATCGTCTCCCCGCTCATAAAGCGTGAAGGGCGTCTCCGTCGACTGCGCCAGCTCCTCGAAGGCCTTGATGCTTCGGGTGAGGGCACGGTGCAGCACGGGCGCAGCAGCCGCGGGGAACAGCCGCTTAAGCTTTGTAAAATCGCTTTTCCGGAGCTCGGCGGAAAACATGCCCCGTCCGCGCTCAACCAGGTTGTGTGCCTCGTCCACCAGCAAAAGATAGGCGTTTTTGGCCTTAAAATGGCGTTTTAAGGCCACTCTGGGGTCAAAGGCGTAATTGTAGTCGCCGATGACGAAATCGGCAAAATCCGACAGGTCCAGGGACAGTTCAAAGGGACAGACGCCGAAGCGCGCAGCCAGGGCCAGCAGATAGTCACGCTCGTAGCGGTCCCGTTCCTCAAGGGCCGTAAGCAGGGCCTCGTTGATGTGGTCAAAATGGCCGCGGGCGTAGGGGCAGGCAGCCGCGCTGCATTTGCGTTTTTCGAGCGGACAGATCTTGTCCTTGGCGTAGATGACGACGCTCTTGAGGCGAACGCCCTGCTCGGCCAGAAGCGACAGAGCCCCGAGAGGCGCGGACGCCGCCACGGTCTTGGCGGTCAGGTAAAATATTTTTTCTTCATCGCCGCGCAGCAGGGCCTCGAGCGACGGATAGACGGCCGACATGGTCTTGCCGATGCCGGTAGGCGCCTCCAGAAAGACGCGCTTCCCGCTTCGGGCGGCCTCGCGCACGGTATCCATCATCTGCTCCTGCCCTGGGCGGAAAACGCTGAAGGGAAAATGCATCTGCCGCAGCGAGCGGTTGCGCGTGTGCAGCCAGTCCTCCTGCATCAGAAGAAAGCGCGCGTAGCCGCCGACGAGCTCCTGCCAGAAGGCCTCGAGCTCCTCCGCGCTCACAGTCCGGTAGAAGCAGCGCGTGGACTCGTCCTCGGTGCTGATATAGCTGAGACGAAGCTGCATGCGCGGCTCGCCCTTTTCTTTCATGATGATGAAGGCGTATACCTCCGCCTGGGCCCAGTGCAGGGGGAAGCTGTCCTCCCTCAGATGCGCAAGCGGCATGTCCACGGACTTGATTTCGTCTACCGTCCAGATGGGTACAGGCTCCTCCCAATGCATCGGGGATGCCTCCTCGGCCGGATTCCAGGCCGCCTCGTCCAGAAGGCTTTGCTGGACGTTTTCTTCACCAAGGGGCGCATCCGCCAGGAACAGACCGTCTGCGCGGCCCTCTACGGTCAGGCTCACGCCCTCGCGCAGCTCGTCGGCCTCCTCCTCTGTCAGACCGCCGCACAGCTTAGGATCCGGCCGAAGCTGAACGGTGTACGAAAGGGACAGTTCCTTTTCGTAGCCCGGGCCCGCCTCCTGCTGAAGCTTCCGGTGCAGGCGGCTGCCCTCCCAGGCTCGCTCCGGGGACGCCGAAAGACCCGCGCCGCCGATATCGCCGCTGCGCAGGATGAACTCGACCAAATCGCGTACGGAGATTCGGTAATTCTTCATGCAGGCCCCCATATGCTTGTTTTTAACACAACAGCTACATGCGAAGGGGCATGTAGCTGTTTCAGTGATCTAAATATCCTATTAGGCCGTCGGTGTGAGAAGCAGGATGACGGTGGCACCCTGCTCAAGGGTGACAGAGGAAGGCAGCCCTTCCAGGCGAAGCTCCAGCTCGATCTCGCCTTCTCTCAGCTCCTCCGGCAGATCCGCGTAGTATTTCAGGCTGCGAAGCGCCGCGTCAATATCGTCGTTCAGTCCGTACAGCACCAGCTGCCGTCCCGTTCCGACCGTCTCGACCTTCCAGCCGCTCGGCAGATTGTTGACACTCAGGCGGTTCAGGTCCGGATCGATGTTGCGGCTCACCAGTGCGGCCGTATGCAGACGGACCGTGACGGTGCCGTCGCTCTCGTTCAGGCGGATGGCACCGCCGAACTGCTGCTCCAGCAGCTCGCCCAGGCGATACTGGCGCGAATACTCGCCGGTCAGCGTGTTCAGGCTGATGGCGGGCAGCTGAAGCATCTCCACATCCTTCAGGTCATCCGTCAGGCCGAACACTTCAACGCTGTCACGCGAAAAGGCCAGGTCGTTCAGATAGATATAACCCTCCGGCGCCGTTCCGCTGACCTCCGCACCCAGGCTCAGAGTCTTGATGCGGTAAACCGGCACGTGCACGCCGACCTCTGCCGCATCCGACAGAATTACCTTGCCGTCCACAAAAAGCTCGCCGCCGTCCTCGTCATAGAAACGGAGCGGACGGTTCTGCGTCACGCTGGCCGAGGCCTTGCTTATACTGACCTCTGCGACAGCCCGGCTGAAGTTCTCCAGCTGCGAGGGCGGACCGTACAGCGTGACCGAATATTTCGTCAGGAAGAAATCGGGATCATCCTCGAGCACACGGTTGCCGGGCGCCGGCGTTCCGTTCAGCTGAGCGGTGATCGGAATGATCTTCTGGCTCATTGTTTCTTCGACGACCGACAGATACGAGGCGTTCGAAAGCGAATTCAGATCGATGGCATCCGCGTAGCCGGGATCAACGGCATAGTGGATCTTCAGGACTCCGTTTTCAGCCTCGAAGGCGTCAACATAAGCCGAAATAACGGCTTCGATGTTCTTGGAATCGCGCAGGGCTTTCAGCACGGAAAGGTGCGCCCGGACCGTAACGGCCAGGACCTTGTCCTGGAGGCTGCCGCCGTCGGCCAGCTCAAGGTAGTGGCCGCTGGCCAGATGCTCGTCCATGTTTTCGACCGTCAGACGGAGCTGATAGGTATCCGTGGAGACCGGATCGGCCAGGTTGACGAAGGCAATCCAGAAAGCAACGGCCAGGAAAAGGGAAACCAGCTTCATCCCGAGGTTCTTTGTGAAAAAGTTCCGGAGAAAATCATTCAGCTTCATCTTTTTTCTCCTTCCGGCGGAACAGCTTCTCGACGGAGAGCATATAGCTGGTCTTGCGGACGGTCTCATCGCCCAAAAGCTCCCGGCGGATGAATTCGTCGCTGATATTGCGGAAAATGCGGCCGCTGTAGGCCATGGACACCTGACCGGTCTCCTCCGAAACAATAAAGACCTTACTGTCCGTGACCTCGGTCAGACCGATGGCAGCGCGGTGACGCGTCCCGAGCTCCTTACTGATGGTAACGTCCTGGGAAAGCGGCAGATAGCAGGTGGCGGCTTCCACGCGGCCGTTCCGGATGACGACGGCGCCGTCATGCAGGGGCGTATTCTTTTCAAAAATGTTGATCAGAAGCTGCGATGTCAGCTGACCGTCAACGGTGATGCCGGTCTGGATATACTCATCCAGGCTGACCTTTTCTTCGATACAGATGAGTGCGCCGGTCTTGACCTTGGCCATCGCGCGGAGCGCGTCGATGAGCTCCTGCACGTCCTCACCCTTCATGAAGCGCTCGGTGGGCGCCGCGCCGGAGAAGAACTTGCTGATGATTTTGCCCTGTCCCAGACGCTCCAGTGCGCGGCGGATCTCCGGCTGGAAGATGATGACGACCGCCAGAATGCCGACGCTTAAGGTACGCTCAAAAATCCAGACGAGCATGTTCAGGGTAAGCAAACGGGCTGCCAGCCACAGAACGGCCAGCACGGCGATGCCCTTCAGAAGCGCCCACGCCTTGGTGCGGCGGACCCAGCTCAAAAGGAAGAAAATCAGGATCGCGATGACGAGGATGTCAAGCGCGTCCGTAAAACGGAAAGTGGAGAAGGACCACTTGATGGCGGACGCCGCCGACTCAAATAAATTCGCAAAAAATGCTTTCATGTCCTTCCCCCCTTTCTATATCTCTGTATGATATTCGATTGTTCCGGTGCGAAAGCAGCTTTGTCTTACTTGTTGTTTTCCTCAGAGAAAGCGTCCAGGACGTCGCGGATCTCCTCACCGTTTTCGTCCAGCACCTTTTCGGCCTTTTGGGCTGCGTCCTTCTTTTCCTTCTTGAAGGATGACCAGAGGCTTTGCGCGGCGTTCTTGGCCTTGTTCTTTTCTTCAACCGCTTCTTCTACGGCCTCTTCTTCTGCCTCGCGAAGCACCTTTTCGGCTTCCTCCTTGGCTTTTTTAGCCTCGGCAGCGGCCTTCCTGGCTTCGGCGGCAGCCTTGCGCTCCGCTTCTTTTTCGGCCTTCTTGGCTTCGGCGGCAGCCTTGCGCTCCGCTTCCTTTTCGGCCTTCTTAGCTTCGGCGGCAGCCTTCTTTGCCTCATCCTCCGCCTTCACGGCCTTGGACGTCTTGCTCTTCCTGCTCTTCTTGACTGCCGGCTCGGTCTCTTCCTCCTCAAGGGGAAGCTCCGCGTCGCGGATCTCGCGGGTTTCCTCGCGGGTCAGGACCTTGGTCTCGGCCTTCTGCTCGGAATCGCTCAGCTCAACGTCCTCCGCCTTCTTCCTGCGGGAGGCGCGCTTGACGTCCTCCTCAGCCGGCTCGGCCTCTTCTTCCTTGGCCGCCTCCTTCGCATTCTTCTTGCTCTTCTTCTCAAGCATGGCAGCCTTGGCAGCGGTAAAGCCGGAGGCAAGGGGCGTCAGACGGACCTGGTAGAAATATTCGTCATCGCTGAAGCTGATATTGCGGACACCGCGGTAGTCAAGCGGCATGTCCAAAAAGCAAAGCAGCGCGGCGATCAGCATGGCGGCAAAGCCCAGCAGCACGATGGTGCCGGTGCTTCCGTACATGCCCCACAGGGACTTGCCGACCAAAAGGCCCAGGATACCCAGGAAGCCGGCGACGAACACGGCGATATAGCGGTTGTAATTGGTACGGAGCTTCTGCAGCAGCCAGGTCAGGAAGCAGACCGCACAGAGCACCAGCGCCGCCAGCAGGACCGACTTGTTCTTGATCAGCTCCTCCACACCGTATTTGGTGGTGTAAGTGATAACAGAAGGAAGCTCCTTGATGATATCGGTCAGTTCCATACCCTCGGTAATGGACTGAATGGACAGAAGGGACGGAGCAGTCAGGTAAAGGCCCCACATAAAGGTTCCCATAAAGATGGCGATTACGGACACAGGCGCCGCGTACAGACCGGCCAGAAGGGGCACGATCAGATAAAAGCCCTTGCTGATGCAGAAAGGCACAAGCAGCAGAAAATAGGCATAATCGGGAACCAGGCAGACCGTGATCAGGAAAATGACCAGCATGAAAACGACCAGCAGGATACCGCCCAGAATAGATGTCTTGACCAGCCCGACGGAGATGAACAGCATCACCAGAAGCGTGCCGAAGCGGGTGGGCAGAAGCGCGCAGACCGCGGCAAGGCCGATATGCACGTAGGACTTCGCAAGCAGACCGTGCAGCATGGTGCTCATATCGTACAAATCGGATTCGGCAGCCAGATGGAAGGCCAGATAGAAGCCCACGAATTTGACAACGAAGGGCAGAACGGGACTCAGTTTCTTGACCGCGACATTCAGAAAGGCGCGGATCTTGTCCATGGACTTAGCAGCCTTGCTGCTTTTCTTAGAACTCATGAATCTTTCCTCACTTATTTATGGAGATGATAGGGTCAGCCGTTTGAGGACTGCGAGGGCGGCTTTACATTTCCGCGATTTCCGCAACGGCATCCTCATGCTCGGCAATGCGCTTGGCGGCTTCCTCATAGCGGTTGGAGGCAATGAGCGTGGCGATACCGGCCACCGCAAGGCCCAGCACAAACATCCAGATTACTTTTTCGATTACAAAGCCCTGATAGTCAAAATGAAGCATGTCACCGCCGTCGATGTAGAAGAATTTGACTACGTAGAAGACGAGGTAAATGACATACAGAATGACAAACAGAATGATGGCTTTCAGACGCTGCAGCGCTACATAATCGGGCTTGAAGTAGCGGGTGGCGAACTTGTCCTTGCTGAACTGAGTCTGAAGATATAGCTCGTTCTGCACCATCTGTCTGATTTTTTCCTGCTTAATCATGAAAGGAACTCCTGATCAATTAAGGTTAAATGTACGCAGATAACATACTTGCTTCAGTATATCACGTTCTCTGTTTATTTGCAAGAAAAATGCGCAAAAACAAAAGAAGGCCCGCCTCCTCTTCCGGAGACGGGCGCTTCGTGAAATCACAGTCAGAACGGGCGGTTTCCGCCGCAGTTCATGCAGAACTTGCCGCTGTTCTTGGTACCGCAGGAGGGGCAGAACCACTCGCGGTTCTCTTCAATGACGGGCTTGGCCGTTGCGCAGTTGATACAGAACCTGCCGCTGTTCTTAGTGCCGCACTTGGGGCAGAACCATTCGGCGGGGGCGGGCTTGGGCTCCGCGCAGTTCATGCAGAACTTGCCGGTATTCTTTGCGCCGCACTTCGGGCAGACCCACTCGTCCGCAGCCGCTTCGGGCTCGGTCAGCGCCTCGGTAACGGGCTCCTCGGTCACAGCCCCGTCCTCCGTCTCTTCGGTCAGCTGAACAGGAGCCTCCCCTGCTTTCGCCGGACCCAGAAGCGCCACGCGAAGCTCGTAGCCGGTCTTGTCGTAGAAGTAGTACAGATCGGAATACTTGCTGTCCGGCTTGTCGCCGGAGGACAGCTCGTACTTGATTTCGTTGAAGAATTCACAGTCGACCGTAATGGTCACATCGAAGCTGTATTCGTATTCATAGCGGGGAGGATCGAAGCTGATGTCCTTGCCTTCGGCATCCTTGTCGAAGATCTCGTCCTTATCCTCTTCCACATCGACCTTGACGTCGATGACGCGGGCGATATCGATGATGTCAGGGTTGGAGGACGCAAAATCGGTGGAACGGGTGACCACGAATTTGCGGGCTGCTTCGTCAATAAAAACGCGCATGCCGCTTTCGCCGATGACCTTGGTGGGGTGGAAGGAGGCCAGCTTGGCCTTGTTGGCTTCACGGTAGGCCAGCTGCTCGCGGATGTCCGCTACGGTGGAGCGGCGGCGGCCGGTGAAGAAGGGAGACAGCTTGGCGGCACAGTCCTTGCAGAGGTTGCCGTCATCCAGCTTGCGGTTGCCGAGCAGACCGATCTGGTTTCCGCAGGCGTCGCAGAATTTCTTGTCAAAAAGTCCCATGATATTACCTCCTGATTAAGATAAAATCAAGGCAGAAAGCGGCTGTCCGCCTTCTGCCTTTGAAAAATTACTGTTTCTTATAACCGCAGTTGGGGCAGAAGTTGCCTTCATTCTGGGCGCCGCAGACAGGGCAGGTCCACTTGGCGGCCGCTTCGGGCTTCTTGGTGCCGCAGTTCGGGCAGAAGTTGCCGTTGTTGGAGGAGCCGCAGGTGGGGCAGGTCCAGCCGCCGGCAGGCTCAGGCTTCTTGCCGCCGCAGGTGGGGCAGAAGTTGCCGCTGTTGGAGGAGCCGCAGGTGGGGCAGGTCCAGCCGCCGGCGGGCGCAGCAGCAGGCTGCTGCCCAGCCTTGCCGAACAGATCGGAAATCGTGCTGCCCATACCGGCACCGCCGAGCATGTTCACGCCCAGGATACCGTTGACAGCGCCGCCGGGATTGTTGGCCGCATCGACAACGGCTTCGCCGGTAGAGGAAACCAGGTAGGCCGCCGCCAGAGCGGGATCCTTGTACATGGCGGCCTTCTGCGCATTGGTGATGATTTCCTGCTGGTCATCCGGAATCTTGGCGGTGGTCAGGTTGACCTTGTTGATTTCGATACCGCGGCCCTCAGTCCAGCTCCGGTTCAGAACATTCTTAAGAGCGGCCTCCAGCTCAGCCGTATGGTTCGGCAGCTGGCTGGGACGGATCTCCAGGTTGGTCAGCATGCCGACAGAGGGCTGCAGAGCGCTGATGAACTCAGCCTTCAGCTCGGCGTCGATCTGGCTGCGGCGATAGCAGTCGCTGACGTTGCCGCAGACCTTGGCGTAGAAGATCATGGGGTCTACGATGTTGTAGGAATAGGTGCCGGA
Organism: Bianqueaceae bacterium; assembly: GCA_045599825.1. GTDB lineage: Bacteria > Bacillota > Clostridia > Lachnospirales > Bianqueaceae > JAZQNF01. The sequence continues at coordinate 14,715 of JAZRWR010000116.1, read as the reverse complement.
GCAGCTGAGGGATACATCGATGTCCAGATTGATCTTGTTGTCTACAACGCGGAAGGGAATGGGATTGGGAGTACCGAACTTATTGTCAAGAATCTCCTTGGTGTTGAAATAGTAGATTCTCTGATCCTTGCCGGTATCGCCGCCGTAGGTGAAGCGGCGGCCCAGAACCTTAAAGGTCTCCAGCAGAGACTCACCGAACTTGCCCGTGAAGATGCTGGGTTCAGAGGAGGTATCAAAGGTGAATTCACCGGGCTCGGCGCAGAATTCTACGATTTCGCCCTGCTCAACGATGATCATGGCCTGGCCTTCGTTGACAACGATGCCGGAGCCGTTGGAAATGATGTTGTCACTTCCCTTGGTGTTGGAGGATTTGCTTCCGGTGCGCTTTTCACCTTTGCAAACCAGAACGTCTGCAGGCATACTTTCGCAGACAAAGAACTCTTTCCACTGATCAGCCAAAACGGTGCTGAGTGCGGATAAACCGGCTTGAATAAGACCCATAGGATGATTCCTTTCTAATGAAAAAATTAAGTATTTGCTAACGTCATAATACTTCAGTTTATGTATATTTTACCATATAATGCTTTTTCGCACAAGAATATTTTTTCCGATTTGCCTCAGCCGACGCCGTGAAAAGCCCTCTGCATTTTTTGTTAACGGTTTAAACTTTTTCGTGCATTTTCCACAAAAGTCTGTTATAATAGAGTATCTTGCTTTGAGGAGACCCCGTGAAATGATCGAAATTCTGTCGAGGTGGCTGATCAAAGACCGTGACAAAATCACCGATCCCACCGTACGAAGCGCCTACGGAACACTGTGCTCCGTCATCGGCATTGTATTGAATCTGCTTCTCTTTGCAGGCAAGTACCTGGCCGGCATCCTTAGCGCCTCCATCGCCATTACAGCGGACGCATTCAACAATCTTTCCGATGCCGGTTCTTCCCTCATCTCGCTGCTCGGCTTCAAGCTGGCCGCGCGAAAGCCCGATCCGGAGCATCCTTACGGACACGGCCGTCTGGAATACATCTCCGGCTTCCTGATCGCCCTCATCATCGTGCTGCTGGGCGTCGAGCTTTTTAAGACCTCCCTGCAGAAGGTTCTGAATCCTAAGCCCTCCGAATGGAGCCTTGCCGCGCTGCTCGTCCTCGTCGCCTCCATCCTGGTGAAGGGCTATATGGCCCTCTACAACCGCCGCTACGGCCGCAGGATCAATTCCTCGGCCATGCGCGCTGCCGCAGCCGATTCACTCAGTGATATGCTTGTCACTGCCCTGGTCCTGGCAGCCACGCTCGTCGGCCGCTTCTTTCACATTCAGATCGACGGCTGGGGCGGCCTGATCGTCTCGGTCTTCATCATCCTGGGCGGTCTCACCACTGCCAAAGACACCGTCGCACCCCTGCTCGGCTCCGCCGCCGATCCCGAAACCGTCCGGCAAATCGCCGAAACGGTTCTGTCCGCGCCCATGGTCATCGGCCTGCACGATATGATGATCCACGATTACGGTCCCGGCCGGCAGATCATCTCCCTCCATGCCGAATTCCCCTCCGATGCCGATTTCGTCGCCGTCCACGAAACGGTCGATGAGCTTGAAATCGTCCTGAACGAAAGGTTCGGCTTCCTCGCCACGGTGCACATGGATCCCATCGCCGTCGGCGATCCGGAAACCGACCGCCTGAAGGAGAAGGTCCTTCAGATTGCCTCCTCTATTTCCCCCGAAATCACCATCCACGATTTCCGCAACGTCAAGGGCGAGTCCCACATCAAGCTTGTTTTTGACGCAGTTATTCCCTTCTCTTTTGCCATGACCGACGAAGAGGTCATTCAACTTTTTAAAAAGGAGCTTGCGGAGAACATCGGCCCTGAATGCAGCGCCGTTATCCGCATCGACAAACCCCTTATTTAAGAGCACTAAAGGAGTTTTTTATGAACCAGATCGTCCACGTAGGAATGCTGAACCGCAGTTTCACCGAGCCCTCCCCTCTTCACACGCACAACTATCTTGAGCTTATTTACTGCATCAGCGGTTCCGGCTGCTACCGCTTCGGCAAATCCATTCAGCCCTATACCTCAGGGCAGGTCGTCGTCATCCCTGCCGGCATGGAGCACTGCAACTACAGCGAAGAGGGCATTTCCAATTTCTGTATGCACATTGAAAGTCCGGCCCTGCCCTTCACAGACTTCACAATGATCAACGATGACCCTGACGGCAGCATTCTGCACTGCTTTGAAAGCGCCTACCGTCAGTTCAACAGCGGCGAAAACAGCCGCAACATCCTTCTCTCACCGCTCGGCAACCTCATCGTCAGCTACATCATCGCCTACCAGAACTACAGTGCGCTGCATCCGGTCATCTGCGATATCGAGGAGAACATCCACAAAAACTATCAGAACCCCAACTATGACCTGAACGCGTACATGGAATCCCTGCCCTTCAGCACCGACTACCTGCGTCAGCTGTTCAAGCGCCAGCTGGGTACCACGCCCCACGCCTACCTGTCCGAATACCGACTGCAGTCCGTCGCGAGCCTTCTGAGTGCTCTGCCGAAGGCCACGGTCAACATCTCGGACATCGCCCAGAGCTGCGGCTTCAGCGACCCCCTGTACATGTCACGGGTCTTTAAGAACAAGTTCGGCGTCTCACCCTCCCAATACGTCACCAAGGCGCTTATGAACAAGGAAAAGCAGGACAGCTATCACGAGACCCTCACACAGTAAACCCGCATATGCAAAGCCGGAAGCCCGCCCGAAAGCGGTCTTCCGGCTTTTTATGTCCGCCACGTAGCCGCTTCCCCTTAATAGAAGAGACCGTCTCGCATTCGCGAGACGGTCTCTTCGTTAAGGAAAGGGGAGAAAAGTTTAAGCTGAAGCTGAAGCTTAAACTTTAACTTAAGCCTTTACGCGCTTCTTAGAAACCAGGACGATCATAACAGCACAGGCTGCCATAAGAGCGGCCATGGTTCCGATGGCGGAGGTATCACCGTTGGGATCCGCAGCGGACTTGACGTTCGCACTTACGGAGATCTCGATGTCATCCGCGCCGGGGGTGGAGATAACGACCGTACCCTCGACAGCTCCGGCCTTTTCAGTATCGATGGTGATGATGATCTCGCCGCCGTTCTTGGGGTCGAAATTCTCACCGAGCTCGACTGCAATGCCTTCGCCTTCCGCCTCAATGTTCAGCTGGCCGGCAAGGTCCTTCGCATTAACGGTGATCTTCATGCTGACCTTTTCACCCTTAGCAACATCGCCGAAGTCGGCAGCGTCGGCATCAGCTTCGATCTCGGGATTACCCCAGATGGTCTTCCAGCTGTTGACCAGCGTGTAGTTGCAGTTGGTGTTAAGCGTCCAGTTTGTGGTACCGGTGCAGAGGTAACCGGTGCCGGAGAAGCCGTCATCCTCGATGCCGTCTACTTCGAAGTGGACGCTGCGGGGATAGCCGTACTGGTCAGCGGAACGGGCATCCATGGTGGAGGAGGCATCGCCGATCAGCTTGCCGTCCTTGTACTCAAGGCGGACAGTGCAGAGGCTGTTGTAGCAGGAGGTCATGACACGGTAGGTCAGATGCTCAGCTACGGGCGCGATGACGTCATTACCGCTCTTGTCGACGGTGTGCTGTACGGTGTAGCGGATCAGCGAGCAGGCGGTGGCGGAGCCGGCGCCGGCCTTATCCCAGGGCTCGGAGCCTTCGGGAACGGCAAGAGCCGCAACGTCGTCCGCATTCAGACGCTCGAAACGGATCGCATAGCCGACAACCTTGCCCAGGTCATCCTCAGTCAGGTTCTGAGTCAGATCCTGATTGTACTTGATCAGAATATCGGTGAACTGGTTGTTGGCGGAGCCGAAGCCCTGGCCGGCGTTCTTGGCGGTAGCGAGGGTAAGCTCGGTAACCATGTTGCCGGTATGATGCGCAACAGGATTGTAGTACATACGGGCACCCTGAGCCTTGTTGATCAGGCCGGTGTAGCCCATAGCGCCTTCCTTACCGGGACCCCAGCCCCAGCTGTCGGGATTGGCGTTCCAGGCGGACTGCTTGGTGCACTCAGCAGGATGATAACCGTCACGCACCCAGGTGCCGGGCAGGTATTCACCCTGCGGGGTCTCGGGCATATCATGCAGGTCGGTATCAATATAACGGATCTGGACATCGTCGTCTGCCACGATGAAATCGGAGCAGACTACGACAGGCGCGCCAAGCTCGGAACGGTTGTGCTTAGGCGTGATAACGGCCTTCAGATAGTAGCCGACGTCGCCTTCGCCCAGGGTGTATTCCTTCTCGACCACGTTCTCACGGGACAGAGACAGGGGCAGATCATCATCTTCGATTTTGGTATTGTTGTTCTTGGAACGGTACCAGTTGATGACGGATTCCTCCGTGCGCAGATCGGAGCCGAGGTCGATGTCGTAAACAAGCTCGACCTTGCCGTCAGCAGGTTCGGAGATCTCGATGTCGCCGGTGATAACGGGCGCGTCGGTAAAGGAGGGCAGAACGGTGATGGCCGTACGGGCCTCGATGCCGAGCTCGTTGACCGCGCGGAAGATGACCTTGACAGGATCTTCGGTGTTGTTGGTGCCTTCTACGGTGACGGTACCGTCAGCGTTCTCCGTCAGCTTCACATAGGGAGCCTGGGTCTCATCAAGGAGAAGGACCTTCCAGCTGCCCAGAGCGGGGCTGTCGTTCTTGGAGGAAGCCTTGAAGCTAAGCTCGGCGCTGTCCTTGCCGGAACGGAAGCTGGAAGCGGAAGCACCTTCCGAGAAGGAGGCGCTGAGAGAAGCAATCGTCGGAATGTTGAAGTAGTAGTTCTCGTCCTTGCCTTCAGCCAGAGCGATTTCCTTGATGGCCTCGTCGTAGCCGAGAGCGTCCTTGCCGCAGGCGTTCAGCAGGTTGTAGTAAACCTTGCCGTCCTTCTCAAGACGGTAGCCCTTAAGCAGCTCGGGGTAGTCTTCCAGCATGACGGTTACGCCGTCATTGAAATCCTGCTGGATGCGGATGGGCTTGCCATCCAGCGTGCAGTTGTAGGTGTAGCTGATGTTGACATCGCTGTGAGGAACCTTATCCCAGGTGATGACAGCGGGGATGTTGTTGTCGATCAGGTCCTGAGAACGGGTGAAGCGGCAGTCGATGCAGGCCATGCCGGAGGTATCGCCGTCAACGAAGCCGAAGCTGTAGAGATCCTTGCCCATCCAGTTGCTCTTGAAGGGGCAAAGCAGAATGTCGCAGTCGAAGTACTTGCCGCCGGAGAAGTTCACATTGTAGAACTCAAGCGTACAGCCTACGAAGATGCTGCCGGCGCCGGAGTGACCGGAGCTCTCAAAGTGGCAGTTGTAGTAGGTGCCGGTGACGGGGCAAAGGTTCAGACGGCTGATGAAGTTGGTGTTGTAGCAGACCGCGTCGATGCCGCCGATGGTCGTCCAGGTGTTCCAGTCGAATTTGCCGCCGTTGCTGTAGGAGAACAGCTGAGCCTGGGTGATAACATCGCTTCTCTTCTCACGGGAAAGCTTCTGTCCTTCGGGCAGAACGGAGTCAAGCGGGAACTCAAGGTCAACGTTGCAGTAGTTACCGAAGGTAACGTTGCGGGTAATCAGGGCCGAACCGGTGAAGTTGATGTTCGTGAAGTTACCCTGGGAACCGGCCTGCTGGCCGCGGTTCGCACAGATAACGACGTTGTCCGCTACAGAGTTCAGACCCATGAAGGTCATGTAGTCGCAGTTGATGGAAGGTCCGTTGGGGGAGGTTCCGTTGGTACCGCGGATGGCAGGATCGTCCGGATCGTCAACCCAGTAGACGCCGGGAGCGATGAGGAGATTCATGCGCTGCGTTTCAGTGCCGTTCTTTAACGCCTGAAAGGCCTCGAGAACGTCATTGTAAACAAAGGGATAAGCTTCGACGACCTCATCACTCAGACGGTAGTCCAGGAAGATGTTGTGATCGTCAAGCGTCCACGTCTGGCCGTTCCAGGTAACGGTGGCGCCATCGAAGGCGATGGCTTCCTTACCGGAGTCCAGAGAGACATAACCCGTGTACGGATCGGCACTGACATGGATCAGGCCGGCGGGCAGCAGGTTTAAGACCATAGAAACAAACAGTACGACAGCGAAAAAGCGTGCAAAATGTTTCATAGGGGTCTCCTTTCTTTTTTGTTTCTTATTTTTTACCCTTCCGCAGCCGCGAAAGGAGTAAAGCACGGATTGGAGATGTAAGAATATTGTATCTGTTGAAGACTCCCCCGAGAATGGACAAAACAGTGTTTTACATGGACTATGCCGTTTTTTCGCCGATTTTTATATAGTTTAGCGAGTTAACAAATGGAGAAAATCCGCATTCACCAGGCAAAAACGAAGATTTAAAAAGAAGACAGAACCCTCTCCTCTCCCGCATTTTCCGCCCAAAAATGAAGAGACCGTCTCACTTCCGTGAGACGGTCTCTTCGTTAAGGAAAGGGGAAAAAGCATAAACTTAAGCTTTAGCTATTGACAGCTTTTACTTAAGCCTTTACACGCTTCTTGGAAACCAGGACGATCATAGCAGCACAAGCTACCATAACAGCAACCATGGTTCCGATAGCGGAGGTATCACCGTTAGCATCCGCAGCGGACTTGACGTTCGCGCTTACGGGGATTTCAAGCTCAGCGCCAACGGTCTTGATGGTAACAGTACCCTTAACCGCGCCGGCCTTGGAGGTGTCTACCAGAATGGTGATCTCACCGCCATTGGTGTTGTCGAAATCGTCGCCAAGAACAACTTCGATGCCTTCGCCTTCAACTTCGATGTCAAGAACATCAGCAAGGTCCTCAGCAGAAATCTTAACGACCTGCTTAGCTTCCTCGTCCACAGCAACATCGCCGAATTCGGCAGCTTTTACGTCAGCCTCGATGGCGGGATCGCCCCACAGGCAGTATACGCTGTTGACCAGGGTGTAGTTGCAGTTGGTGGACGAAGTCCAGTTGGTGGTACCGGTGGACTGATAACCGAAACCGGAGAATCCGTTGTCGGGGATGTTCTCGAGGGTCAGAGTAGCCTCACGGAGGTAGCCCTGAACGTCAGCAGAACGCTCTTCCATGGTGGATTCGATGTGACCGGTAAGGGTGCCGTCCTTGTACTCAATGCTAAGAGTAGCAAGGCTGTTGTAAGCGGAGGTCATGACCTTCTTGCCGATCTTCTCGGGAACGAGCTTGATCGCGCCGTCAACTTCCTGAATGACAAGGCGGACAAGGCAGAAGCAGACACCAGCGCCGGCACCGGCATCGTTCCAGGGCTTGTCACCCTCGTCTACGGGGATAGCAGCGACGTCAGCAGCGGTCAGACGCTCGCAGCGTACGCCGTAGCCAACAACCTTACCGATATCAGCGGCAGTGGGGTTCATAGCCAGCTGCTGGTTGTACTTGATGTACAGCTCAGTGTACTGGTCGTTAGCGGAACCGAAGCCCTGACCGGCGTTCTTGCAGGTAGCAAGAGTAACTTCACCGTACATGTTGCCGGCGTGCTGGCTTACAGGATTGTAATACAGACGGCCGCCCTGAGCGGTGTAAATGAAGCCGTTGTAGCCCATGGCGCCTTCTTTACCGGGGCCATAAGTCCAGCTGTTCTCCCTGGGAGCCCAGGTAGCCTGCTTCTTGCAGTCAGTGGGCTTGTAGCCATCGCGTACCCAGGCACCGGGCTTGTACTCGGTCTGAGCGCCGTCAGGCATGTTGCGCATATCGTTGTCGATATAGTGGACCTTGACGTCCTCAGCCTTGATCGCGTAGGTGGAGATCGCAGTGATCGTTTCCTTGGCCAGGTCGGAACGGTTGTGCTTGACCTGGATGGTAGCCATTACGTACTTGCCGACATCGCCTTCGCCGATAACATACTCGTATTCGGGGATGTCATCACGGCTAAGAGCAACGAGGACCTTATTGGTGCCAGCGGCGTCATCGCAGAGATACCAGTTGATAACGGACTGCTCAGTACGCTTGTCGGAACCAAGGTCGATGGTGTAGTTCAGAGGAATTCTGCCGTCAACGGGCTCGCCGATGGTGACATCGCCGATGATGACGGGCGCTTCGGTCTTGGAGGGCTGGATGGTGACTTCGGCAGCCTTCATGATACCGAGCTCGTTCTGGGCAACAACGATAGCAACGAAATCTTCTTCGGAATCGTTCTTGCCGACGATGGTCCAGGTGCCGTCGCCGTTATCCTGCAGCTCGGCGTATTTCGCGGCTTCGTCAGCATCGCGGAAGAATACCGTCCAGGCGCCGAGACCGTTGGTCTTGCTGCCGGACTGCTTGGGAGTGACCTTAGCGGTCGTTTCGCCGCTCTTAATGGTGGTGGCGGAAACGGTAAGGGTAGCAGTGGTAGGAATGTTGGTGTAGTAGTTAGCGGCCTTGCCCTCAGCCAGCGCGATAGCCTCGATAGCGGCAGCGTTGCCGGCAAGCTGTTCGGGAACGGGGGTGATGCCGTTGTTGGAAAGGTTGTAGTAAACGGTTCCGTCAACAGGATCAACTACACGGTAAGCCGCAAGAAGGGCAGGATACTTAGCCATATCGACGGTGACGCCGGGGGTGTAGGCTTCCTGAACCAGATAGGGCTCGCCATCAAGGGTTACATTGTAGGAATAGCCGTCGCTGACATAGCTGTAAGGATACTTGCCGTCAACGGGCTTACCCCAGGTAAGCTCGACCTTAACGCCGGCCTTCTTGAGGTTCTCAGCAGAGTGGATGCGGCAGTCAACCAGGACCATACCGGAAACGGTAAAGGTATCCTGCCAGTTGAAGGCATGAACGGTTTTGCCGTACCAGGTGCTGTCGAAGGGGCAGATGGTAATATCGCAGTTGAAGTACTTGCCGCCGGCAAAGTTCATGTTGTAGAAGTACAGGTCGCAGTTGATGAAGTTGGAGCCTGCACCGGAGTGACCGGAGCTCTCAAGACGGCAGTTGTAATAGGTACCGGTCAGAGGGCAGAGGTTCAGACGGCTGATGAAGTTCGTGTTGTACATGGTAGCGGAAACGCCCATGTTGAACAGCTGAGCCTGAGTGATAACTTCGGATCTCTTAGCGCGGGAGAGCTTCTGACCCTCGGGCAGCTTGGAGTCAAGGGGGAATACCAGGTCAACGTTGCAGTAGTTACCGAAGGTAAGATCACGGGTGATCAGATCGCGGCTGCTGATGTTGATGTTGGTGAAGTTGCCCTGAGCACCCAGCTGCTGACCGCGGTTGGCGCAGATAACAACGTTGCTGGCGTTGGTGTTCAGGCCCTGGAAGGTCAGGTAGTTGCAGCTGATTTTGACCCAGCCGCCGGAAACGGAACCGCCGTAGGGGCTGTTGCCTTCGCGGATAGCGGGATCATCGGGATCGTCCAGCCAGTAAACACCGGGGGCGATCAGGAAGTTCATGCGTTTGCTGGCGGATCCCTGATGAGCATTCAGGTAGCTGATTGCATCGTGGATTTCGTTGAAAGCGTAGGGATTCGTAGCAACATAAGCGTCTTCCAGACGGTAGTCCAGGAAGATGGTGTTGGTACCCAGCGTCCAGGTTTGACCATTCCATTTAACGGTTTCGCCATCGAATTCGATTTTGTTGGCGCCGTCATCAAGAGAGGTGTAACCGGTGTAATCACCAGCAGCGTGAGCTTTGATCATGCCGCCGGGAAGCAGGGTTAAGACCATAGAAACAAAGAGTACAAGTGACAGAAAACGTCCAAAATGTTTCATAAAGGTCTCCTTTCTTTTTTTGTGAGATTTTTGTTTTGTCTTTCCCCTTCCGGAAATTGACAAACACGGATAGTACAGTTCTAAATATACAATTTCTCGGTTTATTTCTCCATACAAAAATATCACAAAAATATGGACAAAACCGCACTCAGCCGTTTTGATGTACAGTATTCACTAACTGATTGCAACCTGCTTCATCGCCGATAATCCCTTTATAATCACGTTTTTTCAGATATTAGTACACAAGTATACAAAAATATATGCATTACAAATACGGATATTTCGCTTTTGCCCTGCTCTTATTTGTCCATGTTAGTTAAATTAATTAATTATTTGCTTTGCGCGGCCGGCTTGCGCTTTCCGCCGCGCTTTCCACGCGTTTTTCCTCCCCTTGCGAAGCAAAAAAGGCGGCGTGTTCACGGAAATGAACACCCGCCTAATAAGCCTCTGCATGTTTCAGAGCTCCCTCATCAGTTTTCTTTCATAGGAGCGGATCTGCTTGGCAATCACCTCGGCAAAATCTCCCATGCGGAGCATCACCCGAAGCGCCGACGCATCCACCCAGCGGAAATCGCAGGTCTCACCGGCCTGCAGAGTCACCTGCGGCGCGGCCTCCGCCACCCGGACGAAATATGTCACCACCAGGCAGCCGTACTGCGTCATCTTGGAAAGAAGCTTCAGCTGCCCCGGTAAAACAGAGATGCCCGCCTCCTCCCGAAGCTCGCGGCATGCCCCCTCGGCCAGGCTCTCGCCGGCCCGGCAGGCGCCGCCCGGGTTCTCCCACTTGAGCGGGCTGGCCTTCTTGGCCGGGTCGCGCAGGGTCACCAGAAGATGCTTTTCGGCATCCTCCACCCAGATGCACACGACCGGGAAAAAGAGCCCCGCAGGACAGGCATCGCCGCGGCGGATGATACGCCCGCTCGCCTTGCCCGACGGAGTGTACAGTTCAATCAGTTCTTCCACAGGCTGCTCCTCAAAGCGTAAGATTGGGGTCCGCGTTCAAAGAAAGCGGAGAGCTTTCGCCCACGGCAAAGCTGTAATAAGCCGCGCAGGCGATCATGGCCGCATTGTCCGTGCACAGAATGAATTCCGGCACCGAAAAATCGCAGCCTGCCTTCCGACAGCCCGCCGCAAGCGACCCGCGCAGCGGACGGTTGGCCGAGACACCGCCGGCCACCGCGATCCTCGTCTCGCCGAAATCGCGCGCCGCGCGCATCGTTTTCTCGGTCAGGACCTCGACCACTGCCGCCTGGAAGGACGCAGCCACATCCTCGCGGCAGATCTCATGTCCCATCATCTGCTCGGTGTTCAGATAATTCAGGACCGCGGACTTCAGACCGCTGAAGCTGAAATCGTAGCCCTCCTCGTCCAGGCAGGGGCGGGGAAAATGAATGGCCTCGGGATTGCCCCCTGCCGCGCATTTCTGGATCATCGGACCGCCGGGATAGCCCAGGCCGACGGCGCGGGATACCTTGTCAAAGGCTTCTCCGGCCGCGTCGTCCTTGGTCTTGCCCAGAATGGTGTAGTGCTCGTAGTCCTCAACGCGGATCAGGTGCGTATGCCCGCCCGAAACCACTAGACAAAGGAAGGGAGGCTCCCATTCCTTGTCCGTCAGGTAATTGGCGGCAATATGCCCCTTTATGTGATGCACGCCCAGAAGCGGCTTGTTGAGCGCAAACGCCAGAGCCTTCGCCTCCGCCAGACCCACCAGCAGCGCACCCACCAGCCCCGGCCCGTAGGTCACGGCGATAGCGTCGATATCGTCCCAGCTCTTGCCGGCCTGCCGGAGCGCCTCCAGAATGCAGGCATCGATATTCTCGACATGCTTGCGCGAGGCAATTTCCGGCACGACACCGCCGTAAATGCGATGGTCCGGAATCTGCGACGAAATGACATTGGACAGGATCTCGCGGCCGTCCACCACCACGGAGGCGGCGGTTTCGTCGCAGGAGGATTCAATGCCCAGAATGGTATGATAACGCTGCATAGGAAAATCCTTCTTTATTCATCCTCAAATACAAATTCTTTGACCTTCCGGTCGTAGCCGGTCTTGGCGTTCGGGAATATGGCCTTCGCCTCCGACACGAAGGCGCGCGGATTCGGCATGGCCGGGCTGAAATGGGTGAGCCAAAGCTCCCTGACCCCGGCCTCGGACGCCATTTTCGCGGCTTCCTGAAAACTCATATGCATGTGCTCTTTGGCCTTCTCCTGCTTGTCCGGCTCGCCGTACATGCCCTCGCAGATGAACAGGTCCGCCCCGCGGGCGCCCTCTACGATGCTCTGACGGGGACGGGAATCCGTGCAGTAGGTAAGCTTGATGCCCTTGCGCGGCTCGCCCAGGACCATATCGGGCGTATAGACGGTCCCGTCCTCCCCGGTCACGGTCCGCCCCTGCTGCAAAAGCTTCCAGTAAGGCAGAGGGATGGCCGCGGCGCGGGCGCGCTCCGGATCGAATTTCGGCAGACGGACGACCTCCGCGCTGTAGCCCACGCAGGGGACGCGGTGCTCCGCCGCGAAGGGAGTCACCACAAGCTCGCCCAGCTGCATCGGCCGCATCATATCCTCACGGCCAAGCTCCCTGTATTCCAGCGGAAAAGGAAGCTCGGGCGCAATCAGCAGCAGGCCCTCGACAATGCGTTTCAGCCCGCGCGGGCCGATCAGCGTGACCGCTTCGGTACGGCCGGAATTGCCGATCGTCAGAAGCAGGCCCGGCAGCCCGCTGATGTGGTCGCCGTGGTAGTGCGTGAAACAAACGAAGTCAATGTTCTTAAAGCTCCATCCGAGCTCGCGCATGGTGATCTGCGTGCCTTCGCCGCAGTCGATCAGAAGCCCGGTTCCCTTGTAGCGCATCCAGCAGGACGTAAGCCATCGCTCGGGCAGCGGCACCATTCCGCCGGTGCCAAGCAGACAGACGTCAAACATAGACGTTCTCCTCTTCTTTGTTTTGCGGGAAAAAGCCCGCAATGGTTAGATTAACACAAAAAAGCCGTTTTTTCAAGCCGGGATGACGGCACTAAAATTGACAGGGAGACTATTTTCTTTATCCCGGGAATCAACCGCTGTAAAAACAGCGGAATCCGCAAAAGACTCTATTGAGCTTGCCGCTTCATATGCAGCAAACAAATCTAAATGATCGGTAGGAGTAACAACCATTTTAGCTGCACGATTAATATACATCGGAAATACTTTATAGGACAGAGCATCGAGGGAAATTCTTTTAATCAGTTTTTTGTTATCCGTCAGTATGACCGTTCTCTGTGATGCAGGATATCCTAATATCCTCTTCCGTTTTCTTCTATCATAAAACAAAACAAGCATCAATTCTTCATCATTTTTCAAAACGGATAATAACTGCGCGAACAGCCAATCTGCATATTGATGAAATATGGTGTTTTCCGTAGAGGGCATCGGTTCTCGGTAACGGTACCCGCTTTCATCATTTGCGAATAGAATCCGCTTTTCATCATTTCGGGGCAGCATAGTACCAAAGTCAATTGGAAAATCAGCTTTAGCTCTGAGGGAAAAACAGGTACAAAAAAGTTATACTGCTCACCTCTTGTTCTTATTTTTCGGACCATCCGACCATATTTGTATGCCGTCAAAAGAAACCCCGATTATTTTCTGCCCTCTTTTATTTGTGACATCATAATCAACTAAAAAAGCATCAATTATCGAATCTATCTCAGATTCTAACATGGGATTTTCTTCTGGCTTAATTAATACATTAACACTATAGATATACTGTTCCTGCTTATTCATGCAATACATTCCATGTCGATTTGTGTTTTACATTAAATACCTTTCCTGAAGCATCTTTGAAATAATGTAATGAAGCTTTTTCCCCTCCAAGATAGCCATCTGAGTATACTTTTCCCAGTCTCCGCCGTATTGATTCAATTCATTTGCGAGGATCCGAAGCTCCAGTCCCTTCCAGGTGAATCTTCGGCCTCCATAGCATCTTTAAAAAGATTCCCGATGGCGCCGTAGGTGATGGTCTCGCCGTTGAACTCGACAAAAGGTCTTTCCAGCCCGTCGGAGCGCAGGTATAAACATTCTCATCCAGGAGAATCAAGTTGCCTGGCTTTTTTATTCTTTCCAATACCGCATGCCCACTATACACCACAGCTCAATTTTCGCCCCGATTTTGGTTCTTTTTTTGCAAAACAATGCGGTAGATAGTGTTGAATTTGATTTTTCCATCGATGAAATCAAGTTCGAAATCATCTCTTTCCACTTCTGTAGTCTTTTTTGATTCTCCGTTTTCATCTAATCGGATAAGGAATAACAATTCGTGAACTGGAGATAAGGATAAAAACTCGTTCACGATATCCATAAGCACTGTACGGTATTTTTCATAGACAATAGCATAGTAATCGTTTTTAGCAATGTATAGATCAAAAAACTCATCATCATATTTGTGAGTTATTCGTTCCGTTGGAAATACCTGATACCAAACACCTCTGCTTTTTTTAAATTTCTTCCAATGCTTCCCATATCCATCATGCATCTGAACAATATCTATTCTAATTTCATCTCTGTGAAAATAACATGGAATAGCTTGATTTATGCAAATAATATTTAAATCACTAATCACCATTTTAACCCAGCCCTAAATCCCGAATGACTTCTGTAATGATAAGACCAGTATCTTGAAATCCTCTTTTGTTTGCACCTTGGTATCCAATTTCTCCCGCTATAGTAAGCATTATGTTTGGATTTCTCCCTACTTTATAATTATTTGGATGAACACGATTTAATATATCCGGTTTGACCTGTTTATGATATTGTTCAACTGTAATATTGTATTTTTCCGCTATCTTCTTTGGAGAATAATTCCTACTATTTGAAGGAGTGCATTGATTATGCACCAGCACTTCCGTGCTGCCCACATAATATGTATGAAATCCCTCAACCTCAAAGTTATACGTTGTTTCTGGCGCTTCAAGCAATTCATGCTGAATCTTTTCAAGAACAACATATTCACCGTTTACAGTTACAAGGATATCCCCTGCCCTCAAATGGCAGGCCG
>JAZRWR010000115.1:0-13463 GCA_045599825.1 Bianqueaceae bacterium | reverse complement strand
TGGATACCGGTGCGATGCTGATGAGCCGTGCCATCGAAATCCGTCCCGACGACACGGCGGACAGCCTGATGGCCCGTCTGGCCGAGCTGGGCGCGGAAATGATTCCCGACATTCTGGCCGGCGTGGGCAATTTCTCGCCCGAACCTCAGAACAACGACGAGGCCACCTATGCCCCCATTCTGAAAAAAGAGGACGGCGCCGTCAACTGGGCCTTGTCGGCTCATGAAATCGACTGCCGCCTGCGCGGCTTTACGCCCTGGCCCGGTGCCTACACCTTTCTGGGCGAGCAGAAGCTCGAAATCCTCGAGGCCCGTCCCTTAGACACGGACTGCGAGGCGGAGCCCGGCGCGGTACTCGAGGACAGCCTCAGCGGCAAGCATCCGCGCTTCATGGTCGCGACCGGCAAGGGCGTTCTGGAAATTCTGCGCCTGCAGCCCCAGGGCAAAAAAGCGATGGATGCGGAAAGCTATCTGCGCGGCTCCCGTCTTCAGGGCGCGGTGCTTCATGCGGAGGAGGCCTCTGAGAGCCCGTCCGATGACGCTTCAAAGCCGGAACAAAACTAAAAAGGAATAAGAGACATGGCGGATTCCATCAGGCGCCTCGCGGCGCAGGCGTTGCAGAGCATTCTCTATGAGGGCGCGTACAGCTCCCTCTATATTGACCGTGCGCTGAAAAGCCTGCCGGCCGAGCTGCCCGAACGGGACCGCCGTTTTTTTACGGGGCTGGTCTACACAACGCTGGAGCACCTGCCCACGCTCGACGCAGTTATCGACAAGGCGTCCTCGGTGAAGACCTCCAAAATGAAGCCCTGGGTCGCTGTGAACCTGCGCATGGCTCTCGCACAGATCCTCTATATGGACCGAGTGCCGGAAAACGCCGCCGTCAGCGAGGCCGTTTCGCTGGTGAAGAGCTCTCCCTGCGGAAAATTGAGCGGCTTCGTAAACGGTGTACTGCGCGGCTGCGGCCGGAACGGCTACAGCTATGACCGTCCCGATCCCGCCGTGGAGCCGGTGAAGGCGCTTTCGCTTGAATACGGTATGCCGGAATGGATCGTGTCCCTGTGGCTTCAAGGCTACGGTCCCGAAACCTGCCGCACGCTTCTTAAACGCTCCTGCGGCGAAAAGCCCTTGTCCGTTCGTGCCAACACGCTGAAAATCCCGCCGGACGAGCTTTATGCCCGTCTGACCGAAGCGCTCGGCCCCGAAAGGGTGGTACGAAGCCGCACTCTCGACAGCGTTTTTTATCTCGGCTTCAGCGGCGATTTCTCCGCCTGGAGTTTCTTCCGCGAGGGACTTCTGTCCGCTCAGGATGAAAGCTCCGTGCTGGCTGCGATGGCGACCGGCGCCCAAGCGGGGGAAAGCGTGCTGGACCTCTGCGCGGCTCCCGGCGGCAAGAGCGGTGTTCTTGCGCAGCTGATGAACGGAGAGGGC
This sequence comes from Bianqueaceae bacterium, assembly GCA_045599825.1. GTDB lineage: Bacteria > Bacillota > Clostridia > Lachnospirales > Bianqueaceae > JAZQNF01. The sequence continues at coordinate 12,033 of JAZRWR010000115.1, read as the reverse complement.
CGGGTCGAAAGCCGCGACCTGCATCCGCAGCGCGTGCAGCTTATTGAGGAAATGGCCCTGCGCCTGGGGATCGGCTGCATCCGCGCGACGGCTGCGGATGGCTGCGATCCGGAAACGGTCGAGGAGGCCTCCTTCGACCGCGTTCTGCTGGACGCGCCCTGTTCGGGCCTCGGTGTGCTCCGCAGTAAGCCCGACATCAAATATCACCGCGCGGATGCGGATGCGCATGCGCTGGCCGAAACGCAGGAGGCGCTGCTGGAGACCGCCGCTCGCGCGCTCCGTCCCGGAGGCCGTCTGGTGTATTCCACCTGCACCGTCAACCCCGAAGAAAACGAGGAGCGCATCGGCGCCTTCCTTAAGCGCCACCCGGAGTTTGAGCTTATCGATTTGGAAAAAGAATTGCCAAGCATCGCGGACTGTGATAAAATAGCTCATAGGTATATGATTCTTTTCCCCGTAGAAAAGGGCCGCGACGGCTTTTTTGTCGCTGCGCTTACCAAGCGTCCCGCCTGAACGGCCGGCGCCTCCAAACGGGCAAAAAGGTTAAAGAAAATGACAACAGATTGGTACAGCCTGAGCAGGAGCGAGCTGGCCGGCCTCATGCAGGAAATCGGCGAAAAGCCCTTCCGCGGCAAGCAGCTCTTCAAATGGCTTCACGTAAAAAAGGCTACATCCTTTGATGAAATGACGGACCTGCCCGCCGCTCTTCGCGAAAAGCTGGAGCGCGAGGCACCTCTCCGTCCCGTCACCACGGCTCTGGTGCAGCGCAGCCGCGACAAGTCCCTCGGACGCACGGCCAAGTACCTGATGCGCCTTGAAGACGGGAGCTCGGTGGAAAGCGTTCTGATGGAATATTCCTACGGCTATTCGGTCTGCATTTCGTCTCAGGTCGGCTGCCGCATGGGCTGCCGCTTCTGCGCTTCCACCCTGAACGGTCTGGAACGGAATCTCCTTCCCGGTGAAATGCTGGGACAGATCTACGAAATCGAAAGAAAAGAAGGCATCACCGTGTCGCACGTCGTCGTAATGGGCAGCGGAGAGCCTTTTGATAACTATGATAATCTCATGCGCTTTCTGGAGCTTATTCACGATCCGGAGGGCAAGAGCCTGAGCTACCGCAATCTGACGGTTTCGACCTGCGGCCTGACCGGCCGTATTGCCGATTTTGCCGCGTCCGGCCTGCCTGTCACGCTGGCGGTCTCGCTTCACGCCCCCAATGATGCAATCCGGAAGAGCATTATGAACATCGCGCGCGCCGTGCCCCTCTCCGAACTGATGGAGGCCTGCCGCGCCTATACAGCCCTTACCTCCCGCCGCATCACTTTTGAATATGCGCTGATGGAGGGCATCAACTGCGCGCCTGAGCACGCGCAGGAACTGGCGGAGCTTCTGCACGGCATGCTCTGCCATGTCAACCTGATTCCCGTAAATCCCGTTGAGGAATGCGGCATGACCCGGCCCACCGCAGAACGCGTCCGCCGCTTCATGGACATCCTCGAGGCTCGGGGAATCCCGGTGACGCTTCGCCGCGAAATGGCGTCCGATATCGACGGCGCCTGCGGCCAGCTCCGTGCCAAAAACAGGCAAATTTAATCAAGGCAGGTAATATTATGAAAGCAGCATACCGTTGTGACGTCGGCCTTCGCCGGCAGATCAATCAGGACAGCGTTTTTGCGAGCACTGATCCCGTGGGCCCCGTATCGGCCCTTTTTGCGGTGGCTGACGGAATGGGAGGCCATAAGGCCGGCGAGGTCGCTTCCAAGGAAATGCTTCGCTTCTTCGTTCAAAACGTTCGCTCTTACGAGGCAGGTGCGCTTCTGCCCTTCAATACCCGAGAATTCTGGAGCCGTCTGGTCCGTGAGGCCGGAAACCGGCTGTTCATCCGCGCCCGCGGCGACGAATCGCTTGAGGGCATGGGAACGACCTTTGTGTCCGCTGCCTTCTTCAAGCAGCGCATCGCCATCAGCTCCATCGGCGACAGCCGCGCCTACGTGCTCACGCCCAGCCTGGCCTTCCGTCAGGTGACGCACGACCATTCGCTGGTGCAGGAAATGATGGATGCCGGCGAGCTCAGCGCCGAAGACGCGCGCCTGCATCCGCGCCGCAACGTCATCACCCGTGCAGCCGGCATCGCCTACGATGTCGCGCCTGACGTCTTTTTCCTGTCCTGTCCCGAGGTCAAGCGCCTGCTGCTATGCTCCGACGGCCTTCACGCGCTCATTTCCGACCTGCGCATCCGTGAGATCCTGTCCCGTCCGGACAGCCCGGACGAGATTGCCCAGGCCCTGCTGGAGGCGGCCTACAGCGCCGGCGCCAACGATAATATTACCGTTATCGTGATTGATCCCGAGGGAGGTGACGAAGGATGCTGAGTCCCAGAACCGTACTCTCGGGCCGTTATGAAATCATTGAGAAGGTCGGCCAGGGCGGTATGGCCACCGTATACAAGGCTGAGGACCTGGAGCGCAACCGCATCGTCGCCGTCAAGGTCCTGAAGGATGAACTGGCCGAGGATGAAAAAACCGTCGAAAAATTCCGCAAGGAAGCGGTATCCGCCGCAAATCTATCCCATCCTAACATCGTTTCCGTCTACGACTACGCCGCCGAGGGAAACCTTCATTATTTTGTAATGGAGTATATCAACGGCTACACCCTGAAGGATTACATCCGTAAGAAGGGCAAGCTTCCCTCGGAGGAGATCCTGCGTATTTCCAAATGCATCGCCGCCGCGCTTTCCGAGGCGCATGAGGCCGGCATCATCCACCGTGACATCAAGCCTCAGAACATTCTGATGACCTCCCGCGGTCTGGTGAAGGTGGCGGATTTCGGCATTGCCCGGGCTACGTCCTCCGCCACGCTGACCACGCAGCACGAAGCTGTCGGCAGCGTGCATTACATGTCGCCCGAGCAGGCCAAGGGCCTTACCGTGGATGCCGGGAGCGACCTCTATTCGCTTGGCATTTCCATGTACGAAATGGCCGTCGGCAGCGTCCCCTTTGACGGAGAGACGCCTGTCGCCATCGCCATTCAGCACCTCAACAAGCCGCTTCCGAATCCCCTTGACGAGAACCAGGACCTTTTGCCCGGCCTTTCGGATGTCATCCGCAAGCTGACGCAGAAGAACTCCGAAAACCGCTACCAGGCGGCGGAGGAGGTCTTTGAGGACCTGGATAAAATCGAGAAGAACGAGAACCACCGTATCCGCTTCGTCGATTTGGACGCGCCGGAGGAAGATACCGGTATGACGGAGGAGGAGTTCGTCCGCAAGCGCGGCTGGGCTACCTTCGCCATCATGGGCATCACTGTGGCGGCCATTCTGCTCATCGCTCTGATTTACAACGGCCTGCGCAACCGCGTAGTGACCATGCTGCTGCCGGATGTGGTCGGCCAGACGCTGGAGGAGGCCGCGCGCATTGCGCGTGAGGAGGGCCATTCCGTCACGGCGGACGGCTATACCTACAGCACCACCGTGCCCGAGGGCTGCATTATCATGCAGGCGCCTGAGGCCGGTACCGCTGTCGAGTCCAAGACCACGATCTCGGTCATTGTCAGTCTGGGCATCAAGGGCGTTCTGATGGCGCCCCAGGTGACAGGCATGCAGTTCGGCGAGGCCGTGCGTTCGCTGGCGGCCGCCGGTGTTCCTTTCAAGCTGGTCATCGCCAGCGATGAAGAGGGCACGGCTCCTGCGGGCTATGTGCACCGCCAGAGCCCCGCGCCCGGCTCACCCTTTGTCAATCCGGAGACCGGCGAGGCCCTTTCCATGACGCTGTATGTCAGCCCGGGCCAGGCCGCCGAGACCGTCCCCGTGCCTTATCTGTCTGGCCTTTCCGAAGAAAACGCCATTATGAATCTGACGCAGCTGGGCCTCTCCGTGGGAAAGATCAGCTACGAATATCATTCCATCACGGCGGAAGGCTGCGTCATCGGCCAAAGCATCGACTCCAACTTCACGGCTGTGAAGGGAACGCCGGTTGATCTGACCGTCAGCCTCGGTATGCCGGAGGAGCGCATCTCCGTCAAGAGCGGCGGCACCATCACCATTTCCAATCCGGCCTCCACCGGCCTTACCCAGACCCTTGCGGTCTTCTGCACGGATGCCGAGGGCGTTCAGTCCCAGCTGTACCGCGCGGATATCACCGTCGACACCTTCAGTGAGGACAACTGCTTTCTGACGCTCGCCTACCCGGACGGCACCGCCTACGTGCGTGTCACCCTGGACGGCGTTGAGATCCTGTCCTTCAAGATCAATCAGTAATATGGAGAGCGGCATTATTATCAGCGGCGTGGGCGGCTTGTACGAGCTGGAAACGCCGAACGGGACCGTGCGCTGCAAGGCGCGCGGGCTTTTCCGGAAAGAAGGAATGACTCCGCTTCTGGGCGACCGCGTCCGCTATTCGGAAGAAGGCTTTATCGAGGAGATCGAGCCTCGCCGTAATTTCCTGATACGGCCCGCCGTCGCAAATATGGATCTGGCGGTTTATGTTGCGGCGCTCCACAGCCCTGAGCCCAGTCCCCCCGTGATCGAGAAGTTCCTGCTGCAGGCAGGCCGCACGGGGATCCCGGCTGCGCTGGTCTTCAATAAAATGGACCTGGAAAGCGGAGACGAAGGCTTCTACGCCGAGGCGTGCCGGGCTTACTCCGAGGCCGGTTATCCGGTCTTTTCGGTCTGCGCGCACAACTCCGAGGGCGTCGAAGAGCTTATGTCGTTTCTTTCCGGCAAGCTCTGCGTGCTGGCGGGTCCCTCCGGCGCCGGGAAATCGTCCCTGATCAATCTTCTGACGGACAGCGTGCAGGAGGTCGGGGAAATCAGCCGCAAAATCGAGCGCGGGAAAAATACCACGCGCCACGCACGGCTTCTGCCCCTTAAAAGCGGAGAGGGCTGGATTGCCGATACCCCCGGCTTCACCTCATTCTACCTGCTCGAGTGGACACTCGAGGACCTTTCGGAGGCCTATACCGATTTCAGGCCTTACGCCGAGCACTGCCGCTTCGACGACTGCCGCCATCTCTCCGAGCCTGACTGCGCTGTCAAGGAAGCCGTAGAGCGAGGCGAGCTGTCCCGGCTGCGCTACGAGGCGTACCGCAGTCTATACGAAGAAATTCGCACCAATAAAAGGGAGGATTAACCATGCTTTCGCTTGCTCCGTCAATTCTGACCGCTGATTTCGGCCGTCTGTCCGAGGAAATCGATAAAATCGTCATGGGCGGTGCCGACTGGATCCACGTGGATATTATGGACGGGCAGTTCGTCCCCAACATGTCCATGGGGCCTGCCACGGTGGCGGCGCTTCGTCGTTCGACCGACCTCCCCCTGGACGTTCATCTGATGATCAACACTCCCGAGCAGATGATTCCGGCCTTTGCCAAGGCCGGCGCAGATCTGATCACCGTTCATTACGAGGCTTGTCCGCAGCTGTATCATACGGTTTCGCTGATCCACGAATGCGGCTGCAAGGCGGGCGTCGCGCTGAATCCCGGCACCTCGCTTTCGGTGCTCAGTGCCATCCTGCCCGAAATCGATCTGGTACTCATCATGACGGTCAACCCCGGCTTCGGCGGCCAGACCTTTATCCCGAGCTCTCCTGAACGTATTGCGGCCATGCGGGCCATTCTGGACCGACGCTGTCTCGATATTGATCTGGAGGTGGACGGCGGCATCAACAAGCGCAATATCGATACCGTTGTGTCTTCCGGCGCCAACGTCATCGTCGTGGGCTCCGCCATTTATGACGGCGTCGACCCTGAGGGCAATGCGCGTCATTTCCGTACGCTGCTGAATGAAATGGAGTGAGGCTTCTATGAAGAAAAAGGTTCGGAACATCCTGTCCCTGGTATTCAACCTCGCAACGATCGTGCTGGTCACCTACTCAGTCACCGTTTTCTGCTTCGGCGGCGGTGTCGGCAACATGAGCGGCTCCGGCTTCTATGCTTTCATCTATTACACGACCGATTCCAACGTGCTGGCGGCCATTCTGTGCTTGCCCATGCTGGTGTGCAATATCCGCGCGCTGTTCGGCCGCGATGATATCCCGCTGTGGGTCAATATCTGCAAGTGGGTGGCGGTCACCTGCATCATGCTCACCTTTATGGTCGTCATGTGCTTTTTGGGCGTTCTGATGGGCTACCGCGCGATGCTGGCCGGCTTCAATCTGTATCTGCACATGGTCTGCCCGCTTTTGTGCCTCGTCAGCTTCCTTTTCTTTGAGAGAGGCCCTTTGCCCAAGCGATACTTGCCCTGGACCATCCTGCCGACGGTCCTCTACGGCATCGTCTATTTCGTTCAGGTAGTCCTGCGCGATCCGCTTCACGGCGGTTGGATCGATTTCTACATGTTCAACCGCGACGGCAACTGGCCGATTACCGTGGTGGTCATTTTGATTTCGACTTTGCTGATTTCGACCGTGGTGCGCGCTATCCGCAGAAAAATAGCCAGCGAATAAGCTTTTTCAAAAAAAAGGCTTGACGTTTCAGCCTTCAGGTGATATTATAATCACTGCTGTTTGAGAAAGCAGTATCTGGGTGTAGCGCAGTTTGGTAGCGCGCTTGAATGGGGTTCAAGAGGCCGCAGGTTCAACTCCTGTCACCCAGACTTGCGACAGGGTGTCCGTTAGGGCACCCTGTTTTTGTTGCACAAAAAAGCTGCAGGCTCTTGCGTTTTTCTCCGGCACATGCTATGATTCATTATCACATTAACGCATCATAGTTTTTATACTTCGGATGAAAGGAAGTAAACGTATGGACAAAGCTTTCAGTGTCAACCACCCGCTGCTTTTTATTCTGGCGGGTTTGGCCGTGCTGGCGGTTGCCGCCCAGTCGGTCGTTTTCCTGATCAAGGCCTGGCGCCGGGCTCAGAAGCTCGGCTTCAGCAAAGAGAAACTCAAGAAGATCGCCGTATCGTCGGCCGTCTTCTCCATCGCCCCGGCTATCGCCATCGGCATCGGCATTATCACGCTGTCCGGCTCGCTGGGCCTGCCGCTTCCCTGGCTGCGCCTGAGCGTTGTCGGCTCCATCGTGTATGAGCTTTCCGCGGCGGATACGGCGGCTACGGCCGTCGGCGCAACGCTGGGTGAGACGCTGACTGCGCAGCAGTTCACCACCATCGCCTGGACCATGACCGTCGGCATCACGGTGGGCCTGTTCCTGGTTCCCACCCTGTGCAAAAAGACCCTGGGCGGATTAGCCAAGGTCGGCAATAAGGATAAGACGTGGGGCGAGCATTTTATCAACGCGATTTTCTTCGGTCTGATCGCGACCTTCGTCGGAACCGGCGTAGCGGGTGTCACGAAGGGCGGCGAGGGCCTTGTAAAAGCACTGGTCCTGGTGGTTTCGGCCCTGATCATGTGCCTCTGCGGCGTGCTGCGGAATAAACTGAAATGGAAGTGGCTGAATGACTACGCGCTGCCCATCTGCATGGTTCTTGCGATGGCCGCGGCCATTCCGCTTTCCATCTGGCTGGTCGGCTGAGGAGGTGCCCCATGAGTAAAGAAAACAATCAAGTACAGATTTCGGAATACACCGAGGGCATCCATCGCAGCGGACGCATCTGGTTTGTCGTCGTATATCTCTTTATTTATCTTTTCCCGATCGTCGTCAGCGTCTATTTTGACGCCTGGCCCGCGTGGAAGCAGCTGCTGACCGCCATGGCCGGCGTGGTTCCCCTTTACTGGGCGGTCGGTGTTGTCGAAACCTTCACCTACATGCCCATGCTGGGCGCCGGCGGCTCCTACCTCGGCTTTATCACGGGCAACATGTCTAACCTGAAGGTGCCTGTCGCTCTGAACGCGATGGACTCCGTAGGCGTTTCGCAGGGCACGGAGGAGGGCGACGTCATCTCGACCATCGCCATCGCCATCAGCTCCCTGGTTACGCTGGCCATCATCGTTATCTTTGTTGTCCTGATGGTGCCGCTGTCGCCGATCTTCTCGAATCCCGTTCTGGAGCCGGCGTTCTCCAATGTCGTTCCGGCTCTCTTCGGCGCCATGATGATTGCCTACCTCGCCAAGAGCCCCAAGGTCGCGCTGCCGATCATCCTTCTGGGCGCTGTGCTCTTTATCGCTTTTCCGGCGTTGGAAGGTGTCTACCCGCTGATCCTGCCCATTCTGGCCCTTCTGGCCATCCTGCTTTCCCGCGCTCTGTATAAGAAGGGAAAGATCTGAGACTTGCTATTAAATGGAAATACCCCCTTTGCCATGACGGTAAGGGGGGTATTTGTGTTCTGACTCTTCCGGCCGCGGGGCCGTCAATCAGTGGAGCTGTCCGGGGAGTATCTTTTTCTCCTTGCGCGTGGGAAAGCCGAGGTCGAAGGCCTCGGCCGCCTGTTCGTCGACCAGGTAGATGCCGGGCGTCCGATAGACGCCGGTGACGCCTTCCAGGAAGCCCTCCTTGAGCTCGCGGCAGAGAAAGAAGGAGGCGTCCGCGCCCTCCGGCAGTCCGTGGTAGCGGATGCCGAACTCGGACGCATAGCAGAAGCCGCTCTTGCCGTAGAAAGCGATATTGCCTTCAAAGCACAGAGCGCCCGCGCCGTAGAGACGCGCCTGCTCCAGTGAATAGTCGAGGAGCATTTTGCCGTAGCCCTTTCGCTTGAACTCGGGAGCGATGCAGATCGGTCCCATGGTCAGAATGGGGACGGTGCGTCCGTCATCAGCGGCTATGGATGCCTTGACAAAGACATTCTGCCCGATGATGCGTCCGTCCTTCTCCATGACAAAATCAAGCTCCGGCACGAAATCCGGGTCATCTCGCAGAAGATGCAGGACATAGGGCTCCAGTGCGCCGGGGCGGTACACATTCCAAAAGGATTCGCGTACCAGAATTTCTGTTTCGCGTTCGTCTTTTTTCTCTTCCGGACGAATGATACAGTCATTTTTATTCATTATTTTACCTCCTGATTTTGCTGACTGCGGACAGGGGAGGCGCTTGCCTCCCGATCAGAGGACAAGCTCCAAGGTGTTGTTCTTCAAACAGCAGACTCCTTAAGTGAATTTTTTATAATAAAATCCCCGGGGATTTCATTATTGGATCGGCAGCTGGATTTCCGTCAGCCAGTCGTCGGCGCTTTCCTTGTTCCAGATGCCGTCGATGTAGCTTTCGCGGATGAGGCCGGCGGGCGTGAAGCCGTTTTCCTCCGCGAAGCGCTGCAGGAAGGCGTACGCCTTGCCCAGAAGCTCGTAGGGGCCCTTGTGCTGCACGCACAGGAGTTTGGCGGCGGGAATCGTGCGGAAACGGATTTCCTCATTTTCCTGTCCGAACTGTGTCACCGCCTCATTGTGGCGGACGCTCACGTCGCTCTCGCGGTATTCGCCGTCCGGGTATTCCAGAAATTCGTAGGGCGGGTCAGCGCAGATCAATCCGGGATTTAAGCGGAGGCAGGCTTCGCCGCAGGCGGGGATGAAGCTCATGATGTCGGAAATATGTTCGAGCTTCTTTTCCGTGTAATAACAAATGGTTTCGGGTACTTCCTTGATAAAGGCCGTGTAAGTCATCTTTTTATCCTCCAGAATTTGTCGGATGGCCAGAAGACGGGACTCAAGCAGCTGCATTTCGTTTTTCAGCCGGCCGGCCGTGGCAATCAGAATGTCCCTTTCGTCCTCTCCGGAAAAGACAGCCTTGATATCGCCGAGAGACAGCCCCAACGCCTTGAGCGAGCGGATGCGCGCTGCCTGTTGGAGCTGCGCGCTTTCGTAGTAGCGATAGCCGTTTTCCGCATCCACGTAGGCGGGCGCTAGCAGCCCTTCCTGCTCGTAGAAGCGAAGTGCCTTCACCGAGGTCAGTGACAGCTTGGAAAATTCTCCGATTTTCAGCATGATAAGCCTCCTTTTTCTGTCCGTCGGCTTCAGCATAGGCCATCCTCCGGGAGGAGAGTCAAGCAGGATTTTAACTTTTTTGCGATTTTTTGTCAACCAAAAGAGCGTTCGGGGTTTCCTCCGGAGGGAAAAACGCTTATAATGTCAGAAGAAAACCTAAGGGAGCGACTGCATGAAACGTGAAAAGAAGAATGAACTGATCAGCTGCATCCGCTATTTGAAGAGCGGGCCCGAAATTCCGTTCACACCGTATCCGGATTATCCGCCGGAGCTCATGCGGTGCTTCGGCTTTCTTCCGCTTGACACAGAATACGCCGAGCATGCCGCGCCTTTTCTGGAAGAAAAGAAAAGCGTATCGGAGCTCTCGCGCCGGGAGCTTGGCGCCGTGCTCAGCTTTATTCAGCGCGGAGAGCGCTTCTGCGACGGGCACATCGCCTCCTACGTGGAAAACGGCGTGCTGCTTGCGCTTATGCTTCGCCTTGCAGAGCTTGAGAAGGTCAAGCTGACGGAATAAAAATACGGACTGAAAAACCGGCAATCCTGAAAAATCGGGATTGCCGGTTTGTTTGTGTGCAGCGTTATTGTTTGCGGGCTTCGAGACTGCCTTCCATGGCCGGCTGCTTGTTGGCCAGAACCATGAAGAGGAAGCCGAGGGCGAAGAAGATGGCAAGAGAGGCGACCGCCGTATTGATGGTGCCGCCCGCCAGCTTGACGCCGGCGATTACCGCAGAGCCGAGGAAGGACGCGCCCTTGCAGAAGATATCGTAGATGCCGAAATACTCACCGGAGTTATCCTCGGGGATGATCTTGGAGTAGTAGGAGCGGGACAGGGACTGGATGGAGCCCTGGAAGCAGCCGACGATGAAGGCCAGGATGCCGAAATCCCACAGGGTCTTCAGCGTGAGAGCGTAGAGGCAGGCTGCGAAGTAGCCGACGATGCAGATAAGCAGCAGCTTGCCGGTTTCATGCTTCTTCGCGAGCTTGGCGAATACCAGGGAGCCGATCCACGCGACGACCTGAGTCGCCAGCAGGAAGATGACCTGACCGACCGTGTCGATGCCAAGATCCGTTCCGATGTTGATGCAGTTGTCAATGATGGTGCCGACGCCGTCAATGTAAAGGAAGAAAGCAAGCAGGAAGAGCAGGACCTTCTTGTCTTTTACGATAATGCGGCGGAAGGTCCGGAAAAGCTTCCTGAAGACATCGCCGACCGTGGTGCGGTCCGAATCGGCCACATAATGGGTTTGCTTGTAATTCTTAAGGAGAGGAATGGTGACCAGGAACCACCAGACGGCGGTAACGGTGCAGCCGATGAACTTGGACCAGAAATCGGACAGGATGCCGACCATATCCGGGCCGAGTACGTAGGCGATCAGGGCGACGAGGAAGGGAATGCAGGAACCGATGTAGCCCCAGGCGTAGCCGTAGGAGGAGACCTCGTCCATGCGCTCCTCGGTAGTGACATCGCCCAGCATGGAATCGTAGAAGGTCAGGGAAGCCTGATATGCGATGCGGGCGACGATATAGACCAGGATGAAGGCCATCCATCCGCTGAGAAGTCCGGTCAGGATAGCGCCGATGCAGCCGGCCGCTACGCTGGTTGCGAACATAAGCTTCTTTTTATTACGGTCAGCCAGCACGCCGCAGATCGGGCCGATGAGGGCAACGATGACGGTGACGATGGAGATGGCCAGTGCGTAGTAGGCGGTTGCCTGATCATCGGTAATGTGGCCTTTGGCCAAAGCCTTGAACCAAATGGGGATGAGTGAGCAGGAAAGCATGGTGTAGGCGGAATTGCCTACGTCATAGAGCACCCAGGAAAATTCCTTTTCATCAAGGCCTCGGAAGGCCTTGGTTCCCTGAAGCGCTTTGAACAAACTCTTCATTTCAGTTTCTCCTTTGTAATTGTGCAAGAGCATTATTACCCATTATAATACACAAAAAAAGGGCGGGTTTCAAGCGCTTTTTAATCTTTGAAAAAACTTAAAAAAAGGTGTTGACTTTTGTGCCGGGGAGAGGTATTATACTCCTCGCCGCTTGAAAACGGAATGCAAAACCTCCTTGGAAAACGGCGCCGCAAGCTTCCGAATCGCTTCAAAAACTTTTTAAAAAACTTAAAAAAAGGTGTTGACAGTGAGGGGGTGCTGTGGTAATATATCATTCGCACGCCAAAAACGGCAGTGCAAGGGAACATTGAAAATCGAACAGTGTAACATCTGAGACTAAAAGG
>JAZRWR010000114.1:0-3419 GCA_045599825.1 Bianqueaceae bacterium | reverse complement strand
GTTACCGTCAGCGTCAGCGTGAACGGCGAGCTCGTCGTGGCTGCGGAACCGGTTACAACCGGTGAAGCGACCGTCGAAGGAGTCATCCGTGCAGCCCATGCGGCGTTCTATCCCGACGGTGAGGCCGGCTATGGTGCCGGGATCGACCCCACCTACAACATGTTCATGATCAACACCTTCTGGGGCGTTGCGACGACCCCCAACGTGATCCTGAACTCCGCGCCTCTCGCCACCGGTGAGAACGCCGCCTACACCACGGCGGACGTTGCGCCCGTGAAGAACGGCGACAACCTGATCTTCATCGTGGACACCACCTATGCGGTTCCCGTGGCCTCTCTGACTGCGGAGCCCGACGGCGGCAACGTGAAGATCACCGCGACTGCCTGGACACTGGACTTCATGACCTTCCAGTATAACGGCAGCCCCCTTGCCAACATGGAACTGAAGGACGCCTCCGGCGCTTCCCTCGGCCCCACCGGTGCTGACGGCTCTCTGTCCGTCCCCGCCACCGCGAAGGTCGTTCTCCCCGGCGTGGCCGCCATTCCCGGCGACGGCTCCGCGACCGTTTCCGCCGCTCCTGCCGGCGGCGCTGCTGGCGCTGCTCCCGCTTCCGGCGACGCCATCACCGTTTATGTGACCATTTCCGCCAACGGCGTTCTGGGCATCGCTGCCCAGCCCGTGCAGGTGACTACCTACACCGTTGAGGAAGTCCTGAAGGAAGCCCATCGTCAGTATTGCCCCATGGGTGAAGCGGGCTTCGCTGCCGGCATCGACAGCACCTACTTCATGTACATGATCAACACCGTCTGGGGCGTTAAGACCACGCCTTACGTCATCCTGAACACCGCGCCTCTCGGCTCCGGCGCCAACTCCGCTTACACCACGGCTGATACCGCTCCCGTGAACGATGGCGATAACATCATCGTCGTGGCCGACGCAGCCGGTCTCGTTCCCGCTGTCAGCATGGAGATGGACGACAACGGCATCATCAAGCTGAACCAGTGGGCGCTGGATTTCACCACCTTCCAGTATACCAACGGCGCGATCGAAGGCGCTGAGATCATCGACGCGGAGACCGGCGAGGTCCTCGGCAAGACCAATGCTCTCGGCAACTGCAGCCTTTCCAAGCAGCCCGCCTGCGGCGTCGCCGCCTACAAGGGCGTTGCCGCCTGCCCCGTGGGCGAAGTGAAGGCCTTCACCTGCATTCAGGACGCCTACGAGCCCCCCGCACATGACTACTCCATTTTCGGCGGCCCGGATGGAAAAATGCTGCTGAATATCTGCATTTTCGGCATCGGCGCCATCATCCCCCTGCTGATCGTTGTTATCTTCGCGCACAACAAGGAAGTCAAGACGGGCGGCGTTAAGTACGCTGATCTGGCGACCAAGAGCGGCAGCGAAGTTATCCGTCATCTCTAAGAAAGGAGGATCGCTGACTTATGAAACAGGAAAGACAGATGGCAAAACAGAAATTTGGCGAGGTCCTCAAGAGAATCTGGAAGCTCGGTTATCCGTACTGGGCCTTCTCTTCTGAAAGGTGGGGCAGTCTGGCGCTGCTGGCCATTAACCTCGCGGTTATGGTGTTCCAGACCCGTATCAGCGTCCGCATGACCCTGTGGACCCGCGACTGGAACAACGCTTTCCAGACCTACGACGCCCAGATGTGGCGGCAGCAGATTGTCGTCTTCCTCCTCGTCGGCGCGGCAAGCACTTTTACAAGTAACCTGAACACCTATATCCAGAGCTGGATCCAGATCCGCTGGCGTCGTTGGATGAACGCCCGTTACCTGCAGTACTGGCTGGAAGGCTCCTCCCACTACCGTATGCAGATCACCGGCAACGAAACCGATAACCCCGACCAGCGTATCTCTGAAGACATCTCCGCGTTCATCCAGTGGACTTGGACGTATTCCTTCTCCTTCGTACAGAATATCATCAACCTCTTTACCTACTGCGGCATGCTCTATGAGCTGTCTTTGACCATTCCCTGCTTCATCGGCGGCAAGAATATCTCCTTCCCCGGCTACTTCATCGTCATTTCCGTCATCGTGGCCTTCATCGAGACCGTTATCACCCATGTCTCCGGCAAGGCCCTGTCCCCGTTGAACTACGCGCAGCAGATGTACGACGCGAACTACCGTTACGCGCTGGTTCGTATTCGTGAATGCTCCGAGCAGATCGCTCTGATGAAGGGCGAGCACGTCGAGCATACCCGCCTGATGGGCATCTTCGGCGATCTGGTCGTCAACCGTTTCCGTCTGATGGGACGTACTCTGGTCTTCGGCGTTGTCGCCGGTATCATCCAGTACGCTGACTCCATGATGTACACCTTCCTCCTCGGCCCCAGCTACTTCATCTATGGCGCCATCTCCGGCTACGGCGTGTTCCAGCAGATCGCTACCGCGTTCCTGAACGTCGTTACCTGCCTGAAGTGGTTTGTGTCGAACTACGGTACGTTGGCTGTCTACGTTGCCAACATCGACCGTCTTTACGCCTTCAACACCAACTATGAGAAGACCCAGAAGATGGTTGCTGAAAGCAAGATCAAGATCACCGAAGGCGACGCCGACGAGATCGTTATCAAGCATCTGGATGTTGATCTGCCTGACGGCCACCGCCAGATCTCCGCTGAGAACGTGGTCATCAAGCGCGGCGACAAGCTGCTCGTGAAGGGCCGCACCGGCGCCGGCAAGACCACCATCTTCCGTGTCCTGAGCGGCATCTGGCCCTTCGGCGAAGGCGAAGTTGTCCTGCCCAAGGATAAGAACATCATCGTTCTCCCGCAGAAGCCTTACTTCCCCGTTGGCACTCTGATGGAGGCTCTGACCTACCCGATGCCCGCCGGCACCTTCAGCCGTGAGGATATCGTGAAGGCCCTGAACGACGTCGGTATGCCCATGATGGCGAACCGCCTCGACGAGACCGGCCACTGGAACATGATGATGTCCGGCGGCGAGCAGCAGCGTCTGGCTATCGCCCGTGCCCTGCTGATGAAGCCTGACTACCTGTTCTTCGACGAAGCCACCGCTTCCATGGACGAACCCTCCGAAGAAGAGCTGTACACGATGCTGAGCGAGGTCATGAAGGACTCCGCCATCATCTCCATCGGCCACCGCAGCAGCCTGCAGAAGTTCCATGACCGCACCCTGTTCGCGGAGCGCGAGGGCGACCGCTACTACAAGTGCTATGAGGATTATCACCCTGTGGACGAGGACGAGGAAGTCCCCGCTCCCACGAAGTGAGAATCTCCGGGGAGTCCCGGTGAGGCTTAACTGAGCTTCATTTCGCGGACGGAGGTTTATGCGTTTCCTTCCGTCCGCTTCCCCTCCCTTTTATTGGCGAAAGCCCCAGCTTAGCTGGGGCTTTTGTCCAATTAATCTATCATCCCGACCAGATCGCAGCCCAGCGAAGCGGGTGCG
>JAZRWR010000113.1:0-68956 GCA_045599825.1 Bianqueaceae bacterium | reverse complement strand
GTTGTGTCTTCTTTCAGCTTACCACCGCAGCACTGCATCTTCCCAAACTCCCCAACTCCCTAACTCCCCAACTCCCTAACTCCCTAACTCCCTCTCTCCCTAACTCCCTAACTCCCTAACTCCCTCCCTCTCCCTCTCTCTTCGAAAACTTTTTCCATTTTCCTGAAATTTTCTCTTGCATTTCCTCTTCCAATCTGCTAATATAATTTCGTTGCATTTTGAGCGATATACGCGAATCGCATTGAATCGCATGATAGATGAATGAGTGAAGGAGGTGCCCTTATGGCTAAATGTGATATCTGTCAGAAAGGTGTGCACTTTGGTAACAAAGTCAGCCATTCCCATAGAAGATCCAACAAGATGTGGAAACCCAATATTCGCACAGTGAAGGCGATGGTAAACGGAACGCCTACCACTCTGCATGTATGCACTACCTGCCTGAAATCCGGCAAGGTTGAGCGTGCCTGATCAATTTCATCTTGCAAATACAAACCGCCAGATATTTCATCCGGCGGTTTTTTTGTGCCCGTTTTTCGGTTTTACAGCGCGAGCTCGATTTCGCGGCCCAGACGGGCGCTCTCCTCGATGGCGGAGAGGATCGCCTGGTTCACCAGGATCTGGCTGCCGGGGCTTTCGAGCTCGAAGGGGCGGCCGGCGTTTTTGGCACGGACGCAGTCGCAGAAGGCGCGGACTTTGGCGTCGAAGATGTTCGGGTCTCCGTCCTCGAGGGGGATGTCGCGCTCCAGCTGCTGACCGTTTTCCTCGTAATAGAGGGTCATGGGGCGGGAAAGGCCGCCGGACCAGCAGGCTTCTGCGCGGACGCGCAGGCCGGCTTTCGTGCCGAGAAGGACGGTGTCGCAGGGGGAGTCGATGTTCATGGCCCAGGCGATGCGGAAGTCCAGGACGGTGCCGCCCTCCAGACGGATGAAGGCGGCGGCGAAATCGTCGACGTCGAATTTGGCAGCGTACCCGGCGGGCTTGTTTTCTCGCTGATAGTAGGCGGGGTCTGTGCCGAAGTAGCGGGAGGTGTAGCCGGAGACGGTAAGGGGCTTTGGGTAGCCGAGGGCGTTCAGGACCATGTCGAGGCTGTAGCAGCCGATGTCGCCGAGGGCGCCGAGACCGGCGTTTTTCTTTTCGATGAAGGAGGTGCCGAAGGGCGTGGGGATTCCGCGGCGGCGGCCGCCGCCGGTCTGGACGTAGTAGACCTGTCCCAGGAGGCCGCTTTGCACGATTTCCTTGAGCTTGCGCATGTTGGCGTCCATGCGGGGCTGGAAGGCGATGGAGAGGAGGCAGCCGCTCTCCTCGCTCACGCGGACCATTTCGCGTGCTTCGTCGAGGGTGACGCTCATGGGCTTTTCGCAGAGAACGTGGACGCCCTTCTTCATGGCGGCGACGGAACAGGGCGCGTGCATGCCGTTGGCGGTGCAGACGCAGACCATATCCAGTTCTTCGGCCGCGAGCATGTCGCTGTCGCTTTCATAGATGCGGGTGTCCGTCAGGCCGAAGCGACGGCAGAAGGCCTCGGCTTTGGCGCGGGTGTGGTCGGCGACGGCCGTGATGCGGCAGTCCGTGAGGCGGCTGAAGCTGTCTGCGTAATTGCCGGCGATCCAGCCGGTTCCGATGATGCCGCACTTAAGTTTTTCTGTCATGGTGACCTCCGTGAGAGCTTTCCGTTAGCTTTTGGCTCATTGTACTTGCGGCGGCTTCGTTTGTCAAGGAAGGCCCCTTTATTCCCACTTGCGTCCGCCGTTGAATAATGCTACAATACAACATGGTATATTATCTTTTCAGGAGATATCAGTTTGAAACCCACTTTGATTCAATTTGACAGGAGCACCCGGCTGAGCGATCAGGTCCTGCACGATCTGGACGTTCTGAATCTGCTGAGCCGCGCCGACGAAGCTCTCAGCCGGGACGAAATGCTCAGCTGGCTGAAGCGCTATTTCTGCTCCGATCCGTCCGAGCTTACGGCGCGCAGTGCGATGATGAACGACTTGAGCGGTGCCGATACCGCCGTCTTCGAGGCCGCTCTGAACGATCTTCGTGCGGTGCCGGCCGAGCACGAAAAGTATGAGCGCAGTCTGACCCGACTGGATGAGGTCCTCTATCTGACGCGGCGCGACGAGCGCTTTATCGGGGCTGTAGACGCCTTCTGCGCCATTCTTGACCAAACTCTCTCTTCGGAGCGTTTGTGCGCTTTAAAGGCCTTTTTTGAGGCTCTGAAGGCCGATTCCGCTGCGGTCCGCGAGGCCCTTGACACGGTGCACGGCATGATGGAGCTTCCGGCCAACCTCTACCTGGGTATCAATGTCCGCGAGGACGGGACCCCGCAGGAATACTCCCTGGTCGGTCAGTCCTTTGAAGAGGAAAGTCCCAATTCGCTTCTGATGGCCCGCCGCCACGAGGAAGAGGCCAACAGCCTTTCCGCTGAATTCTCCTACAACAGCCGCCTGTACGGCTTCCACTTTGACGAATACATCAACCGCACGCTTGAAAAGCGCTGGAAGAGCGTGCTGCCGAAGGCCCGCAAGCTGCTCATGAACGCGCAGCTTCCCGAATACGAGGCCTTCACCTCGCTGAACGAGGAGCTCAGCTGGCTGCTTCTGGGCATGAAGCTGCGCGATCTGTTCATGCGCACACGGGCGCCCTTCTGCCGTCCCGAGCCGCATGCGGCCGCGGATAGCCCTGACCTTCTCTCCGCGCGCAATCTGCACTATCCGGATCTTCTGCTCAATCTTCCCGATGCCTGCGGAAACGACATCTCCCTCAAGCGCGAGGACATCTATCTGGTCACAGGCGCCAATCACTCCGGCAAGACCTCCTACCTGAAGACCGTCGGACAGAGCCTGATCCTGGCTCAGCTGGGCTACAACGTACCTGCCGTCTCCTTCGCATTCACGCCCGTTTCCGGGCTTTATACCCTCTTCTCCGCCGGCGAGGACGATTCAATGGACGCGTCCCGCATGGGCATCGAAATCAACCGCATTTCCGAGATCACGCAAAACGCCGGCCCTGCCGATCTGGTGCTCTTCAATGAGCCCCTGACCAGCACCAATCCCCTGGAGGCCATGTCCATCTGTGCGGACATCAGCCGCCGCTTTCTGGAGCGCGGCATCCCCCTGCTTCTGGTCACGCATCTCTACGATGTCTACTTCCTGCTGCGCGCCAGTCTGCCTGATGAGCTTGAGCCCCGGCTGCACTCGCTGATCACCGAATCCCGCTTTGATGAGGCGGCCGGCGCCATGGTGCACGCCTATCAGCTGCACGAGGCCGAGCCCGAGGGCAACAGCTACGCGCGCGAAACGGCCGTCGCCTACGGCATCACCGTGGAGGACATGCTCTCTGCCGACATGCGCGGCCCTGCGACCGCCTATCTGAATGAGGCGCACAAGAGTTCTTTCTATGAAAGGGGGAAGCAGTAATGGGCTTTTTAACCTCCTGCCGGCCTGATGCGCCCACGCGCCCCGTCCTCTTTATGAGCGAAGAAGCCGCCTCCGACCTGATGCTGGACGGTTTTCTGGACCGCCTCTTCCGCGAGGCCCGCGAGGATGACTTCAGCTTCAGCTGGAGCAGCTACTTCACGAATGACCCCGATGACCTGGCCTACCGCCGCGCCGTTCTGGAGGAGCTGGACGAGCAGCCGCGCTTAGTCGAGAAAATCCGTACCCTGAGCCGTGTGCTCGGACAGATCCGCTCCGTGGGCGAATACAGCTCCGCCGAGGATATCTCCGGCGCCCTGCGCGACTTCTCCGTGCTGCGCCTCGCCTACGATGCCCTTACGGACCTCTCCGGCTACCTCAGACACGAGATCGCCTGCGGACGCGTCTGCTCCGAGGGCCTGTCCCGGCTGCAATCGCTGTGCGATGAGAAGCTTTCCGGCATTTTCTCCAAGAACTTCCCGGCCGTCTGGGATGACGCTGCGGCAGGCCTTGAGCAGGCCGGGAGCATGCTCTTCCGCTTTTCTCTGAACGGTGAGCTGCGCACGACCGGCGTGTCGCTCTGCTCCGTGCACAAGGGACGCTTCTCCCGCGGAACCGTTCCGGCCTCCCCGGCCGCGCACGTCGGGCATCTGAGCGCGCCCTGGGAGCTCTCCGCGCCGCACGAAATGATGACCCCGCTGAAGGAGCTGATTTCCACGCAGACCTCCGCGTCCGGCCGCCTGTTCCTGCAGTCGCTGCGCCTGATCACGGCAGACATGGAAGACTTCCGAGCCGATTTGATTTTCTACCTGGGCGCGCTGGGCTACCTGCGCCTGCTGGAGAGGCTGGAGCTGCCGATGAGCTATCCGGAAATCCGTCCCGCCGAAGAGCTGGCCTTTGAGGCCGAGGACATGGCCAATCCGGTGCTTGCCTCGCTCAAGGAGACACAGCCTGTCACCAACAGCATCGCCTTTGAAAAAGGCGGTGAGATCCTGGTGCTGACCGGCATCAACCAGGGCGGCAAAACGACCTTCCTGCGCACGGTCGGCTGTCTGCAGGCCCTCTGCCAGCTGGGCTGGCCCGTCCCCGCGGAAAGCGCGAGGATCAGCCCTGTCAAAAACATCGTCACCGTCTTCTCCCACGAAGAAAACACGCGCCTGCAGCACGGCAAGCTTGGCCAGGAGCTTAAGACCATCCGCCGCGGACTGGATCTGACAGGACCCGACAGCCTGGTGCTCTTCAACGAGCCCGTCACCGGCACCTCCCCCATGGAAAACCTCTATTTAAGCCGCGAGGTGCTCGTTTCCTGCAAGCTTTCCGGCCTGCACGGCATCTGGGTCACCCACCTCTACGACCTGGCCGCCGAGGCTCCGCAGATGAACGAAAAGCTTTCCGGCAGCCGCATCTCAAGCATCCGCGCCGTCGCGCGTCACAGCAAAAACGGCGTCGAGGCCAGCTACCGCATCGAGCGCGGCGAGCCCGAGTTCACGAGCTACGCACGCGAGGTGCTTTCCCGCAAAATGAACGCATAAAAAGAAGAACCGATTCGTGAAGGAATCGGTTCTTTTCTTGTGGTTTGCAGACCTTTACTCTCTGCCGAGGGCGAAGGCTTTTTTGTTGATCTCCAGGAATTTGGGCGGGACGCAGGCCTCGACGGCCTTGAGCCACTTCTCCTCGGGAATGTCAAAGTAACGGGAAAGCCGTCCCATCAGCACCAGGTTGACCGCCTTGGCCGAGCCGGCCTTTTCCGCGAGCGCGAGCGCATCGACGCTGTCGACCTTGGCGCCGCCGGCCTTCATCTTTTCCAGAAGACCTGCGGGATACTGTGCCGCGCCGGTAATGACGGGCATGGGGTCGATCTCCTGATTGTTCACCACGACAATGCCGTCGGGCTTCAGGAAGGGCATCCAACGGGCCGCCTCAAGCTTTTCAAAGGATACGATGAAATCCGCCTGACCGGCATCGATTACGGGTGAATAAACCTTTTCGCCGAAGCGGACATAGGTCACGACGGATCCGCCGCGCTGGCTCATACCGTGCACCTCGGAAACCTTGACATCACAGCCCTCCTCCAGCAGCAGTCTGCCGAGGAGCTTACTGGCCAGGAGCGAGCCCTGACCGCCGACACCGACAATCATGATATTCTTCGTCATGGCTTCCCCTCCTTAGTCCTCATCAGGGCGCTTCAGCCCTTCAAACATGCACAGCTGCTTGCAGACGCCGCAGCCGACGCAGAGCGTAGGATCGACCTTCGCCTGGCCGTCCTTGAAGCTTAAGGCCGGGCAGCCGAGCTCCATGCAGGGGGCGCAGCCGACGCAGTTGTTTTCGTCCACCCGCAGTGGCGCCTGATGCTTGACATACTTCAGCAGAGCGCAGGGACGGCGGCTGATGATGACGGAAGGTTCTTCGGCCGCCAGCTCCTCCGTGACCGCCTTCTGACAGGCGTCCAGATCGTAGGGATCCACCACGCGCACCCGACGGTAGCCCATCGCGCGGCAAAGCGCCTCCAGATCGATCTTGGCGGCGGGGTCGCCCTTGATGTTGTAGCCCGTGGTCGGGTTCTGCTGATGACCGGTCATGCCGGTGATGGAATTATCCAGAATGATAACGGTCGAATTGGAAGCATTGTACATGGCGTTGGCCAGACCTGTCATGCCGGAATGCATGAAGGTGGAATCGCCGATGACCGCCACGCTTTTCTTCTCGGCTTCAGCGCCGCGGGCCTTATTAAAGCCGTGCAGTGCACTGATGGAGGCGCCCATGCAGAGCGTCATGTCGATGGAGGAAAGCGGCGCGACAGCGCCCAGGGTGTAGCAGCCGATATCGCCGATGACGGTGATGGAATTGTGCTGCAGGGTATAGAACATGCCGCGGTGCGGGCAGCCGGCGCACATGACCGGCGGACGCGCAGGCAGCTTGGCATCCAGCGTGAGATGCTCGGGCGCTTCCTGCCCCAGCGCCTCCGCGACCAGGTTCTGCGAGAACTCTCCGACGCAGGGCAGCTTGTCCTTGCCGGATACCTTGACGCCGATGGCCAGGCAGTGCTCTTCAATGAAGGGATCCAGCTCTTCGATGACGACGAGCTCGGATACCTGCGCTGCAAAATCGCGGATCAGCTTGTCCGGCAGCGGCCAGACCATACCCAGCTTCAGCACCGATACGCTGTCGCCGTAGACCTCCTTGACGTACTGGTAGGAGGTACCGGAGGTGATGATGCCGAGCTCACGCTTTTCGCCCCACTCGATGCGGTTAAGCGGCGAGGTCTCGGCGAATTCGCGGAGCGCGGCCGTACGCGCCTCGACAAGGGGATGGCGCTTCCGGGCATTGCCGGGCATCATGACGTACTTGCCGATATCCTTTTTGTATTCCTTCAGGGGCAGCTCAACGCGGGGCGCGGTCTCGACCACGCTCTGGGAGTGCGAAATACGCGTGCACATCCGGATAAAGACCGCCGTGTCAAAGCGCTCGGAAATCTCATAGGCCTCCTTCGTAAAGGCAAGAGCCTCGGCCGAATCCGCAGGCTCGAGCATGGGCAGCTTGGCCGACGCGGCATAATGACGGCTGTCCTGTTCATTCTGGGAAGAATGCATGCCGGGGTCATCGGCGATGCCGATCACCATGCCGGCGTTGACACCCGTGTAGGACAAGGTAAAAAGCGGGTCCGCCGCCACATTCAGGCCGACCTGCTTCATGCCGCAGAAAGAACGGCGTCCGCCCAGAGACGCGCCGAAGGCCGTCTCCATGGCTACCTTTTCGTTGGGCGCCCATTCACAGTAGATTTCATCAAATTTGGCCGCCTCTTCGGTAATTTCCGTGCTGGGCGTGCCGGGATAAGAAGAAACGACGCCGACACCCGCTTCATACAGGCCGCGGGCTACGGCGGCATTTCCGAGCAACAGCTGCTTCATCGCAGTTTCCTTCTTTCAAATAATTTAAGCTTCAGACGTTTCTTCCAGGTTCATACGGTCAAAGATCTGGCGGAATTCACCGGTTCCCTCCGTCAGAAAGCGGTTTACACGGCTGATGGTGGCACTCGAAGCGCCGGTGGCTTTCGCGATATCGACATAAACCTCACCCTTGCAAAGAAGACGGGCTACCTCAAAACGCTGCTCAATGGCGCAGATCTCGGTGGAAGAACACAGGTCCTTGAAAAACAGAATGGCCTCTTCGGTGTTTTGGAGCTGAAGAACAGCTTCGTAAAAGGCCTCGTCTTTGCGGCGATAGGCTGCTTTTGCCATATTTGTATTCCTTTCTGTCCGTTAAAAAGTAGTTTTATATTATCACTTTAATGCGTGAATGTAAACACCTGCTAAGTATTTTTATTTTTCCGAAATCCCTTGACAAAATCGCACCGTTTTGATACAATGCTTCAAGATGTTAACGCATTAAAGCGCAAAATTATCGAATATAGAGGATTCCACCCATGCCTATTACTGCATTTCTTGAAAACAATGCCGCCCAATGGCCGGACGATATCGCCCTGGTCGAGGTCAATCCGGAGCTTTCCGATCCCCGCCGGGTCACCTGGAAAGAATATGCTCTGATCGAGCCCACCAAGGCCAGCGTCTACCGCCGCGAAATCAGCTGGCAGGTTTTCAACGAAAAGGCCAACCGCTGCGCCAACATGCTGCTCTCCCGCGGCATCGGCAAAGGCAGCAAGGTCGCCATCCTGCTTATGAACTGCCTGGAATGGCTGCCCCTGTACTTCGGTATTCTGAAGACCGGCGCGCTGGCCGTGCCCCTGAACTTCCGCTACTCCTCCGATGAAATCCAGTACTGCCTGGATCTGGCCGAGGCGGATGTGCTCTTCTTCGGACCCGAATTCATCGGCCGCGTCGAGGAAATCGCCGACAACATCAGCAAAAACCGCCTGCTCTTCTTCGTCGGCAGCAACTGCCCCTCCTTCGCCGAGGATCTGCGCAGCGACTGTGCCAACTGCTCCAGCAAGAATCCCGGCATTCCGCTCACTGACAATGACTACGCCGCCATCTACTTCAGTTCCGGCACGACGGGCTTCCCGAAGGCCATCCTGCACACCCACGAAGCGCTTGTCCACTCCTGCCGCGTCGAGCAGAACCATCACCGCACCACCAAGGACGACGTCTTCCTCTGCATCCCGCCGCTCTATCATACCGGCGCCAAGATGCACTGGTTCGGCAGCCTGCTGACCGGCTCCAAGACCGTGCTCCTGCGCGGCACCAAGCCCAAGTACATTCTGGAAACCGCCTCCAATGAGGGCGCCACCATCGTCTGGCTGCTCGTGCCCTGGGCGCAGGATATCCTGGACAGCCTGGACCGCGGTGAACTGAAGCTCTCCGATTACAAGCTTGAACAGTGGCGTCTGATGCACATCGGCGCGCAGCCCGTTCCGCCCAGCCTCATCAAGCGCTGGATGGACTACTTCCCTCATCACAAATACGACACCAACTACGGTCTGTCCGAATCCATCGGCCCCGGCTGCGTGCATCTGGGACTGGATAACATCCACAAGGTCGGCGCCATCGGCATACCCGGCTTCGGCTGGGAGGCCGTCATCGTCGACGAAAACTTCAAGGAAGTCCCGCAGGGCAGCGTCGGCGAGCTGGCGGTCCGCGGCCCCGGCGTCATGAAGTGCTATTACCGCGATCCCGCCGCCACGGCTGAGGTCATGCACGAGGACTGGCTCCTCACCGGAGATATGGCCATGAAGGACGAGGACAGCTTCATCTTCCTGGTCGACCGTAAGAAGGACGTCATCATCAGCGGCGGCGAAAACCTCTACCCCGTCCAGATCGAAGACTTCCTGCGCGCGCATCCGGCTGTCAAGGACGTCGCAGTCATCGGCCTGCCCGACCAGCGGCTCGGCGAAATGGCGGCTGCCATCATTGAACTGAAGGAAGGCGCCGCCGCCACCGAGGACGACATCAATGCGTTCTGCCAGGGCATGCCGCGCTACAAGCGTCCGCGCTGCATCATCTTCGCCGATGTGCCGCGCAACCCCACCGGAAAGATCGAAAAGCCCGTCCTGCGCGCCCGCTACGGCGGTGCCCAGCTGGTTGCCAAGCAAAACGAAATCGAATAAGCTCTGCCAAATAAGAAAACCGACTGAAACGATTTTTCAGCCGGTTTTTGTTTTGGTTTATTGCATTTTTTCACGCAGGATCTGGAAGAAATTCTGGTTGCCCAGACGGATGAGCGGGAAGTGATAGCGGCTCTTCCGGATGAGCAGGCGGCAGGGACCGTCCAGCGTGTCGTGGTAAAGTCCGTCGGTGGTGAAGGTCGGAAAATCCTGGAAGGGGTCCGGCGTGATGTCGATTTCGATGAGGTCGCTCCCGAGAAGCACCAGCGAGCGCTCCAGAATCGAATGGTTGCACAGAGGCGTGAGCACGATATTGTCCGCTGCGGGATTGAGAATGGGGCCGCCGGCCGAAAGATTGTAGCCGGTCGAGCCGCAGGGCGTGGCCAGAAGGATGCCGTCGCCGCGGAAGGAGTCCATATACGAGCCGTTGACCGAAACCGTGAAGGATGCCGCGCCGGCGGAGTTGGAGCGGCGCAGGACGAACTCGTTGATGGCCGCGTGCGAGGCGGTCCGGCCGTCGGCAAAATGAAGCTCGCCGTCCAGCATCATGTGCGCTTCGCAGGAGTAATCGCCGCGGATGACGCGCAGAAGCTTTTCTTCGGCGTCCTCCTCCGTCATCTCGGTCAGATAGCCCAGATGGCCGAGGTTGAGGCCGACGATGGGCGTGTCCGTGCCGAGCAGCAGCTGTCCGGCGCGCAGAATGGTCCCGTCGCCGCCCAGCGCCGCACAGAAGCTGAAGCCGCTCAGCTCAAGGCCCGGCGCGTACAGCTGCACCTCCAGCCCCTGCTCCTTCAGAAAGGCTTCCAGCCGGTGACTGACCGCAAGGCCCTCGTCACGGCGCTCGTTCGGATAAATCAAGGCTCGTTTCATAAGCCGCACCTCATGCATCTGTTTGATAAAAGGGCTTAAAGGCGGAAACCTTTAAGCCCTTTGTGAATTACTTGCGCTTTTTTCTCTGCAGGAAAAGCGGAATATCCAGGACATCCTTTTTTTCCTCTTCGTCATCCGGCACGGGCTCTACCTTCTGAGGCAGGGGAACGTCGACCTTCACGGGAATGGGCTCCTCGTCGATTTCCTCATCGTCCAGCTTGATGGGCGTTGAGTCGGCGGGACGCACAGGCTCCTGCTCCTTATCCTCCTTGACCGCGGCAGGCGCCGTGTAATGGGGGATCTCACCGACGAAATCGGTCGCGATGACGGTAACCTTGATGGACTCGCCCAGCGTCTCGTCAACGGAGCTGCCGATGATGATGAGCGCCTCTTCGTCTACGCGGGAGGTGATGTGCTCCAGGACCTCGTTGTATTCAAAGATGCCCATGTCGGCGCTGCCGCAGACGTTGACCAGAAGGGCACGCGCGCCGTCGATGGTGGTCTCCAGCAGGGGCGAGGAAATGGCCATTTCAGCGGCTTTCCTGGCACGGCCGTCGCCGGAGGCGATACCGATGCCCATATGCGCGTTGCCGTGGCCTTCCATAACGGTAGTAACATCGGCAAAGTCCAGGTTGATGATACCGGGACGGTAAATCAGATCGGAGATGCCCTGAACACCCTCCTGCAGGACGCTGTCAGCCATCGAAAAGGCTTCGATCATCGTCGTCTTGGGGTCGGAGATGCCCAGCAGGCGGTCGTTGGAGATGGTGATGAGGCTGTCCACGTTCTTGGCCAGCTCGTCTACGCCGGCATTGGCCAGACGCATTTTCCGGGCGCCCTCAAAGGTGAAGGGCTTGGTCACAACGCCGACGGTCAGGATGCCCAGATCGTGCGCGACCCGAGCGACGATAGGCGCTGCGCCGGTACCGGTGCCGCCGCCCATGCCGGCCGTTACAAAGACCATATCATAACCGCGAACCGCGTTGCGGATAGCTTCCTCGCTCTCCTCCGCCGCCTGACGGCCGACCTCGGCACGTCCGCCGGCGCCGCGGCCCTTCGTAAGCTGTTCACCGATCAGCAGCTTGCTTTCGGCCTTTCCGCGGTACAAAACCTGTTTATCGGTGTTGACAAGCAGAAAGTCAGCACCCTCCATGCCGGATTCGAGCATACGCTCGACCGCATTGCCGCCGCCGCCACCGACGCCGACAACCAGCAATCTGGCGATTTCCTCTCCGCCGCCGAACTGCTCGTCCATTTCGAATTCCAGCATATTTCCTCCTTTATATCCAAGCCGTTTCAGGGGAGGAGGCCGACCGAAATCCGGCACCATCCCCTACATCTTGTGATTACATATATGTTTTTACACATTATATTCCATTCAAAAGGCAAAATCAAGAATAAAATTCTCAGTTTTTGCTTTCCAAATAAATTTGCTTGTCCAGATTCTCGATGTGAAGCACACCGCTGATTTCCGGCTGCTCGTCCCAGAGGCACTTCAGCACGTAAAGCTTCTCGTCCAGGTGGTCACGGGAGCCGCAGCAGACGTCCAGCTTCTCGGCGTAAAGCACGATGCTGTCAGGCTGACGGACGTTGATCTCCTTCACGGAACGGCTGAGACCGTATTTTTCCAGAATGCGTCCAATCGAAAGCACCAGCTCAAAGGGCTCGGGGTCGTCCGTAACGGGAACCTCGCCCACCACGAAGGAGCCGACGGTCACACCTCGGATCAGCGCCAGGCCCTCGGGCAGCTCGGAAAAGCTGTCCATCACCATTCCCAGCCGGTTCAGGCAAAGATACGCGCCCTGATAGTAGAGGCAGCCGATCAGACTCTCCTCCTCCACCTCGATGCGCGCTGCGTGCGGCCAGTCAAAGTAGACATCCAGCTTCTTAAAACGCTGGTCGAGCGGCAATTCACGGCCGAAGTGCTTCAGAAAATAGCGGATCAGGTTCGTCCCCTCGCTCAAGCCCAGCATCTCCTTGATTTCGCCGTCGGAGACCGCAGCGTTCCCCTCCACGCTGACCTCGGTCAGCTCGAACAGTGAGGAATTCGCAGCGACGACGGCCGCCGTCAAAAGCGCCAGAAGAATCAAGCCGACAATCAGCCTCGTTTTTCTTTTCCTGTCCATACCGGCCCCTTACTGCGTTTTTTCGAAGCGCGAAGCATTCAGGACCAGGCCGACGGAAATCATCAGGAACAGGAGCGACGAGCCGCCGTAGCTGATAAAGGGCAGCGATACGCCCGTCGCCGGGAGAATATTCGTATTTACGGCAATATTCAGAAGCGCCTGCACACCGATCTGCATCGTGATGCCTGCCACCAGATAGCTGCAGAAGCGGTTCTTCAGGTTCGCGCTCAGCTTAAAGCCGTGCCAGACCAGCACCACATACAGAAGCACCACGATGCCCGCGCCGAAAAGGCCGAGCTCCTCGCAGATGACCGCGAAAATGATATCGTTGTGTGCCTCGGGGATAAAGCCGAGCTTCTGCAGGCTATTGCCCAGGCCTCGGCCGAAAAAGCCGCCGGAGCCGACTGCATAGAGCGACTGTACGGTCTGATAGCCCTCGTCATAGGCGTACTTCCACGGATCGATCCAGGCCATGATGCGCTCGGTACGGTAGAGATATTTCTCGAGAATCTCGCGAACGAAGCCGGGCAAAAGCGCAACCATTTCCGGCTTATACAGAGGAAGAATTACGAAAAGCACCAGAATGCCCACCAGGGGGCCGCCCAGAAGCAGGAAGTGCAGGAAGCGGCAGCCGCCGATAAACATAATCGTCACGCCGATGACCGCGACAATGATGCCGCTGGTCAGGTTTTCGATAATGATCAAAAAGGTCGGAATGAGCAGCACCACTAAAAGCATCAGGAAGGTTTTGAAGCTCTTGATGGTCGCGCGGTGCTCGTCTACCAGCACGGACATGTAAAGTGCCACGGCGATCTTCGCGAGCTCACAGGGCTGGAAGCTGAGGGGACCGATGTAGATCCATCGCGTGGAGCCGTTGGTCTCCTTACCGATGAAAAGCACCAGCACACACATCACGACCGAAAGCACATAGCCCAGCAGCGAGAGCTTCTTCAAAAGATTCATCGGGAAAATCCACGCCAGCAGCAGCACAGGCACGGAAAAGCCCAGCCACAGAAGCTGCTTGCGGAAGAAATACATACTGTCGCCCATATACGTATAGGCATAGTAATAGCCGGAGCTTGTTACCATCACGACGCCGATGAAGGCCAGGAGCAGCACGCAGGCGATGATCGTAAAATCGCAGCTGTTGACCGGCACCATGTTTTCGTCGCGGCCCTTGAAGGAGGGCATGAAGCTGAGATCCAGCTTCTTTTCCTTCTTTGCTTTACGCTTGCCCTTTTCTTCGGGCTTCTCAGCCGCAGGCGCACTCGGCTCGTCCTTCAGGTTGCGGAAGGAATAGTCGCGGGCAGACGCGTAATTTTCAAAATCCTCCGCTTTCAGTTCCCGGATATTGCTTTTCTGTTTCTCCGCCATCGCCGCGGTCTCCTTTCCTGAAAAATATTAGTCCTTCAGTGCGCGGACCAGATCCTTGAAGAGGCGTCCGCGGACCTCGTAGCTTTCGAACATGTCCCAGCTGGCACAGGCAGGGGACAGAAGGACGCTGTCGCCGGGAAGCGCTGCCGCATAGCTGGCTTCAACGGCCTCCTCCAGCGTCGCGACCGTCTGGATTTTCTCCTCGGGATAACCGCAGGAAAGCGCGCAGCTTCTGATGATTTCCCTGGTCTCGCCCAGAAGGATCAGCTTGCGGACGCGGCCGTTAAAAAGCCTGCACCAGTCGTCGAAGGGAATTTTCTTGTCCATGCCGCCGCCGATCAGGACAGTCTGGCCGGGCATTGCCAAAAGGCCCTTCACCGCAGAATCGGGGTTGGTGGCCTTGGAGTCGTTATAGTAGCGCGCACCGTTCTTGGTAGCGGTATATTCGATGCGGTGCTCGACGCCCGCAAAAGCGTACAGGGGCGCGGCGATCTCGT
Organism: Bianqueaceae bacterium; assembly: GCA_045599825.1. GTDB lineage: Bacteria > Bacillota > Clostridia > Lachnospirales > Bianqueaceae > JAZQNF01. The sequence continues at coordinate 54,612 of JAZRWR010000113.1, read as the reverse complement.
CGGCCGGCATGCCCGCGCACAGGGCGCAGGCGATGGCCGCCAGAGCATTTTCCTCGTTATGCGCACCGAATATCTGCATCTTATCAATATCGGCTACGTATTCTCTGCAGCCGGAAATATTCGAGAAGATCTGCCCGTTTTCGGTCCAGACGCCGCGCGCAGGCACGTTGCTCCGGCTGAAGAAAATCAGCTGAGGCGCGTTTTCCTTTGCCGCAAGACGTTCGGCCATGGCCTGACAGCAGCTGTCATCCGCATTCAGCACGCAGAAGTCCTGCTCGGTCTGATTCGCGAAAACACGTTCCTTCGCGGCCACGTAGGCCTCCATCGTATGGTGGCGGTTCAGATGGTCAGGGGTAATATTCAGCATCGCACTGATGTGCGGACGGAACTTTTCGGTCATTTCAAGCTGGAAGCTGGAGAGCTCCAGTACGATCCACGCAGGCGCTTTGACCTTCTCGCAGATATCGCTGAAGGCGGTGCCGATGTTGCCGGCCGCCCGGGAGCCCGGGCGGAAGCTCTTCATAAGCTCTTCGCACAGGGATACCGTCGTCGTCTTGCCGTTGGTGCCGGTGATGCCGATAATGGGCGTCTTCGCGTAGCGCTGAGCCAGCTCAATCTCACCGATCACCTCAACCCCCAGCTCCTTCGCGCGCAGAATCATGGGCTGATCAGGCGCAGCACCGGGGCTTAACACCAGCGTGTTAAAGCAGGACAGAAGAAAATCGCTCGGCTCCTCGCCCAGGATGTAGCGAAGGGGATATGCGCCCAGGCTGTCGACCTTCTCGCGCAGCTCCTCCATGCTTTTCTTGTCGTACATCGCAACAGAGGCGCCTTTTCCGGCCAGAAGCGCCGCAGCCGCCATACCGCTTCGTGCCATGCCGACGCACAGATACCGTTTATCGTAAAGTTCCATTTTCCTTTCCTTTCGTTACAGCAGAATCAGACACAGGACCGAGAGCGCCGCCGTCACCAGCGTAAACACCGCCACGACCTTGGTCTCATGCCAGCCGCCCAGCTCAAAATGATGGTGGATGGGCGCCATGCGGAAGATGCGCTTGCCGTGCGTCGCCTTGAAGTATCCGACCTGCAGGATGACCGAAACGACCTCCAGCACATAGATAAAACCGGCCACGACCAGAAGCATAGGCACCTTCAGCAGAAGCGCGGTCGACGCGACGAAGCCGCCGATGGCCAGGGAGCCCGTGTCGCCCATGAAGACACGCGCAGGGTAGGAATTGAAGAGCAGAAAGCCCATCAGACCGCCCAGAAGCGCCGCGGACGACGCTGTCAGCTCTTCGCCGCGGATGCAGCTCACCACGATGAAGAAGAGCGCGATCACTGCCGTGACCGAGGAGCACAGACCGTCCAGACCGTCCGTGAAGTTGGTGCCGTTGTTGAAGGCGACCATATAGAAGACCACGAACAGGTAGAAGAAGAGGCCGATATCGAGGGTGTAATCGCCGAAGAACTGGAAGTAAATGCCGGTCCCGTAGCCGATGCGGTTCAGGTAGAAGGCAAAGGCGCCCGCAAATACGATCTGCAGGAGAAACTTGGGCAGGGGCTTGAGCCCCTCGTTGTGCTTCAGAACGACCTTCAGGAAGTCATCCAAGAAGCCGATCAGTCCGAAGGCCGCCGTCGTAATGAGGATGGCCCATTCTTTTCCGGAAAGGCTGAAGAAAATCGACGCAATTGCCATCGCAAGCGCCATCGCCGCCAGAAAAACGATACCGCCCATGGTCGGTGTGCCGGCCTTCTTTTTGTGAGCCTCCGGGCCCTCCTCGCGGATGTACTGACCGCACTTAAGTCTGGTCAGCGCGGGGATCAGCAGAGGACAAAGAAGCGCGCTGATCGAAAAACCCAACAAAAGCGTAACGAGCGTCTTCAGCATAGGGAAAAACCTCCGATTACATATTCAGAATATACGTGCAGACGGCATCGAAGTGCATGCCGTGAGAAGCCTTGACCAGAATGACATCGTCATCCTGAAGAAGTCCGGGCAAAGCCGCCTTCAGGGACTCGACTCCGTCAAAATGCCGCAGGACGCAGCCACGGGCGGGGTGCTTGAGCGCCTCCTCGTACGCCAAAGTCATGCGCTCGCCGACGAAGCAGCATACGTTCAGGCCGTCTGTCTCGGAAACCAGCTCGCCGACCAGCCGGTGACCGCTCTCCTCCTGAGAGCCCAGCTCGAACATGTCGCCGAGAATGGCGACGCGTCGTTTGCCGAGGTTGACCTGCTCCAGCACCTTGAGGCCGGCCCGCATTGAATCAGGGCTGGCATTGTACGAGTCGTCGATGACGCGGAAGCGCGCGTTTTCCTTCATCTGCAGGCGCTTTTCGGTCGGAAGGTACTGCGTGAGGCCGGCGACGATTTCACTCTTCGTGAGCCCCAGCCTGGTCGCGGCCATGATGGCCGGCAGGGAATTCATCGCCATGTGACTGCCCATCGTCGCGAGAACGTAGCGGTATTCCTCACCCGCATAGGAGGCGCGGACGCGGATGCAGCCGCTCTCGGCCATGGTGCATTCGATGACGCGGGCATCGTTCTGCGTGCCGAAGCCGTAGTACTCGTGCTTGACCGGAAGCTTGCCCTTAAGCTGCCACAGACGGGGGTCATCACCGTTCAGAAAAAGCGTGCCTTCCGGATTCATGTGGCTCATGATTTCGAGCTTAGCCGCCAGGATACCGTCGCGGTTTTCAAAATTTTCGATATGAGAGATACCGATATTGGTGATGACGGCATAATCAGGCTTTACGTATCGGGAAATGTATTCGATCTGATTCGCGTGGTCCATGCCCATCTCGACGACAGCAGCCTCGGTGTCCGCCTCCAGGCTCAGAAGCGTCAGAGGCACGCCGATCTGATTGTTGTAGTTGCCCTGCGTTTTCGCGACGCGGAAGCGGCCGGAAAGTGCCGCCGCCAAAAGATCCTTCGTCGAGGTCTTACCCACGCTCCCGGTCACCCCGACAAAGGGAATCGCGAAGCTGTCACGGTAAAAGCCGCCCAGCTGCTGCAGCGCCAGGGTGGTGTCCTCCACCAGAATCAGCGCACGGTCCTCGCCCGGATCAAGCGCCTCCAGATAGGGGCTGCCCTCCTTTACGACCGCGCACGAAGCGCCGCGCCGAAGCGCGTCCGCCAGGTACTTATGTCCGTCCTGCGATGCCCCGATGATGGCCACGAAAAGGCTTCCGGGGGTCACATCGCGGTTGTCGCGGACAACACTGTTAAAGCAGGCCTCGGGATTTCCGACGATACGGCCGCCCATGCAGGAGGCGGCGGTGCTTGCTTTCATTGCTTTCATACAAACCTCTTTCAGGCTTCGGGGTAAACGCCCAAAACCGGGAGAATTTTACTCATAATGGCCTTGGAAACCATGGCTGCGTGGTAGCTGGAGTCGTCGTTGTCGCGGTCCAGAATGACCAGCAGGATGACCTCCGGGTCCTCGACCGGCGTGAAGGCCATGAAGGAGACCGTGACCGAGCCGTCGCTCTGGTCGGCCGTGCCGGTCTTTCCGCCGAAGCTGTAGCCGGGAATCTCGTAGTTCTTGCCGAAATAGCCGGTGACCACGCCCTCCAGCAGCTCACGCATCGTATCGGAGGTCTTCTTGGAAAGAACGCGGCGCTGCACCGTGCGGCCGTTGTCCACAACGATATTGCCGGCGGCGTCCGTGACGGTGTCGACCACATAGGGCTTCACATAATAACCGCCGTTAACAAGGGACGAAAAGGCAGTGATCAGCTGGATGGGGGTGGCGTTTCCGCCCTGACCGTAGGAGCTGGTCGCCAGCTCGACCGGGCCGAGGTCGTCCGCCGTGTAGATCAGACCGGCTGCGTCTACCTCGCCGGCCAGATCGATGCCCGTCTTCTGCCCGAAGCCGAACATGTCCTGATACTTCAGGAAGGTCCAGCCGGACATCAGCGTGGAAATCTGCGCCATGCCCTGATTGCAGGAGTTCATCAGAACCTCGGCGACGGTCTGGACGCCGTGCACGTGCCCTGCATAGCAAAGCAGGCGCTGGTCGTATACCTGATAGCCGCCTCTCACACAGCTGAAAGACGTGCCCGTACCGATGACGGACTCCTCCAGCGCGATTGACGCGAAGATAGGCTTGTAGGTGGAGCCGGGCTGATAGGTGTGCGTCAGCGCGTAATTGTTCCAGATGCGGGAGTAGTACAGGGGATCATCCTTAGAGAAGGTTTCCGAATACTGCTCCGTGATCCCCGAGATTTCGTAAGGATTGTTGGGGTCAAAGGTCGGGAAGCTGCACATGCCGTAGACAGCGCCCGTTTTGGGGTTCATGCAGATGGCGCAGCCATCCAGACACTCGTATTTGTTCAGATATTCCTCCAGCGTCTGCTCCATGTAGAGCTGGACGGTGGAATTCAGGGTCAGAGTCAGATTGCAGCCGTTCACTGCCTCGATCAGCTCGCCCGTATAGGCGCCGTTTTCGTCGGCGACGGTCATCTTGCGGCCGTCTGTGCCCTTCAGGTAATCCTTGTAGTACTGTTCCAGGCCGTAGACGCCGTTGAAGCCGAGGACATGCGCCGCCAGGGTTCCGTTGACGTAGTCACGCCGCTCCGTTTCCTCAAACCAGATGCCGGTGATCTCGCCCTTTGCAAGCAAACCCTGCAGGCTGTCCTTGACCTGCTGGCTCAGGCCCTCGCCGGCGTCGATCTTCAGGTAGCGCCAATCCTTGTATTTTTCGGAAAAGCAGTCGCGCAGCGACTCTTCGTCCTCGATGCCCAGCTTCTCCATCAGCGCCTTGACCGTGGCGTTCTGCAGCTTGGCATCGGCGTCGTAGAGCACCTTGCTGTCGATGATCAGATCGTAAACACGGACGCTTTCCACCAGCACTCCGCCGTTGGAGTCGTAGATATTGCCCTGCAGCGCCTTCACCACAGAATCGGTGACCTCCGTTTGCTGCTGCTGCGCGGCCTGCTCGTACTCCTGTCCGTGGAGGCGCTTGATGCGGCCGATGTTGATCAGCAGGGCAATAAAGCAGGCGATGACGATAAACAGCATCAGCAGAAGACGTGTCATCTTCTGCGAATCCTTCTTTTTCTTCCCGGCCTTCACGACTTTCTTCGACATGCGAAAAGCTCCCTTAAATGCATAAAATGGCTGACAGGGGTTGCCCCCACCGTCAGCCATTGATTTCTCAGGTTAATAATCAGTCTCCGAACCAGTGGAATCCGACCGTCTGCGCCGAGGGCTGCGGCACCGAGTAATCCTCGGTGTAGGCGCCGAAGGCAGCCGAAACGGTGATGATCTCGCCGGCGCCGGGCGTATGCATGCCAAGCTCCAGTGTAGCGTAATCACGGATTTCCGTCAGGGTAAAGACTTCTGTTTCGGTTTTGCCGGCCATCTGCGTTTCCATCACTGCCCGGTCCAGCTCGCTTCTGAGAGCAGACAGCTGGTTTTTCTGGACAAAGATCCTGGCGTACATGCCGACAATCAAGAGCGCACCGGCAGCGATGAACAGCGTCATCACGACCAGGGCCGCTCTCCCCTCCCGTTCAGCCCGGCTGACACGGGGCCGTACGGAGGGCTTTTTATGAGGCTTTTGCTGAGGCTGTTCCTCCGGAACCGGCTCAGCAGAGGGCATTACCGCGGGCTCATAAGCCGGCGCAGCGCTGCCGTAGGTATAACCGATATATGCGTTGGCGGACTGCGGCGCTTCGAAGAAGGTTTTCTCTTCTAAATCGTACGCTTCCGCGGCTTCAGCGAATTTCGCCACTGCCGTCTCCTCCCGTTATGATAGATTTGCTCGTCTTTTTCTCTTTACAGTTTTTCCGCGATGCGAAGCTTCGCGCTACGTGCCCGGGGATTCTCGTCTAATTCTTCTCCCTCAGGCACGATCGGCTTGCGCGTGATGACCTTGACCTGCGGCTTCTTTCCGCAGACGCAAACCGGAAACTCCTTCGGACAGGTGCAGGGATGCTCCAGGTTCTGGAAGACCTGCTTCACAATGCGGTCCTCCAATGAATGGAAGGTAATGATGCAGATCCTTCCGCCGGGATTCAAGCCCGCCACCATGTCGCGGACGGCCTTTTCCAGGATGCCGAGCTCGTTATTGACCTCGATGCGCAGCGCCTGGAAGGTTCGCTTGGCAGGATGCGGGCCGTCGCGGCGCGCGCCCTTCGGCACGGCCTTCTTGATGACCTCCACCAGCTGCCCGGTGGTCAGGATCGGTTCCTTCTCCCTTTCCTGCACGATAAATGCGGCAATTCTTTCCGCCCAGTTCTCCTCCCCGTAGTCGGAGATTACTCGGGCGAGCTCGGCTTTCGAATACCCGGCAATGAGGTCGGCGGCGGTAAATTCCTGTCTCTGATCCATCCTCATGTCCAGCGGCGCGTCCTGCATGTAGGAGAACCCCCGTTCCGCCTCATCCAGCTGATGACTTGACACTCCCAAATCCAGGAGCACGCCATCCGCGCCTGCGATACCAAGCTCTTTGAGAATTTCCGTGAAGTTATTGAAGTTGTCCCGCACGAGCGTGACCTTGTCTTTGTATGCGGCCAGCCGTGCGTATCCGTTCTCAATAGCTTCTTCGTCCCGGTCGATTCCGATCAGACGGCCTTCGCTTCCCAAGCGAGCGGCGATCTCACTCGAATGACCTGCTCCTCCCAACGTCCCGTCTACGTAGGTTCCGGAGTCTTTGATGTTCAGCCCGTCAATGCTTTCCCTTAACAAGACAGATACATGTTTGTATTCCACGTCTTCTCACCTTCGTTTTAATACCTGTCCGTTTTCCCGGACGCCGTTAGAGTTTCACGGCGCCGAAGCTCTCAGCCAGTTGCTCCGACTTGTAAGGGTCTTCTGTTTTACCTTGACGGCGCTTGTCCCATTTTTCCGCACTGTAGATGACCAGGTGATCGAACTGACCGACCACGACGACATCCTTCTCCAGCCCGGCGAACTCTCTCAGGTTGGCGGGGATGACGACGCGGCCCATCTTGTCCGGCTCCGAATAGTTGGCACTGGCGAAGAACTCTTCAATGACGTCCTCCGATTCCTCAGCCAGCTTCGGCATCTCGTACACCTTGGCAGCAGTAACCTCGAATTTGTCGATAGGAAAGACGCAGATACCGGGCGTGCGGCGCGTACCGAAAACATTGTATATATCTTTGCAGATGACAAACTGCGAGCCCAGCATTTCTCTGAATTTAGCCGGGATAACGACGCGGTTTTTGTCGTCGATCGAATATCGGCCCTCGCCGGCGAAGATATTCACGCTTCCTACCTCCTTTCGAGCGGATTGAAAGAGCACAAATAGGGGATTCAAGGGCTTTTCGGGGCTTCACGCGGCCTTTTTGCTTTATTTACGGCCTTTTGCGCGTCTTCCTCGAAATTTCCCACAAATCTCCACTAATTTGCCACTTTTCTTGTTGGTGTTTCCACCATACACCCACAAATTCACTCTGTCAACTGGTTTTTCAAAATTTCTCCGAATTTCAGGCAAAAAGTCAGCAGACACTCAGAAAAAAGCTCCCGGAGCAGGCACATCAAAAAAAGAGGAAAGCATGCTTTCCTCCTGAAAAGAAAAAGCCGGAGATGATTTCTCCGGCTGAAAGTGCTGCGCGTCGTACGGATTTACTGAATATCGATGCTTCTTGCCGCTTTTTCTTCCTCGGTGCGCTTGGGCAGCGTCAGGGTCAGCACGCCGTCAGTGTACTTCGCGGAAATGGCCTCAGTCTTGATGCCCTCGACGGCAAAGCGGCGGGTGATGGTGCCGTAGAAGCGTTCCTTGCGGATGTAGCTGCCGCTCTCCTCGGTTTCTCCCTTGCGCTCGGCCGAGATGGTCAGATACTTGTCATCCAGGGACACTTTGATATCTTCCTTCTTGTAGCCGGGAAGCTCACTGGAAAGCTCGAAGGCGTCGCCCAGATCCTTAACGTCCGTACGGAAGCCCTGGGTCAGGCGAATGTCGCGGGGAACGAGTTCGTTCCAGAAATCCTTGTCAAAATCGGTAAAGGGATCAAAAACATTGAAGCTCTTTCTGTCAACGGGTAAAAATTCAAACATATTTATTCCTCCTTATTTGTGCCGGAAAAACCGGGAATGATTGCCTGCGCGGGTGCGTCAGAAGCATTATATGAATGCCCCCGGCGCACTCCAAAATCCAAGAGATTTCTTTTCCTCTTTGATTTTGACTATATTTTACGCAATAAATATGTCTAAATTGTGTCAAAACTGTTTCCGCATTGTAAATTGTTAGCACTCATTATAATTGAGTGCTAACAATTGCTGCAGCGGCCTTTCTCGCTGAAGGGCAGACACAGAACGACCTTTCTGCAGCAAAAAGGCCCATCCGGAGAACAATGCTCCGGAGGGGCCTGCTTGATATGCTTCTTATGCCTTGCCCTGTTTGCGGGCCGCTTCGATAACCGTTTCCTCGTCCTTCTTGGTGAAGCTGCCTTTCAGACGGTCGACCACGTCGGGAATCATATCGAGGACCTTGGTAACGGTCTCCTGATTCTTGACGCTGACCAGACGCGCCTGCCCGTCCTTGATGACCAGCAGCGCACTGGGCGTCATCTTGCCGCCGATACCGCCGGAAGCGTGGTCCTGATTGGCGGAACGTCCTGCGCCGCCGCCTGCACCGCAGCCGAAGCTTACGTCCACTACCGGCAGCACGATCATGTCGCCGACATAGATCGGCTCGCCGATGACGGTCTTGGTCGTAATCAGATTTTCAAACTCTTTCAGCATTGCGCTGATGGATTCGTTGTAGGCCATACTAACCTCCGGTTTATGCGGCTTTTTCAGCCGGTTTCTTTTCTTTTTTTTGCTTGCCCCTGCCGCTGAGCCTGAGAACGGTCCGGATTAGTCTGCGCACGGGCTTGTGAAGGAGCGCGCCCACAAGCGGGGCCGCTAGACCGCCGAGCGAAAAATGCCCTTCCATCCAGCCGTCTGCCTCCAGACGCTTCCGCTCAAAATCGGCTTCGACCTGCAGCTGCCGCTTCTCCGTGACGAGCGCCGGCTCCAGGACCGACCAGACAGCCAGCACGCGGCCGGTATCATACGGGTCGGCCAGACCGAACTGAAGCTGCATCTGCCCGCGCCTCGGAAAAATCTTCTTCAGCACGCGGAACAGGCAGCTCATTACCTGACGGATGCCCTCGGCGTTATCCGCGAGCAGATCCAGATAATAATCGGCTTTATCCAGCACCTCTCCGATTTTTTCAAGAAGGCGGTCAGCCTTTTCGGAAAGCGGTTCTTTGGTTTTTTCGGAACCGGCCTCCGACTCGGGCCCAGGCTCCTGAGGCGTCTCCGCCGACGGAACGGAGAGTGCCTGATGCGCCGGGTCCTGCACTTCGGCGGGTGTTTTCCCCGAGGCTTCCGGGTCTGCTGCTGCGTCCTGCGGGGCGTCCGCCTTCGGTGCATCATCCCGCGGTGCCTCTGCCGGTTTTTCGTCGGGCTTCACCGCTTCAGCCTGCTTCTTTTCAGTGCTCTTTTTCTTCTCCTTCGGCTTTTTGCCGTTTTTCTTCGGCTTGCCGTCCGCAGCATCCTTCCCGAATATCAGGAATCGGAAATAACCCTCCTTCACATAGCCGAGCTGAAGCTGAAAGATTTTGGCCAGAAAGCCGGCCCAAACCTCTGCCTCAAAAGGCAGTGAAAGACTTGTGTCCGACGGTTCTTCTTCCCCGTTCCCGAAGCGGATCATCATTTTTTCGCTGACGGTATCCGTAAAGCTCTGCCCCTCAAAGGGAAGCTTGGCTGCGCGGATGCGGTAACGAAGCGGCACCGTCAGAATCAGCACCAGTCCGAGAAGCAGCAGAAAGAATACCGACAGAATCAGCCACAGCAGTATCTTTAATATGATCATGTGCTCTTCTTCCGTTTCCGCAGCAGAAGAAAGATTGCCGAGCCCGCCATCAGCACAACCGCCAGAATGAGGAAGACCGTGCCGAATTTCATCACGATGTCAAAGAAGAAATCCTCCGGCATCAGGTTGATCATCAGGCAGGTGCGGGGGTCCATCAGCCACAAATCGTTATCAAAGAAAATTTCGTGGAAAAGCACAAAATACCGGTCAAAGTCGGTATAAAAGAGGATGCCGATCACGGCTGCCAAAAGGAAAAAAATGACAAAGCCGATCAGCACGGCCCGCGCATAGCTTGCCGCCAGTTCTTTTTTCTGCTCTTTTTTGACCGCCAGGAGAACGGCCGCAGCCGCCAGCAGGCAGCCGATAGCCGCGTAATAAATCACGTAGCCGGCGTCAAAGAGTCCCAGCACATCCACCATATGCAGCTTTTCCTGCTGATTGTAGGCTTCGCGTGCCTGACCCGCTACCACGGTGTCGATGACCAGATCGTCCCGGCGATGCTCCAGATACTTCAGTGTTTCATCGAAGACGTGGTCAACCTCCTCCTGCTGCATATGCGTCAACGCGGCCACGCCGTAGCGCGCCGTTTCGGAATTGATGAAGCGGCGGTTGAACACGACGGCCTTGAAGGAGCCGAAAAAGCAGGTCACAACCAGCCCGAAGGCGGCCATGACACTTAACAGAATTCGGATGGATTTTTTCATGCAGCAGTCCCGTTTTTATTCACAGGGTGCCGAAGAGAAGGGCCTTCAGGATGGTCTTGACCTTCTGCGTATCCCGGTCGGGGCCGGCCAGCGCGTATACCAGAGCACTGCCGATGCGCTCGACCGCGGCCGCCCGCGTGGGCGCCGAGCCGATCAGCTCATACGCGGGATCGTTCCGAAGGGCCTTTTCATATTGGCTTTTTGTGAAAATTTCTGCCAGCGCCGCATGAGAGGGGTGCTGGCAGATCAAATACTTATTCAAATCAGAACTCATGTCCGCAGTTCGTGCACTTGGCGGCATCGGGCTCGTTGCCGACTCCGCAGACGGGGCAGAACTTCATGAGAAGGCAGCCTTCCGCCTTTTCCTCGACTTTTTCTACGGTTTCAGCGGCTTTCTCAGCCGCAGACTCAAAAAAATCTTTGACGTCTTCTACGGCGTCTTCGACGGTCTTCTCCAGATCTTCGCAGGCTTCCTCGGCCTTCTTTTCGGCAGTGGGCTTGCTGCGGACGATCTCGCGGGACTTGATCTCGGTCATGCTGGCCTTCAGACCCTCGATCTTCTCAAGCGCTTCCTTGATCTGGGCAATAGCGGCGCCGAAAACCTCGTCATCGCGGTTCAGCGCGCCGGTCTCGACCTCATAAGCCAGACGGCCAAGCGCCTTATAGGCGCGCTCCAGCTTCAGCTCACTCGTTTTGATTTCATATTCAGCCTTGCCGAGGTCAAAGCCCTGCGTGGCAAGCTGAGCAGCAACGCCGGCCCAGTCCTTGGCAGTGGTGACAACCTTATCAACTACTTCATTGATATTGATATCAGACATTTTCAAATCTCCTTTACAATGAAAAACTTACTCAAAAAGCTGGCTGCTTTTTGCTTGTATATATTATACCATTAATCGAAATATCGCGCAAGCGTCCCCGCTTATTTCCCTTCCATGTCAAGGACCTGGCGGAACTGGGTCTCGTAGAGATTGCGGTAAACACCGCCCGCCTCCAGCAGCTCCTCATGCGTGCCCTGCTCGGCGATCGTGCCGCCGGAGACGACCAGGATGCTGTCGGCCTCCAGAATGGTGGAAAGACGGTGGGCGATGACGATGCTGGTGCGGCCGGCCATCAGCGCCTCAAGCGCATCCTGAATGGAGCTTTCGGAGATGGAGTCCAGAGCGGAGGTGGCCTCGTCCAGGATCAGGATCTTGGGGTTCTTCAGAATAACGCGGGCGATGGAGATACGCTGCTTTTCACCGCCGGACAGCTTCAGGCCGCGGTTGCCGACTTCGGTATCGTAGCCGTCGGGCTGGTTCATGATGAAGTCGTGGATGCTGGCGATGCGGCAGGCCTCCTCGATTTCCTCCTGCGTGGCGTCATCCTTGGCGTAAAGCAGGTTCTCGCGGATGGTGCCGTTGAAGAGGTAGGTGTCCTGGGTGACCACGCCGATCTGCTCACGCAGATAGGTCAGGTCGAAGTCGCGGACATCGACGCCGGCCACAGTGACCGCGCCGCCGCAGACGTCGTACAGACGCGGAATAAGGTTGACGACGGTGGATTTTCCGGAGCCGTTGGGGCCGACGATGGCATACATCTTGCCGCCGGGAACGGTGAAGTTGATATCGGAAAGCAGAGGCTTGTCCGGCAGATACTGGAAGGCCACGTGGTCAAAGCAGATGGGCTGATCCGTAACATCGGGCTTCCGGCCGTTTTCAGGCGACTTGATGGTGACTTCCATATCAAAGTAATCGAAAATACGGGTAAACAGCGCCATGGAACGGGTGAAGTCGACCGAAATCTCGGAGAGAGACTGCACGGGGCGGTACAGGCGGTTGATCAGGGAGACCGTGGCGGTAATGGTACCGACGGTCAGGCTCGTATCGAGCTTATTGATGATCAGAAAGCCGCCCGCAAAATAGATCAGAAGCGGGCCGACCTCGGTAAACATGCCCATCAGCACGCGGAACCACTGGCCGCTGCGCTGCTCCTTCAGGGACAGCTGCGTGACCTCCTCGTTGACCTTTTCAAAGCGCTCGTACTCTTTTTCCTCGCGGGTGAAGAGCTTGACCAGCATGGAGCCGCTGACGCTCAGGGTCTCGTTGACCAGCTGATTCATTTCGTCGTTCTTTGCCTGGCTTTCGGTCAGAAGCTTCCAGCGGCTCTGGCCGACGCTCTTGGTGGGGATGATGAGAAGCGGGATGACGATGACACCTACCAGGGCCAGCATCCAGCTCATGGAGAGCAGCGCCACGATACTGGTGACCAGGGTGGCGATGTTCGAAACCACACTCGTCAGCGTGCCGGAAATGACGGAGCTGACGCCGTTGATGTCGCTGTTCATGCGGGTGATGATGTCGCCCTGCTTCTCAGAGGTGAAAAAGGAGTGCGGCATCGACTGCAGATGACGGTACATCTGATTCTTCATGTCGAAGATGATGCGGCGGGAAATCCAGGAGTTGATATAGCTTTCAAGCACGCCGATGACCTTGGACACCGTCATCGTGACAAAGGCGGCGATCAGCAGGAAAATCAGCAGGCGCATATCCTCGCCGACCAGCGCCTGGTCGACGATCTTACCGGTAATGATAGACGGCAGCAGGCCGATGACAGCCGACAGCAGAATGGCGACGAACACCAGTAAAAACTGCCACCAGTACGGTTTTAAGTAACTCAGAATGCGCTTGATCAGCGGCCAGGTTACCTTCGGTTTATTTTTCTTCTCTTCCTCGGTCAAAAATCCTCTCGGACCACCAAGACTTCCTCCACGGCCCATAATGTCAGGCCTCCTCTCGCAAGCAAATATTACGGCTATTATACACGATTCCCGGTGCTTTTTTCAAGTAGCGACTTGATTTTCCGCGCATATTTTGAATATAATATTTTCACCGAAAAAGAAAGGAGACCCTCGCGATGAAGAAGCTGACCGTAGGACTGGTAGCCCATGTGGACGCGGGCAAAACGACGCTGGCGGAAGCCCTGCTCTTCCACAGCGGCGCCATCCGCAGTGCCGGCAGCGTGAACGGCCGGACCAGCGTGATGGATGCGCACGAGCTCGAAAAGCGCCGCGGCATCACGATTTTCACCGGCACGGCCTCCCTTGAATACGCCGGTGCGCGCATGACGCTTCTGGACACGCCCGGCCACATCGACTTTTCCGCCGAGGCCGAGCGCAGCATTCTGGCGTTGGACGCCGCCGTGCTGGTCATCAGCGGTCTGGACGGCGTGCAGGCCCACACGGTGACGCTGTGGCGGCTGTTAAAAGAATACCGCGTGCCCACCCTCCTCTTCGTGTCCAAAATGGACTTTTCCCGTTTGGACGAGGAGGAGCTTCTGGAGGGTCTTCGCAGGGAGCTCGACCGCGATATCGTCCGCTTTGACCGCGAACGGGCGCTGCGCGAGGAAGCCGCCGCCCTAAGCGACGAGGCGATGCTGATGCGCTACGAGCGCGAGGGCTGCCTGAGCGACGAGGACATCGCCTCCGCCGTCATGTCACGCCGCCTCTTCCCCTGCTTTTTCGGCTCGGGGCTGAAGAACGTCGGCACCGAGGCGCTCTTAAACTGTCTGGCCGGACTGGCGCGCGAATATCCTGCGGACGGCGCGCTCCGGGCCTTCTGCTTCAAAATCAGCCGGGACGAAAACGAGGTCCGGCTGGCACATATCAAGCTTTTGTCGGGCAGCCTGACTGTCCGCGACTCCGTCAGCATCGCCCTGCCAGACGGCACGAACGCCGCCGAAAAGGTGACGCAGATCCGGCTCCTGAAGGGGGCCCGGTTCCAGGCCGCCGAACGGCTGGAGGCCGGCGACTGCGCGGCGCTGACCGGCCTCGGCAGTCTTATGAGCGGCCGATATTTCGGCGCGGCGGCATCGCCCGAGGAAAGCGCTCCGGCGCCGCGCTTAAAGCCGGTCATGAGCTACCGTCTGATCCCCGAGGAAGGAGCGGACGCGAAAGCCGTCTTTGAGACGATCCGCGGGCTGGCCGAGGAGGACCCCGCGCTTCGGCTGCGCTGGAACCGCGAAAGCGAGGAAATCGAGGCCGATCTGATGGGTGCCGTCCAGACCGAGGTGCTGGAGGCGACCGTCCTGGAGCGCTTCGGCATCCGCATCAGCGCTGCGGAGGGCCGTATTCTGTACCGCGAGACCCTGACCGGCTCCGTGGAGGGCGTCGGTCATTTTGAGCCGCTGCGCCATTACGCCGAGGTGCATCTGATGATGGAGCCGCTGCCCGAAGGCAGCGGTCTGGAGCTGTGCTCGGAGCTTGCCGAGGACGAGCTGGCCCGCGGCTGGCAGCGCCTGATCCTGACGCATCTGGCCGAAAAGGAGCACCGCGGCGTCCTGATCGGCGCGCCCTTAAGCGATGTCCGCCTCAGCCTCGTGGCCGGCCGTGCGCACGAGAAGCACACGGAGGGCGGCGACTTCCGCCAGGCCACCTACCGGGCCGTCCGCCAGGGCCTCATGCAGGCCCGCGCCGAGGGCAAGCTGGCCCTGCTGGAGCCGATGTACCGCTTCCGCCTGCAGCTTCCCGCCGAGCAGCTGGGACGAGCCATGACCGATCTCAAGCTCCGCCACGCCTCCATGGAGGCCCCCGAGGGCAGCGAAACGGTCCTTCTGTGCGGCCGCGGACCCGTTGCGACCCTGAACGGCTACGCGCGTGAGCTGGCCGCCTACACCGCCGGACGCGGCAGCCTGAGTCTCGAGCCCGATGGCTGGTCGCCCTGCCACAATGCCGGCGAGGTCATAGAAGCCGCCGCTTACCGTCCCTACGACAACCTGGCCGACACCCCCGACTCGGTCTTCTGCTCGCACGGAGCCGGGCGCACCGTCCCCTGGAACGAAGTCCCCGCCTACATGCACCTTCCCTTCCGCAAGGACAAGTCCGCCCCGGAGTCTGCCGAAAAAGCTCCCTCCTCCGTGCCTCGCTCGCTGGACGACAGAGAGCTTGAGGCCATCATGCTGCGCGAATTCGGGCCGATCAAGCGTCCCCTCTTCACCCGTGAGGAGCGCCGCCTTTATCTCTCCGAGGAAATCGACGAGGACCCTGTCCGCCTCGGCCTCTTCGGCGGCGAAGGCAGCTTCTTCCTGGTCGACGGCTACAACCTAATCTTCTCCTGGGACGAGCTAAAGCAGCTGGCTGCTGCGGACCTTTCCATGGCCCGGGACCGCCTCATCCGTGCGCTGGTAAACTACCAGTCCTTCACCGGATGTCAGCTTCTGGTCGTCTTCGACGCCTACCGCGTGCCCGAGAACGAGGGCGAACGCAGCGACGAGGGCGGCATCCACGTGGTCTACACGCGGGAGCGCGAAACCGCCGATGCCTTTATCGAGCGCTTCGTCAGCGGCCTCGGCCGGGACCTGCGCGTGCGCGTGGTCACCTCGGATGCCCTGATCCAGCTGAGCGCCCTGCGCGCAGGCGTGCTGCGCCTCTCTTCCCGCGAATTCCGCGCGGAATTAGGCCGCGTTCTGGCCCAAATCGACAATTTCATCGAAAATCTTTCAAATAATCCTTGACACTGCAAAGGTACTGTGCTAATATAACGATTGTCGCCAAGAAACAAGGCGATCGGGATAATAGCCTGACTGCCGGTGTGGCGGAATTGGCAGACGCATGGGACTTAAAATCCCACGGTCCTAATACGACCGTACCGGTTCGATCCCGGTCACCGGCACAACACCTTATGCCCAGATAGCTCAGTTGGTAGAGCAGGGGACTGAAAATCCCCGTGTCACTGGTTCGATTCCGGTTCTGGGCATTTGACTTTGTCAAGCCGCATTTTGCTGACAGGTCTTTTGTTCTACTGTTACCCCACTACTTGCGGGTGTAGTTCAATGGTAGAACACCAGCCTTCCAAGCTGGATACGGGGGTCCGATTCCCCTCACCCGCTTTATGCGCGCATAGCTCAGCTGGATAGAGCGTCTGGCTACGGACCAGAAGGCCGCGGGTTCGAATCCTGCTGCACGCAATTCTTAAACATCCACAGTCTGTGGATGTTTTTTTGTTCATCAAACGCTTCAAAACCCTCGCGTCTGCACGAGAAGCTGCCCCAGCCCTGCGGTTGTCCTCCTCCGCCCGAAAAACCTTGCCAAAACAGGCTTTTGCGCTATAATAAGGGCAGCGCTTTCAGAAAGAAAGGGATTGTTATGACCAATATCGCTTATTATAACGGACAAATCGGCGCGCCAGAGGAACTGACCGTTCCCTTCCTGGACCGCGCGCTCTTCTTCGGCGACGGCTGTTACGATGCGGCCTACGTCGTTAACGGCAAACCGATCGATCTCAAGGATCATGTCGACCGCTTCTTCAACAGCATGCGGCTGATGCGCATCGAGCCCATCTGGTCCAAGGAAGAGCTGACCGCCCTCCTCCTGGATCTGAACAGCCGCATCGACGCCCCGGCCGCCATGATCTACTGGCAGACCAGCCGCGGAACCGCCCCCCGCACGCACTTTTTCCCGCCGGAGGGCACCAAACCCAACCTGCTCATCACCGTCAGCGCCAAGAAGCTGCCCGATGTCTTCGCCCCGGTTGATTTCATCACGGTCGAGGACCGCCGCCACCACTTCTGCAATGTGAAAACCCTCAATCTCTACGGCAACGTCATGGCCAACCAGGCCGCGCACGAGGCCGGCGCCTACGAGGCCGTCCAGATCCGCCCCGACGGGACCGTCACCGAGGGCAGCCACACAAACGTCATGATCCTGAAGGACGGTGTGCTCATCACCCGTCCCGACAGCGAACTGATCCTTCCCGGCATCACCAAAAAGCACGTGATGCTCTGCGCACGCAAGCTCGGCATCCCCGTCGAGGAACGCGTCTTTACGCGCGATGAGCTGTTCGCCGCGGACGAGGTCCTGGTGACCGGCTCCTCCACCTTCACAAAACGCGGCAAGACCCTGGACGGCTGCCCCATCGCCATGAAGGACGGCGAAACCTACCGCCGTCTGGCGCAGGCCTATCTGGAGCATTGCCTGGCCTGAGCTTTCCCCGCACACAAGAAGCCCCTTACCACTCAGCATGAACTGCATGGTAAGGGGCTGTTTTTATTGCTTTTTTCCCGGAAGCACGCCGTACAGACGCGCCAGCTCCGTACGCTCTTCCGCAATCCGAAGCGTCCGCATCATCTTGCTGTCGCGGCGGGTCAGTGTTTCCTTGACGTAGGCGCAGTCGCGCTTCAGCCAGGCCCAGGGCAGGAGCCACGGACGCTCCCTCAGGAAGGGATAACGGCTCTCCAGAGCCTTCGCGCGCGGGAACAGCTGCCGAGCGGGACTCCGGTCCTCACCCTCCGACGCGCGCTCCAGCAGGATGGGCGCGGAGTGCAGCCGGCTGAGCTCGGAGGAGCCGTAGATGCCGGCATCCAGAAGATCGTTCAGCATCGGTTCGAGCGGAGTTTCGTCCGCCGCCAGCTTCTCCGGCAGCCTGATTCCGATACCGAAACAGTCGCGCGCCAGCCTGAGCACCGCCGACGCAAAGCCGTTCATGCTGCAGCGCTCCAACGTTCTGAGAAGCGATGTCCAGTCCAGCTCCAGGTCGTAGTTCCCGGCCCACAGGCCGATGTCCAGCACCTGCCGGATGCCGAAGCCGCTGTAAAGAAAATGCTTGTAGGCATGAGCGAGCAGATAAAAAAGATGATCGGTCGGAGAAAGCGACAGACAGAGCTTATCCTGAAAAAGGGACGCTGTCCGCTTGCCGTCGTTTCGCGGCTTCCGGGCCCGCAGGAGGGAGGCGACGGTGTCGCACACCCGACCGTCGCAGTCGTACCAGGTCCGACGCTCGTAGGCGTCCGAAAGCGCGGTCTCGACCCTGGCAAAGGCCTTTTCTTTTGAGAAAAAGCAGGGATGCAGCTCCACACAGAGGCCGGTTTTTTCACTCGAGTAGCAGCGCTCGCCCGGCTCCTTCGCATCGGCAGGACCGTCATCCGCGCGGCTGAAGCCCTGCTCCGTCATGAAACGGCAGAAGCCCTGAAACTCCTCCGGGCGCAGATAGAAGTCTTCATCCGAGGAGGGACGCAGACTGCCCGCGGGATAGATGCGCCGGCACATCACGCCCTTCAGCACCAGCGGCGTGAAGCCGGCCTCATAGGCGGCGCACAGGAGCTCGCGTGTCTGCCGGTCGTAGACCATCTGATGCGCGACGGACGCGCAGGCGCGCACGCGGATTTCCGGAAGCATCGGAAGCTCCAGAACGGTCCGGCTGTCACGGCAGGCCTCGAGCACCAAAGGCAGCACCATCTGCCGCTGCGCCAAAGACAGAAGCGCGGCCGCCTCTTCTTCGCCGGCAAGCTCCGAGGCCGCAGGCGACGCTTCGCCCCGCAGAGAATCCGAAAGGATGCGGATAAAAAGCGCTTCGACTCGTTCGCTCAGTCTCTCACTCATCGCCGTTCACCTGTATCACATAGCCTCTTTGGACCAGGAAATCCATGAACTGCTCCACAATGGCTGTCATGGTTTCCTCGCTCTGCTCGTATTGCACCGCAGCAGCGGCCGCCATCTGCGAGACCGTCTGCGGATTTGCCAGCAGTCTCAGATAAAATGCGGCGTCGTCATTCATCAGACTCATATAGGCGCAGTGGTCGAGCGCAGGGCCGGTCGCGACCAGCATCGGCTGGTGACACAGCTCCGCCAGAACGACACCGTCCCTCAGCTGATATTTCATCATATCGGTAAACCCATCTTTCTCTTATGCTTCCGCCAAAGCGTCGTGCAGAAGCTCAGCCGACGCGCGGTCGCCCAAATTCATTAAATGCCACACCGGCACCTGCGCAAGCAATGCCTCCTCGAGGGCAATCAGCCGCGCAAGCTCCGCCTCATCTGCGGGACGCAGCAGAAACTGCAGAAACAGACGCGGCGCCGCCTGCTCCGGGCTCATGGACTCCAGGCGGTTCTCCTTCGACTGATCCAGCCATATCACACCGCCCAGGGGCGCCTCAAGCGCCTGCCCGAAATGTTCTTTCCCGTTCCAGGGAGAGCCGGACGCGAAAAACTTCCCGTTTGCGCCGCGGCTGATGACCGGCTTGTCGCCGTTGATGATCACGAGCTCCTCCGGATAGCGCAGTTTCCACTGCATATACTGCGTGCTCTTTCCTGCGCCGCTCGGACCGGTAAAGATCCACGCCCTGCCGCGCCACAGAAACGCGACTCCGTGGAACAGACAGGCCTCATGGCGCAAAAGATACGAGGAGGTTTGAAAAAGCAGTTCCCCCATTTCAACCTCGGTCCGGCTCGAGCACGCGGGGTAGTGCGCGGACGCGTTCCGGCACTCCTCCTCGCTTAGCATGAAAAGCGTTTCGCTTACCGCGTTCTGAGCGGATGCCCGGCATTCCTCACAGAGCCTCCGGTACGCCTCCAAATAGGATGCGCACTTATCGTCGTCCGTTGCGTAGGCCAGCCTGTGTCCGGCCAACGGAAACGTAATATAATGCATTCTGTATCTCCAAGAGAAAAGGCGGCGCCGATTGCGGTACCGCCAAATTATTACTGTTATCGCAGCAATTGCAGCGTGTTGTCATCAAGCTGACGGTAGGTATGACCGTCGAAGTTAATAATCCCGGCCGCAGGCGTAAAATCGATCTGGGACCAGGGCATACTGACCATGCCGATTTCATTTCCGTTTCCGTCATAGACAGTATAAAGAAAAGGATTCATAATCTTTCTTCCTCCTTATTTCACAAAACCGAACAGACGGGCCAGGAAGGTGCTGACCGCAGTCAGAACGCGAAGCAGCCAGCTGATCGCAGGCATAATAACGGCCTCTTCGGTCGAAGCCTCATCCGCGTGCTCAGCTTCCGGCTCCGTATCCGCAGGCTCCTCAGCCGGCACATCCTCCGCTTCATCAACGGGCGCTTCAGCCGCGTCTTCGGCAGGCTTTTCAATAAGAGCAGGCTCTTCCTCGGGCTCTACAACGACGGGATCCGGAATAACCGGCGTAACTCTTTCCTTCTGCTCAGGCTCCTCAGCGGGCTCTTCCTCCGGAATGACCTGCTCAGGGGCTTCATAATCAGACGCATCCGAGGGAGCGATTTCCGCGGTTTCTTCCGCCGGCTCTTCGACGACCGCAGATTCCTCCGCAGGTTCCTCAGCGACCTCAGGCTCTCCTGCAGGCTCCTCAACGGCCTCGGGTTCTTCGACGGGAGCCTGAGGCGCAGGCTCTACAACCTCAAGAGACTTGGAGGGAACCGCACGCAGAGGCACGAAGCTCATCAGCCGGAGAGGCGCATAGGGCGCAGCGGAGACATATTCGTCAAAATCCGTCACATCCGAGGAAACAGGGTTCTTCGCACCCGTTCCGGACGCAGTCTCAGTCAGATTGGCTGAAGTGTAGGTCAACGTACGGACCGTATCGCCGGTAACCTTGACATTATCGGGTGTGACAAAATAGGGATGAACATCAAAGCTTCCGTTATCGATATAGCTCTCCGGATTGCTGAAGCGCAGGCAGACTATGTAACCGTCGAGGTTGCCGGAAACCATCAGAACATCGTAATCGTACGTCTTTCCGTAGACCATTTCCACATGGATTGTCTCGCAGACCGCGTCCATCTCGTCCGCGCTGCTCTTGCAGAAGCTGTCCTGCTCCGCCGCCGCTTCCGGTACGGTCAGACTGATATCCTTACCGGCCACATCAAAGCCGGCCAGCTTGTAGTTCAGGCTGTCAATAGCGGTCAGCATCCAGGTATACTTAACACCCTTGGAGGAAAGGGACAGAGTGGCCGGACGCAGATAGGTCTTGGGCACCTCCTGCAGGAAGTATACCGCACCGTCCGCAGGCTGAAGCGTCAGACCGCTCGAGGTATAGGGAGCCCCTACCGTGCTGTTTTCGTAGTGATAGTAGCCACCGTAAAGATGGCCCTCCTTCACGATGGCAGAAAGATCAAAGCCCTCAGTACCGACGGAGGAAAGACGAATCTTATCCGCAGAACTGTCGGAGGAATGAATAACAGTGAAGCTCGGGAAGGTCGTTTCAGGGATGGGATAGCGATCAACGCTCTCGCCGTTTTCGACCTTCTCTTCATTCTGATAAACACCGGAATCGCCCGTATTGGTAGGCACATCTCCGAAGCCGGTGCCGTTATCGACAATGGGGATTTCAATAATCAGCTTGCGGCCGTTAATTCCGTTGCTGTTTTTGGCCGCGCCGTCCTCGGGAACGAAGTAGTAAGCAAAGTCAAAGTTGGAAACGCGGACCTGCTTATTCTTCACATCAAGCTCCAATGCAGCAGCCGTGAAAGCCCGCTTCTCACTCCAGCTGTCGTTGCCGAGATAATCGGCATAATAAACCTTAATGTCTTTTTCTTCAATGCCTTCAGGCAGCTCAAAATAGTCGGAAATTTTATCCAGCACGACCGCATCGGCATCAAGCTGAATGCGGGCCGAACCCTCGACCGCCTCCTTGGTAATTGTCTCAAAAATACCGGAAAGCTCGCCTGCATTACCGGCCATCAGCGAATAACCCAGATCGCTGCCGGTGCCCATGGTACTGCTCGTATAAGAAGTCGCAGCGGGATAGTTGGAGGAGATGGCGTGCATGTAGTTCATGACAGTGGTAAGGTCGGCCTCATCGTCACAGCCGCCTCCGCAGCCGCCTCCACCGGAGCTCGCATCATATACGCCGACGGAATAGACCTTGGCTCCGTCATCCTTCAGGCTCTTAGCTGCCGTGATTGCCTTGGTCGCAACCGATCCGTCGAAGCCGCTGTTATGATTCGGCTCACCGTCAGTAAAGAAGATGACGACCCTGTTGCTGTCGGAACGGGCGTCCTGCATAACGGTATCGGCAGATTGAAGACCGTAGTCGGCCGCCGTAGCACCGTTTGCTCTCAGAGCGCCCGTATCCTTTATCAGCCTGTCATAGTTTTCGCTTACGGATACCAGCTCGTCAACCGTATTTGCCGAAGAAGCGAAGGTGACGATGCTGATACGGTGATCAACCTCATTGGCAATGGCATCGGCATAGACTGTATCGATCAGGCCGGCTACGGCGCTCTTTAATACATCCAGCTTAGAGGGAGAGTACCCCAGCGAATAGTAAAGCGTTTCCGTGTAAATCGCTGTGCTGCCGCTGCTGACCCAAGCGGAAGAAATATCCTCCGTATACGAATCGCCCTTCAGGAAGTATTCTGTTCCGTCCTTGGTAAAGCTCAGGTAATAATAAGCATCCAGACCGAAGCCCGTTCTGTGCGCATAAACGCGGTAATAGGTGTTTCCTTCGCGGAAATAGAAATTCCGCTGGTTCGCGTTGTTATAAGAGACACCCGTCCTGACCGAATATCCGCTGGCGCCGCTGGCGGAAAGGGAATCATCCATGGAGCCGGATACATCCAGCACCAGAACAATGTCAAGCGGCTGGCTGACTACCGTAGTCGTATGAACGACCGTACCCTTGACGTAGGTTTCGAGCGTCAGGATGCCTTCACCGGAATCGGCTTTTGGAGTGTACCACTTGTCCAAAATCAGACCGCTTTCCTCGTCGGAGCCGCCCTCATCGGCAAAAGCGCCGACGGCGGGAACGGCAGACAGGCAAAGAAGCATGGAAAGGAACAAAGCGAAGGTCTTCTTTAACTGCTTCATAACTTACTACCTTTCAACAGTGTATTTTACCAAAGTACTAATATCAGTTAGAACATGCACATTCGTTAGTGCATACAAACCGAAATGCAAAAAATCACGCCTTCTTCTTTTTCAGGGCGAAAAGCCAGATAAGGCCGATAATCAGAGAAATCAAAGACCAGAAATTACCGATAGGCAAAGGCCCGATGAAAGGCTCTGCCTCACGGAAAAGGTTCCAGACAAAGCGCGTGATTCCGTAGAGAACCAGAAACAGCGGATAAATATGGCCGTAATTGGCCTTTTTGCGCGCCAGACACACCAAAACCACAACCAGCACGCAGGCATTCGCGAGCTCAACCAACTGACTGGGAAAGCGGAACGGCAAAAGCAGACCGAAGAGGTCCATCATGCGGCCCCGGCAGCAGCCTTCTACCACACACTGAATCTTCATGACGCCAAGCATAGCGCAGATGGCCGGGGCGGAAAGATCCAGGACGGCGGGAACACGTTCCTTCAGAAGAAGCGCAACGGGAATCAGAAGAAGCGGCGTAATCAGCACTGCTCCGAAGAAGGAAAGCCCCGCGAAACTTCCGTTTTCAACAAAATACATCAGCTTGACACCGGCGACACCGCAGACGGTAAGCAGGAGATCAAACATGAGAAGCTTTCCTGGCTTGATCTTGTACCGGTCCTGCAGAAAAAACATGACCAGATACATCATGGCGGCCCCGAGGCCTAAATAAATCAATAAACTCATAGCTTTTAGAAAAAAGAGAGAACTAACAGACAGCCGGCAGCGTATTCATGATATCGGTGCCTCCTGCCTGACAATAACCAATACAGTATATCTCAGTTTCAGCTCTCAGTCAACAAAAACGAATAAAAATATTCCAAAAATGAACTTTCTCCGGCGCTGTGCCCGGCCTCATCAAACAATAAAGGCCGAGGAAAGCTCCCCGGCCTCGTGCATATTCTTTATTCAATCAGGCCCATTTCCGTCATTTTGGCGATGAGCTCCGCCACGTCGGCTTCCGCTTCCCAGCGCTCGACCTCGTACTCGTCCAGAAGGGCGTCAACGATCTGCGCCTCCGTCTCACAGGAAGGAAGCCGGTCCCAGACAAAGGAAGCCACTTCGTTCAAGGCAATCAGTCCGGGGAAGCGGTGCTGGCTTTCGCCGACAGGCACCAGAAAGCTTTCTCCCGCAATGTCTCGTTTGATAAATTCACCTTTAATCTGCATGGTTCTCCTCCTTAATCAGTTGGGCCAGCTTCTGAGTTTCCTCATAGCGGCTTTTCTCCATTTTGCAAAGATATTCGGGCCGTTTGTCAAAGCCTCCGCTTTCGCAGCGACAGATGGACGCGCACAGACTGCAGTTCTGACGGTGACTGCAGGATGCGCACTCGGCGGGCAGGCGAATGGCTGCCGTCCGCGCACGCACCTCCTCCCAGGCCTTGGCAAAGCCCAGGCTCAAAGCGTCGGAGGTCTCGATATCCATGGTGCCGCAGGGAAGCATTTTGCCCTCCCAGGTCAGCCAGAAGCTGCTGCGGCCGGCGCGGCAGCGGACGCCGTTTTCGGGGCTGTCCGCCAGAATCTCCTCACAGTTGTCCCAGCGTCCCATTGCCTCTGCCTTCGCGAGGAAGCGCTCATCGCCTTCGTTCAGGCGGTTCCAGGCCGCGAAAACACGGCCGGCCTCCTCCGGGCTGAAGCGCGCCGCGTTTTCGCCGTAGCTTTCCGTGAGGCGCACCGGGGGATACATATAGGCCGAACCCTTGGCGTTCAGACCGATATCGGCGGCGATCTGATGGATGCCCTCCATGTCGGCCACGTTCCAGGGCGTGAGAGACACGTTTAGACGCACCTGCAGGCCGTCGGCCTTCATCGAACGAAGATTGGAGACGACCTTTTCGTACGAAGCGCTGCGGCAGAGCGCGCGGTAGGTCTCCTCGGACGCACCGTACAGCGTGACGTTCAGGCGTGAAGGCGGATATTTCAGAAACAGCTCGCGCAGCTCTTCGCTGTAAAGAGAGGCGTTGGTGTTGACGGAGACGACCAGCCCCATCCTGACGAGCTCCTCATAGATATAAGGAAAGTCCTCACGGATGAAGGGCTCGCCGCCGGTCAGCAGCAGGAACATCATCCCCAGGTCGCGCGCGTCGGATGCGAGACCCAGCCAGGTATCGGCGGAGAGCTCCCGCCGGCGCAGATCGCCGTTCTGGTGCACATAGCACATGCGGCAGTCGAAATTGCAGCGGGCAGTCAGCTCAAAGTTTCCGGAAACAGGCAGGCCCTTGCGAATGCCCAGCGCGTTCAGATGGCTGGAAATCATGGGCTCCGAACGGGGCACATATCCGGCGGGTCGGTTGTCAAGCATAGTCGCGTCCTCGGTCTTGGAATATATTATACAGGTTTTGCGTGATTTTCACAAGGGACAAGTTTCTCAGTCGGCGGGCAAAATGAACATCAGCCGCGAGCCGCTGCCGCGGCAGCGCTCCGCCGTAAGCTCTGCGCTCTGGCCCGGGATGAGCGGCGGGAGCTCCAGCGTGTAGCTGATTCCGCCCAGCAGACAGCCCTCGTATTCATTTTTATACACCAGCGTGCCGCCGGGAAACATCTCACTGTCGCTTCGGTTCTGCACCGTCAGGCTCTTACCGTTCACGAGAATCGAAAGCTGCTCCTCCATCAGGCCGGGCAGCTCCTCATAGTATTCCACGGAGCAAAGCTCTGCCGAGGCAATGGTCATTCCCTGCGGATAAACGCTTCGGTTCTGCTCAAGCACATAAATCGAGTCGCCGGGCAGCACCGCACTCAGCACAAAATGATAGCAGCCGTTCAGCACGAGCTCAGCCGAGCGGACGGCCTTTTCGCCGCTGTATTGCAGCAGAACAGTCAGCACCTTTTCGACCGGGTCGTTGCTTGCGTCCTCGTAGAAGGAGCCGGAGAGCGTCATCACGCTGATGAGCCTGAACTTGCCGTCCAGCTCCAGCAAAGCCTTGCTCTCCTCGCTTTCGGAAGCGATATCGCTTTCAGCGGGCTGTTTTCTCTCAAACCAGCCAAGCTGGCAGGCACGAAGCACCGCGAGACCCGCCACTACCGCAACGAGCAGTAAAAAAACCCCGTGCAGGACTTTAAAAAGCGGACTCGTTTCTTTTTTCATGCTGCTTCCTCTTACTTGTTAACGTTTTTTTGCCGAAGGGACAGATAGACGCGCGCCATCAGCGGCCGAATCGGCCGGGTGGGATACCACAGCGCGCTTCGCAGGCGGTAGGAAAAGGCCGTTACGGGCGTGCGTCTGCCCTTGACCTCGACAGCCTGCACGCGTGCGATCACCTGCTCAGGCCGCACAGGCTCCAGCTGACTTTGCATATCGCCGGTGCAGTACATAAGGCCGTCCCGGCCCATGCGATGCACCCGGTGCAGCACGCAGAAATTTTCGCTGCGCTGATAGAACAGGATGTCGCCGACTCTTGCCGTACCGTCAAAGGGCTCCAGCAGGACCGCGTCGCGCCTGGAGTGCAGGAAGGGCAGCATGCTGCCTCCGGTGACGACCAGGCGGCACAGGCCGAACTCCGACAGCGCCTTTTTCATACGCGGCAGCACTTCAGCCGCGGCAGATACTTCGTGCATCATCATATTATAATTGAATGACGGCATCGCAGTATTCGAGCACCGTCGGGCGGTGCGTTGTTGCGATGACCGTGCGTCGGCGCTCCTCGCCGGCCAGCAGACCGTGGATCACCTTTTTTTCGGTCTCAAAATCAAGGGCCGAGGTAGCCTCGTCCAGAAGGAGCAGGGGCGCGGGACTCAGGATGGCCCGGGCGATGGCCAAACGCTGGATCTGTCCCTCACTCAGACCCGCACCGCGCTCGCCCAGCTTCGTATCGATGCCCTCGGGCAGCGCGCGTACGAAATCGGCAGCGCAGGCTCGTTCCAGCGCGTCCCACAGAGCTTCATCGCCTGCTGCGGGATTTCCCAGCCGCAGGCTCTCTGCCACCGTGCCGGAAAAGACGACCTTTTCCTGGGCCACGTAGGAGAAAAGCGGACGCAGCGCAGGGCTGAGCGGCTTCCTCGTCCCGTCGGAAAGAAGCACGAAGGCCTCTCCTCCGTCAGGGCTTACCAGCCCCAGAAGCAGGCGGATCAGTGTCGTCTTGCCGCCGCCGCTTTCCGCGATAATACCGATGATCTGACCGTTTTCAGCCGTCAGATTCAGCTGCTCCAGCACCGGAATGCCCTCGCGGTACGCAAAAGAGACGTTCTCCAGCACCAGGCCCGCACCGGCCGTAAACGCTTTTTCGATAAAGGCCTCTGTCTCCTCGTCCGTCTCGGAATTTTCGGCGGGAAGCTCCAGAATTTTCATCAGACGGCCGGCCGAAACCGCGGCGCTCACGGCGCCTGGGACGATCGAAACCAAAGAGCTGAAGGCGCTCGTTACCGTGCCTGCCATCTGGATGAAAAGCACCATCGTGCCAAAGGAAATATAGCCTGTCCACAGGCGGAACGCGCCCCAGGCAAAGCAGAGGCCCGAGGTCGCAAAGCCGAGCACGGACATGACAACGCCCATCCAGACGGAGAAATCAGCGCTCTCCAGATAGACATCCTTGTACAGCTGCTGCAGCCCGGCCAGACGCTCCTCCATGGTGCCGTTCAGATGAAAGGCCTTGATAGCCTGCAGATTCTGCAGGGCTTCCTCGTAAAAGCCGGTCAGATCCGCCTGCCGCTCCCGGACCTTCTGGCCGAGGGCGCGCATCTTCGTCAGAAAAAGACGCGAGAACAGGACCGTGACAGGGGCTGAAATCAGTGCCCACAGCGCCATCATCGGATCGTAGATCAGAATCACCAAAAGGGCGCCCGCAAACTGCAGGCCCGCGGTGATCAGGCTCGGAATCAGGCCGAGGATGCTGTCGGCCACGGTGGCGACATCGCTGTTGATGCGGCTTAAAAGGTCTCCGGAATGGTAGTCCAGGGATGCCTGCCAGTCGATGGCCAGGAAACGGCCGAAAAGGTCCTCGCGGATTTCGTTGGTGGCCCTCACGCCGGTATGCGCGCGGAAGCGCTTCGTCAGCGCCCCGAGCAGGATACGCGTCACACCGAAGCCCACATAGAGCGCAATGATCAGGCTGATGCGGGAAACATCTCCGGACGTGACCGCGTCGATCAGGTACTTGGAGACGACCGAGCTGAAAAGGCCCACTGCCGTGGCCAGAAGCCCCAGCAGAACATAAAGCAGAATGGCGCCCGTGTAATTCTTTCCGTAGCGGTAGATCCAGACAATCTCCTGCCACAGCTCCTTGATGTCACTGAGCTTTTTCTTCACGGGTGCCCTCCTTTCTGTCAGGAAGCGTCAGGACTCGCTATCCGGCGCTTCCTCCTGTTTTTCGTTGTTTTCTTCGGCTTCATCGGCTTCGGACGTTCCGTAGCCGTAACCGTAGCCGGCATAGCCGTACTTGCCGTAGCTGTAGCGGCCGTAGCCGTATTTGCCGTAGCTGTACTTGCTGTAGCCGTATTTACCGTAGCCGTACTTGCCGTAGCCGTACTTGCCGTAGCCGTACTTGCCGTAGTAGTACGAGGAGGCCTCGCCGATGCCGCAGCGGTTCAGCACGAAGCCGGCCAGCTTGGCGCCGTGCTCGGACAGGTTCTCGATACCGTCCGAGACCTGGGAGACAGAGGCATAATCCTCACGGATGACATAGACGACGCGGTCCACCAGAGGGCAGAAAGCCGCGGCGTCGCTCATCAGCGTGCAGGGAGGCGTGTCGACCACGACGTAGTCGAACATCGTCCGGAGCAGCTGGAAAAGGTTGTTGATGTTGGCATGAACCAGGATAGGCGTGGGGTCGGGGATGGCCTCGCCCGAGCCCATGACATACAGACTGGTTTCCTTGTAGCGCAGGAAGTTCAGCCCCTCGGACTTGCCGGACAGCCATTCGCCGAGGCCGGCGGAAGGCTCCGTAATGCCCAGAATGCTCTTGATGGAGGGGCCGCGAAGGTCGGCGTCGACCACCAGCACCTTCTTGCCGTGTCCGGCCAGAAGCAGGGCCGTGTTGGCCGCCAGAGAGCTCTTGCCCTCGGAGGGCAGGGAGCTGGTAAACATGATGATCTTTTCCTTGGGGCCGAGGTCACGGGTGATCTTCAGACGGAAGCCGCGCAGGGATTCGCTGAAGGCCGAGTCGGTGTGCAGACGCGTGACCAGGATGCCTGCCTCGCCGTCGGTTTCGGTACGCTTTTTCTCGGTGTCGTTGGTAATGCGGCCGAGGCAGTTCAGGTTGGAGGTGCGCTTGACGTCGTCCTCCGAAAGGATTGTGCGGCGCAGAAGCGTCATAATCAGCAGAATGCCGACACCCAGCACGAAGCCGGCAAAGGCACCCAGAACGGCCGGACGCTTCCAGCTCAGGCTGTTGTAGGGCGTCGTCGATTTATGCGCAGGCTGCGTGACAGTAAAGCGCGTTTCGCCGACGACCTTGCGGCTGACCTGCGGATAGACCTCCATGACGGCCTGCAGGATGCTGTAGGCGTCGTCCGGGTTCGTCGAGGTCACCGAAAGCTCGATAAAGTTCGTATCGGCGATGCTCTTCGCCTGCACGCTGCCGTTCAGATAGGGCACATTCAGACGGTCCTTCAGAAGCTCCTGCATGATGTCGCTGGAGAGGATGTAGGGGAAGGTGGCCGTTGCCTGCTTGGCGGCGGCACTGTCGTAATAGTAGCTGTAGGTAGAGACGTCCAGGCTGTCGGTATCGGTGACCGCAACGGAGAAAATAGCTTCACTGCGGTATCTCGGGACGAAGCTGCGGCGGGCGCGCAGGGCCATGAAGAGCGCGCCGACCAGGGCCAGAAGCAGCGGAAGGTACCAGAAGCGGACCAGGAAGGGACGGAAGCGGCGCCAGAAGGCGAACAGGTCTACGCGGTTGTCGGGACTTTTCTTGCTGTCAGCTGAATAGTTTTCGCTCATGCCTTCGCCTCCTCTCCTTCAGCGGACGGGCGGTCGTACTTGCCGTACTTGCCGTATTTGCCGTACTTGCCGTATTTCCCGTACTTGCCGTACTTGCCGTAACCGTAGCCCCGGCCATAGCCGTAGCCGGCATTGGCGCTGACATCGGAGAAGCTGTTCATGTCATTCAGCAGCACGCCCAGGAACTCCGCCCTGCCCTCGCGCAGGTCATCGATGGCGTCGTTGATGTTCGCGGCCGAAACAGTGTCCTGACGGACGACCAGGACGGACGCGTCGGAAAGGTCGGACAGAAGCTCACTGTCGGAGAAGTATCCGAGAGGAGCCGAGTCGATGATGATATAATTGTATTCGCCGCGGGCGCGCTTGATCAGCCGCGATACCACGGGGGAGGAGATCAGCTCCACCATGTTCTTGTAGGTGTGCGCGGACAGCAGAGTGTCCAGTCCGGTCTTTTCGTCGTGGATGACGTTTTCCAGGATCTTCCGGGAGGTGAAGCCGTTGTTGAGCATGTAGCCAAGCTCCTGCTCCTCGGCGATCTTCTTGCCCAAAAGCTCGGTCTGAACGGGACGGCGGAGGTCCATATCGATGAATAGCACCTTGACGCCGCGCATCGCCAGCGAAAGGGCGACATTAGCGGCCATGGTGGACTTGCCCTCGGATTCGGACACGCTCGAGAAAAGGAAGACGCGCTTGCCGGCGTCATATTCGCTTTCGAAACGGGTGGCGCACTTGTGGATGGCCTCCGTAAAGGTAAAGCTGGTGGTAGGCGAGGTGATCAGAAGGTTGGTGCGCTTGCCCATTTCGGAGCGGCGCTGGCTGCTGGACGTAATGAGGCGGCTGCCTCCCTGCGTCTCGTGAGGAACGCTGGTAATGACCTTGGCGTCCAGCTTGTTCTTGGCGCCCTCGGGCGTCATGATGGTGTCCTCGTTCAGGTGACGGAATACCAGAAGAACGACCATCAGAAGCGCGCCGGCAATACCGGCCAGCAGGCTGCTTTTCCCGATATTATAGGACTTTTCGGCGACCACGTTGATGTTGGGCGTGGACAGCGGACTCAGCACAGCCGTGTTGGAAACGTATTCGGAGACATCGGCGTAGTGCTCGATGATATACTGCATGATGAGGAGCGTATCCTTGGGGTTCCGGCTGTTGACGCTGACGCGGATCAGATTGGTGCTGCCCAGCACGGCGGTCGAGATCGTGCCGTTGACGCTGCCCAGATTTTCATGGATGGCGTCCGTCATCAGACGGCTGGAAAAGACCTCGGAATAGATGCTGACGACCTCGGAGGCGACATTGGCGTTGACATAGTAGCTGCCCGTGCCGCTGGAGGAGCTGCGCGCCGTTACCGAAAAGGTGGCTGTGCTCGTGTAGCTTTGAGACGACATAGCCGTCAGAAGCAGATTGCTGGCCATCAGGCCGATCAAAAAGGCCAGGATGATCAGCCAGTATTTTTCAATCAGGTTTTTGACAACGCAAAGCGGTTCGATATCGGAGAGACTGAACCGGACATTTCTGTTTTCTGCCATTTCTCCTCCTTATTTCACCACAACGGTCAGATAGACCGAATAACCCGCATAGCTGTAGACAAAGCTGCCCACACCGGCGCGGGAGGTATCCACACTGCCGCCGATCTCCACGACCTCGGTCGACATCGGCTGGCCGAAGCGGTTGGCGGCCGCCAGCAGATAATCCTCGGGATGAAGCTCGGTCCCCTGCTCCACGTAGATCAGGTAATCGGAGAGCGTGATCATCTGGCCGTAGGAGGCCTCCTTGCAGATGACCAGCGGAAGGGCCAGGGTTTCGGTATCGCCCAGGGAATTCGTGACCTGCACGGTTACACTGTAAATGCCCTCGATGTTCTTGGTGACATTCTGCGAAACGATGCAGATATTGCCGGTCAGATCGCCCTCGCGCAGGTCGGAGGCTCCCAGGCGCTCCGTCAGGATGATGCTGGAGCCCAGGGGGAATACCAACGGCGCGGAGAGGCTGAAATGCGGCTTTTCGTAGTCGGTATAGCGCAGAACGCGTGTATAGCTTGCCATATTGTTGGCGGAATCAAAGACGATATAGCTGATTTTGGCCGTATTGTCGGTGATGAGCTGCGTGATGCCCTTGATCATGATCTGGTCCGTCAGGTCACCGTCGCGGTCATCCGTGGCGGTAAGGCCCGCCAGAAGCGCTGTTTCGTCCGCACTCATGCTCACCTCGAGCTCAGCGGAATCGCAGTGGAAGACAGGGGCGGTACGGTCAATGCGGATGAAGCTGTAGGCCTTGACTCCCGCAAAAACCAGGAGCATGACCACAAACAGCAAGATAGTTACTCTTTCCAGTGTTCGCATAGAAAATCCTCTTATTCCTGTTCAGCCCGCAGGATGTCCCGGTCTTCAATGATACGGCGCGGGTTTTCCTCAAGCAGAATATTTGTATAGCGATGGCCTATTTCCTTCTCCAGACTGCGGGAAAGCTCCCGCATGTGCGGCGTACGGCTGACCGACGAATGCGCGTCACTGGCCAGCACGTGGGCAAGACCGTGGGACAGGATCCAGTGGGAGCACTCTTCGGCACCGCTGCCGAGACGGCCCAGGACCGAGCCCTTATTGATTTGCAGAATGATGCCGGCGCCGAACCAGTCTCCCAGCACGGAGGGCATTTCCTGCACGGCGTCGTAGCGCTCAGGATGCGCAAGGACCGGCACCAGGCCTGCGTTCAGCACCTCTCCGAGCATGCGGTCGATAAAGCCGAGCGGCTCATCGAAAAAGAATTCCATCAGGAGGTAGCGGCTGTCGGCCAGGGTCTGCAGGCGATGCGCGCGGATAAGCTCCGGAAGCTCGGGCGTAGTCATGATTTCGGCCCCGCAAAGGAGCTGAAGCGGGATCTCCGCCTCCCGGAGCGCCTGCCGGAGCATGTCCACCTGTCCGTTCAGCGTGGCCCCGCGGAAGTTCCCGCGAAGCTCGTAGGGGACATTGCAGTGAGGCGTGCACACGACGGTATCCGTGCCTCCTGCCGCAGCCAGACGGGCCATCTCCAGTGATTCGGACAGAGCGGATGAACCGTCGTCCACGGCCGGTAAAATGTGACAGTGAATATCGACCACGCGCTGTCCTCCTCGATATAGATAAAAATACACTTTATAATAACACTCAATTTCTGTTTTCGCAACAAAAAAATTGACCTCTTGTTTTTTTGGCGCTATAATGAAGTGATATTTTCAGAGGAGGTATGTGCGGCATGAAAAAAGCTTCCGGCCGGCGCTCGCTTTTGATTCTGCTGATCGCCGTGGCCGCTGCCGTGGCCGTCGGACTATCGGGACGTCTCCTGCCCGCTGCCTTCACGCAGGCCGCAGCCGATAAGGTCCTGAGCCCGCTGCAGCAAACCTTCTACCGTTTTCTGAGCAGTCTGGCCTGCCCCCTCATCTTCCTGTGCGTCGCCACCGGCATCTGCGGCATCGGCGATGCCCGCCGTCTCGGCAGAATCGGCAACCGCCTGGTGCTTTCTTTCTTCGGCATCAGCTTCCTGATGGCCGCCTTCACCACCCTGGCCGGGGTACTGCTCTACCGGCTTCCGCTCAGCCTGAGCGCCTCCTCCGATACAGCCGGTTCCTCCGCCTCCGCTGTCTTTGACCTGCTGCTGGCCATCGTTCCCAAGGATATTTTCTCTCCCTTCGCAGAAGGCAACACTCTGCAGATCATTTTCCTGGGCATCGTCCTGGGCCTGGCCATGCTCTTCATCGGCGAGCAAGCCGAATCGCTGAAGAAGGTCCTTGACAGTCTGAGCCTGGTGCTGCAGAAAATCATGGGCTTTTTAAGCCGCATCATGCCGGTCTATGTTTTTATCGCCGTCCTCAAAATGTTCTGGGGTAATGCCCTGAGCGGGCTGAAATCCCTGTGGCTGCTGCCTCTTCTGTTCCTGGGTGCCACGCTGCTGGCCTTTCTGGTCATGTGGCTCTATACCGCGCTCCGCACTCATACCGGACCGGTCAAACTCCTGCGGGCCTGCCTGCCGCCCTTTCTGATCGCGCTTTCCACCTCATCCTCCACTGCCGCCTTCGATGAAAGCCGCCGTACGCTTTCCGAGCTCGGCCTCGGGGAGGATTTCTCCGGCTTCGGCCTGCCCCTCTGCATGATCATGTATAAGCCCGCTTCCGTCATCTACCTGGCGGTCGTTGCCTGCTTCTTCGCATTGAACTACGGGCTCGTCTGCTCGCCCCTGTGGTTCTTCTCCGAGCTCGTGCTCTGCGTCATGCTTGCCTTCGCGATTCCGCCTGTCCCCGGCGGCGGACTCAACAATTACGCCATCCTCTTCCTGCAGCTGGGCATTCCGGACAGCGCGCTGGCCGTAGCCCTTGCTGCGGATTCTCTTTTCGAGTTCATCATCACCGGCTTCAATGTGCTGATGCAGCCCTTCGAGCTCTACCGCCTTGCCGATGCAAAGACCGCCGACTCTCTCCCTCAAAAGGAGTAACCATATGTATTATCTTATCAACCAGAACCTCAAGGAGGCCTCCCTGGAGGAGTGCCGCCTGGCGGTCCGCCACGGCGATTCCGCATATGTCGCCGCCGTTTCCGCCGCAGAATTCGACACCCACCGCGACTTCTTCGACATGGTCATCGACCTTGACCTTGATCTCGACCGCCACGGCATCAGCAAGGCTGAAGTCAACTACGACTCCCTGACCGGCTCCTTCAACATTCCGAACCGCGATGACGTCTTCGGGCCTGACATCAACTTCCCCTTCACCCTGGATGAGCACGGCATCGTATTCATCGACGACGAGGCCGGAAGCGCCCGGCGCATCATCGAGCGTATCCGCTCCACCAAGAAGTGGCGCATCCCGAGCCTCGAACGCTTCCTCTACGACTTCATGGAAAGCATCATCATCGACGACCTGAAGTACCTGGACAAGTACGAAAAAGAGCTGGATCAGATGGAGTCCCGCATCCTGGCCAACGATATTGACGACGAGCTCTTTCCGCGGGTCCTGGACATCCGCAGCGAGCTCTCGGACCTCCTCACGCACTACCAGCAGCTGCAGGACGTCAGCCAGGAATTTGAGGAAAACGAGAACGAGTTCTTCCGGGAGGAAAATCTGCGCTATTTCCGCATGATTTCGGAGCGCCTCACGCGTCTGCAGGGTATCATTGCCTCCCTGCGCGAGCAGTCCAATCTGGTGCGCGATCTGTACAACTCCCAGATGGATGTCAAGCAGAACCGCATCATGACCATCCTGACCGTCGTTTCGACCATCTTCATGCCGCTGACGCTGATTACCGGCTGGTACGGTATGAACTTCAAGTACATGCCCGAGCTGGAGACGCGCTGGGGCTATCCCGTTGTGCTGTGCGTCAGCCTGCTCATCGCGGTCGGCTGCCTCATATATTTCCGTAAGAAAAAATGGCTATAACAGAAAGGATTTCCCATGGTTTACTATTTGATTTTTCTCGCGGTGATGTCCGTCATCGCCTTCCTCCTCTACGGCATTGACAAGCGCAAGGCGCAGAAGAACAAGTGGCGCATCCGCGAATCGGTGCTTCTGGGCTTCGGCTTCTTCGGCGGCGCCGTCGGCGCGCTCCTCGGCATGAAGCTCTTCCGTCACAAGACCAAGCATTGGTACTTCTGGGCCGTCAACATCCTGGGGCTTCTGGTTCAGCTGGCCGCCCTGTGGTTCTTCTTCCTGCGCAAATGATCAATTCGACCCTCTGCTATATTTACCGCGGACAGGAGGTGCTGCTCCTGCACCGCATCAAAAAGGAAAACGACCTGAACCGCGACAAGTGGATCGGCGTCGGCGGCAAGTTCGAGGAAGGCGAAAGCCCCGAGGACTGCCTCCTGCGCGAGGTCAAAGAAGAAACCGGCCTCACCCTTACCGCTTACCGCTACCGCGGCCTGGTCACCTTCGTCTCCGACCGCTGGGAGGGCGAATACATGCACCTCTTCACCGCCGACGGCTTTACGGGCAGTCTGAGCGACTGCGATGAAGGCGTCCCCTGTTGGGTGGACAAAGCCGATTTTGCGGCCCTTCCGCAATGGGAGGGTGACAAAATATTCTTAAAGCTTCTGGACGAGGAGGCTCCCTTCTTCTCCCTGAAGCTCCGCTACGAGGGCGAGACCCTCGCCGAGGCTGCCCTGAACGGCCGCCCCTTATCTCTCTGAAAGAAAGGATTTTCTCATGAAAAAGAAATGCAAGGATCTGCTCCTGACTTCAGCTCTTCTGTTAATCGTTTTCGTCATTTTCACCCTGCTGCTGAAGCTGGTGGATGTCCGTCCCATCGGCCCGGAGGGCTCGGAGGTCGGCTTCGCCGCGCTCAACAAGCTCTTAACGCCCAAGCCCTTTGAGCTCCTCTACAAGCTGACCAAGTACCTCGGATATCTGGCGGTTCTGATCGCTGTCCTCTACTTCCTGCTCGGTCTGTATCAGCTCATCACGCGCGGACGCCTGGTAAAGGTCGACAAGGATATCATCGCTCTTGGCATCGTCTTTGCGCTGGCGCTTTGCTTCTACGGCTTCTTCAATATCGTCGCGGTCAATTACCGTCCCGTCCTCACGGAAGACGGGCTGGATCCCTCCTATCCCTCCTCCCATACGATTTTAGCGTGCGTGCTCTTCCTCTCCTCCGTTCCGATGATCCTCAACCGGGTGAAGAACGTGAAGCTCCGCAACCTGCTGCTCCTGGCCTGCTACGGCCTGACCTTCATTTCCGTCCTCTTCCGCTTCCTGTGCGGTGTCCACTGGTTCACCGACGTTGTCGGCGCCCTCCTCATCAGCGCCTCGCTGGTGAGCTTCTTCTACGGGATGATCGCCTTCATCAAGGAGCAGGAACATGAAGCCTAAGGTCCTCATTCTCGGCGTCCACAACGACGATATGGAATACGGCTGCGGCGGCACGGCCAAGCTTCTGGCCGATGCCGGCTGCGAGGTCACGCTCGGCTGGCTCACCAGCCGCTATCATCAGTCCTTAGACGGCTCCGAGCAGAAAAGCGACAGCCTCACCCTGCTCGGCCTCAAGGAAAAGCTGTGCGAGTATGTGCCCGCCCGCGACGCCATCCGCTTCGATGAGGAAAGCGTCGCCGCCTACACGAAAATGATCGCCCGCGTTCAGCCCGACATCGCCTTTATCATGTGGCCGCGCGACAACCACACAGAGCACGTGCACTGCGCAAAGGCCCAGCTGGAGGCCCTGACCCGCGCCGGCTCCTGCTGCCGTGAGGTCTACGCATACGAGGTCGGCCCCCTGCAGAGCGGCTGCTTCTTCGGCATGCCCGATATCACGGTCGATATCAGCTCCGTGATGGACACGGTGGGCGAGGTGCTGGCACACTTCAGCGGTTCTCCGGTCGGTGACGAAGCCCTTTGGTACGAAAAAGAGGTCGCCTCGGCCCTGCGCGGGCACGCCGCCTACGCCAAGGTCAACGGCTTCTCCGAAAATTTCCCCTATGCGGAGGCCTTCAAAATCGTAAAGCTTCCGAACGGCTCCGACGATTTTCTGCTGCGCACCCTTCTTGCGGACAAATTCCGCTGGGGCGGCACCGGCGTCTACTACCGTTACAAAGAATATTACTTTTAAGAAAAACGGCTATGTCACATCCTTTTAAGCATTTTCAGACCATTACCCGGCACCGCCACGCGGTCATCCGGCACTGCTTTCACTGCGGCATCGGCTGGCAGGGGCTCCTGCACGATCTATCCAAATATGCGCCCGTCGAATTCATCCCCGGCGCGCGCTACTGGACCGGCACGCGCAGCCCGAATGAGGGCGAACGCAGGGACTACGGCTATTCGAAGGCATGGCTGCATCACAAGGGTCGCAACCGTCACCATTTCGAATACTGGACCGATTACAATCCCGTCGAGCACCGTGTGATGCCCGTGCGCATGCCCGCCCGCTACGTTGCCGAAATGTTCTGCGACCGCGTCGCCGCCAGCAAGACCTATCAAGGGAAAAATTACAGCGACCGGCACCCGCTCGAATATTTCCTTCGCGGAAAGGCCACGCGTTTTATCGACCCGACCAGCTCGGACGAGCTGGAGGCGCTCCTGACCGTGCTGGCGCAGCAGGGCGAAGAAGCGGCCTTCGCGGCCGTCCGTCACTATGTAAAAACCGGGGAGCCCCCCGTCATCGCCGCGGACTCCCCTGAAGCTCACTAATATAAGGAGGCTCCCATGATTTTCAAAAGTACCAAATGGAATCTGATCGCCGGCTCCCTGCTGATGGCTGCCGCCGGCATCCTGATGATGATTTTCCCGAACACCGAGTTTCTGACACTGACCTTTGTGCTGGGTGCGCTCCTGTGCGCGGTGGGCCTGATCATCGTCATCTCCTACTGCGTCCGCAAGATGGATCTTTCCTTCTTCCGCTACGACCTCGTGCTGGGCCTCGGCCTGGTGCTTCTGGGCGTGTTCGCCTTCCTGAAGGCCAAGGAGATCGCCGGCTTCGTACCGGTATTCCTGGGCTTTCTGATTACCTTCAGCGGTATTCTGAAGCTGCAGAATGCCCTTAACCTGCTGCGCGTGGACTCCCGCAGCTGGGCCTTCGTGCTGGTCTTCGCCATCCTCGGCATCGCCCTGGGCGTAGTCCTCATTCTGAATCCCTTTAACGCCGATATGCTCCGCATGCGGCTGAACGGTGCCGGACTGATCTTCAGCGGCGTGACCGACCTTCTGACCACTGTCTTCATCGGGCGCTGCATCCGCCGCCTTGAAAAAGAAAAGAACAGCGGCGTCAGCGAGGACAGCCAGTCCATCAGCGTCGCCGTGGACGAAAGCGGCGCAAGCAGCCAGTTCGTCGAAATGCCGAACTGATTCACACAACCAAACAAAGCTCAGAAGCCGGCGGACATACGCCGTATGGCTTCTGAGCTTTTTCGTTTGCGAAAATTTCCGGTTCGAACCGTGCCTCCCCGGAAGATGGGCTTCACGTCACGCTGCTGAAAAAATAATCCGATTTCCGAGACCTGGATAACCTGAACGATAAAGAATAACCAAAAAGAATAACGGATAAGAAAAAACTTTGAACCTATCGTAAGAATTTCCGAAAAGGAAAAAGGGGTGCATACGTGCGTTAACGCAGAAGGAGCCCAGAAAAGCCCCTCCGGCAGGAAGAAAATCTCCGGCATAGCGGAGCTTACAGTTCGTCTACCTCAAAGTACACGCTGCTGTTGATTTTATCCAGCGCGTTCTGAGCGCGGGAGAGCTCGTCGGAGACCGCCGCGAAATCGGCCGCGACTGCGGCGATATCGTAATTCGTGTAGCGGTAATCGATGATGGCGGTGTTTCGCATCGCGTTCTCGCGAATCTTCGGCAGGCGGTTCTTCATATTATTCAGCTTGAAGCGGCGCTCGGTCAGCTGAGGCAGATAGATGAGCATCTCATCGATGGTC
This sequence comes from Bianqueaceae bacterium, assembly GCA_045599825.1. Taxonomy (GTDB): domain Bacteria; phylum Bacillota; class Clostridia; order Lachnospirales; family Bianqueaceae; genus JAZQNF01. The sequence continues at coordinate 15,240 of JAZRWR010000113.1, read as the reverse complement.
ATATTGAACTCGGGGATCAGCTGCGTGGAATTGAAGATGTTGAGCGCATGCTTCAGCTTGCGGATTTTGGTATTCAGCGCGTCCAGTGCCTCACGTGTTTCCTCGTAGCTGTAGACGGGACGGACAGACTCAGTGTCCTCGCCGACGGACGCCAGGAATTCCTTGCCGAGATTCTCCCGGCTGATCAGATTCTCGATTTCGTCATTGTATTTCCGAAGCAGCTTGGCCGCCTCTGCGGACGTCAGTTTCATGCGTGATTAATTCCTTTCCTGTTATGCGTAATTGCGGGCGCCGAAGATGGCCGAGCCGACCCTGACCAGCGTGGCCCCCTCCTCTACGGCTGCCTCGAAATCGCCGGACATGCCCATGGAAAGCTCCGTGCAGTCCGGGGCGAAAGCGCCGATTTCGTCGCGGAGCGCGCGCATCCGGGCAAAGCAGGGACGGACCTGCTCGGGATCGTCCGCGGCCGGCGCGACACACATGAGCCCGGCGAGCTTCAGGTTGGGCAGACCGTTTATCTGACGCGCAAGCGATACCGCTTCCTCAGGCGCGGCCCCGCTTTTCGAGGCCTCCGCACCGATGTTGATTTCCAGAAGAACGGGCTGTACGCGGCCGTGTTTTCCGGCTTCCTTGTTGATTTCCTCAGCCAGGCGCAGGGAATCCACCGAGTGAATCAGGGCGATTTCGCGCGCTTCCAGATACTTGACCTTGTTGCGCTGCAGATGGCCGATCATGTGGAACTCCGCCTTGGGCAGCGTACTGCAGGCCGCCAGCGCATCGTACTTTTCGCAAAGCTCCTGCACCTTGTTCTCGCCGAAGGCGCACACGCCGCAGGATAACAGCTCCTCCAGCATGCCGAGCGGCTTCGTCTTGGAAACCGCCAGCAGCCGGACCTCAGCGGGATCCCGGCCGGCGCGGCGGCAGGCCTCGTCAATCAGCCCGCGCACCTCCTCGTAATGCTTATACAGTTCCGGCATCGCTGCCCTCCTCAACCAGATTGCGCGCCCAGGTTCCCTTCTTCAGCAGCGCACCTCCGATAAAAATCTTCAGAAGATACGGCAGCTGCACCAGAATGAACAGAGGCAGAATTTCCAGCTCGGTCCGATAGGCCAGAAGCGCCGCGATCGGCACCACGATGACCCACAGAAAGCCGCTGTCGAAGATGATGGTGATGGCGCTGTTGCCGCCGGCACGCAGGGTGTAGTAGCAGGTGTTGAAGAAGCTGTCCAGCACCATAAAGCAAGCATTGATCCAGATCAGGCGCGTCGCCAGCGCCCTGACCTCATCCGAGGTCTTGTACAGATTGGGGATGTAGGGGGCCACCGCCGCCAGAATCAGCGCGATGAGCGAGCAGGAAAGCACACCGAAGAAGATCAGCTTGCGGTCCGTCCGCTTGGCCTCCTCGATTTTGCCGGCGCCCAGCAGCTGACCGATAATGATGGCCACAGCCGTGCCCATCGAGAACACGCCGGCCATGAAGAGATTGCACACCGTCGACGAAATATTGAGCGCTCCGATGACCAGAAGTCCGCGCGTGGAATAGAACTGCGTCAGAAGGGTGTTGCCGAGCGACCACATCGTCTCGTTCATCATCAGCGCAAAGCCCTGCTTGGTAATCAGCCAGGCATCGCGCAGCGGAATGCGGAAGGGATGCAGAAGTCCCTTTGCAAAGGGCTCCTTGCGGCTGCCGATGATCATCACGGCGATTTCCACGAAGCGCGACAAAACGGTCGCATAGGCCGCGCCGGCCACACCCAGTGCGGGCGCGCCGAGCTTGCCGAAAATCAGGATGTAGTTGAAGACCAGGTTCGTGAAGACCGCGGCGATGCTGGCCCGCATGGGCAGCCTTGTCTGGCCGGTTTCGCGCAGGGTGGACGCGAAGGCGTTTGTGATGGCCAGCGGAATCATGCCGGGGAGCACTGCGCGCATGTACCGCACGCCCTCGGAAAGGGTCAGCTCCAGGTTGCTGCTGCCGTCGTCGGTCAGGAAAAGCATGATGAGCTTATCGCCGAAGAAAACAAAAAGCAGGGTGAAGAGGGCCGTAATGACGGTGCCCGTCACGAATTTGTAGCGGAGCGTGATGCGCACACCCTCCCATTCCTTGCGGCCGGCGTATTGGGCGCCGTAGATGCCCGCGCCGCTCATCAGGCCGAAAATGGCCAGGTTGAAGACGAAAAACATCTGGTTGGCAACCGAAACACCGCTCATGGACTCCGTGCCCAGACGTCCGACCATGACATTGTCGAGCAGACTCACAAAATTGGAGAAGGTGTTCTGGACAACAACGGGTATTAAAATGGCAAAAAGCGTTCGGTAGAACGCTTTATCGCCGAAATATTTTTCTTTGAATGTCATTTCACAGATTGACGCAGCGCTTCTCGGCATCCGCGGCATTGGCGCCGACGAAGACGCTGAGCGCGTCAGAGACCTCCATCTTTTCATTCAGGGGATTGAAGAGAACCAGATCCTCCTTGGCTATGCGGATTTCCGCCTGCCGGGTTTCGCCGGGCGCAAGATCCACACGGCAGAAGCCTTTCAGGAGCTTGTGCGGCTTGAACTCAATATTGGAGCCGACAAAGACCAGAACGGTCTCGCAGCCCTCGCGCACACCGGTATTGGTCACGGGAACCGTCACCAGCAGGCTCTCGCCCTCATCCTTAACCTCCGGCTCTCCATAAGCAAAGCTCGTATAAGAGAGACCGAAGCCGAAGGGATAGGCCGGACTTAAGTGACGCTTTTCCATGAGCGCATAGCCGTGGTAGTAGCCGTAATCGATGTCCTGACGGCCGTCCTCGCGGTAAAGGAAGGGCGGGTAGTCTTCTTCACGGGCCGCTACGGTAAAGGGCAGCTTGCCGGAGGGATTGACCGCTCCGCTGATGAGCGCGGCCAGGGCGTTTCCGCCCTCCATACCGGGATAGCCGGCATAAAGGATGGCGCCTGCCTCCTGATCCCACTCGGAGGTCAGCACGGCGGAGCCGGAATAGAAGACGACCAGGAGCGGCTTGCCGAAGGCAGCCATCGCGTGGATCAGCTCCACATCGGCCGGGTGCAGACGCAGAGAGCTGCGGTCTCCTCCCTTGACGACCTTTTCACCGCCCTTCATCATGAACTCGCCCTCATCCTCGAAATTGTTGCCGAGGACGGCGATGATGTAATCGGCATCGGCCGCGGCCTTGGAGCATTTGTCGATTTCGTTCGTGGAGGCCACGCTCAGGTTGGTGTAGACCTTTTTCAGGCCCTCCGCCGGCGTGACGATGTAGGGCGGATAGACGCAGGAGGAGCCGTGGTCGCCGATGACGCGGTCATTCGCGAAACGGCCGACCAGCGCGATTTTTGCATCGCGGTTTTCGATGGGCAGCATTCCGTCATTCTTGAGGAGCACACAGCCCTTTTCGAGCGCCTCGCGCGAAAGCGCCGCGTGAGAGGCTGCATTTTCTTCCTCATCGGGAACGGACTGCGCACGGTAGCAGTTCTGGAAGCGAAGCAGGGTCGCGATGATGCGGCGGCAGGCCTCATCCAGCTTATCCTCCTGAAGTTTTCCCTTCCTGACCGCCTTTTTCAGCTTGCGGCCGCGGTAAAGCGTCATGGGCATTTCCACATCCAGCCCGGCCTCAAGCGATGCCGTGCCGTCATGAACGCCCCAGATAAAGTCGGAGATCGTAAAGCCGTTGAAGCCGAGACGGCCGCGCAGGCAGTCGCTTAAAAGCTCCTTGTTTTCGCCGCAGAAGCTGCCGTTCACCTGATTGTAGGCGCTCATGAAGGAGCCTGCACCGGCCTCGGCGCACTTGCGGAAGTGCCAGAGATAGACATCGTTCATCGTCTCCCGGTCTGCGCGCGCGTTGACGCTGAAGCGCAGGTTCTCGATGCTGTTCAGGGCGAAGTGCTTGGGGCAGGCGATAACTCCGCGCTTCTGCAGCGCTCTCACCAGCGCCTCGCCGTATCGGCCGGTCAGATACTGGTCCTCGCCGTAGGCCTCCTGCGCGCGGCCCCAGGCCGGATGGCGCAGCAGATTCAGGCAGACGCCCGCGAAGAAGTTGGCGCCGCGGGAGATGCATTCCTCGGCGATCGCATCGCCGATGCGGGCCTCCAGCCCGTCGTCGAAGGCAGCCGCCCGGATGTTGGGGGTCGGGAAGGCCGTCGAATTCTTCATGACAACACCGCGGGGGCCGTCGGAAAACAGGATAGCGGGGATGCCCAGACGCTTGCAGCCGCAGCCGGGGATGGGCATATAGTTGTAGGTGCGGCCGTGCAGGAGCTCCCGCAGGGGCAGCCAGTGGCCGCTCAGCATGCCGACCTTTTCTTTCAGGCTCATCTGCGAAACAAGCTCATCGGCCAGCTCATTGGCCAGATGGGGATGATTGGACTCGGGGCCAACCACGGTCTCTTCCCCGGCCTGCTTCATCACCAGCAGAGCCTCGTCAAAATTTTCGATATTATATTTCATAAAAACCTCATACCCGCGCAGGGGCAGTCTCCGGAGCGGAGAAAAAGATTACAGCTTCCGGATTCGGATGACAGCCAGACAGCGCCTGTCCAGGCTCATGCCGAGGCTGCCGTCAAACACCTCATAGCGCTGCTCTTCCAGCGCCAGCTTATATTCCGGCTCTCCCTTGAAGGAAAGACGGTTGGCCTTCAGTCCGCAGGCCGAGCGGTACAGATACAGTACGGCGCTTCCGCGCAGGAAGGGCAGCACGCATTCAAGGCCCACGCTCGTGTGACGGGCGTTGACCAGCTTCAGATACAAATAGGATTCGTCTTCCGTGACAGACGCGCAGACGCCCGCCGGAAGCTTGCCGCTAAGCGCAGGCACGAAGCTTCCCAAATGATTGGAGAAGAGCTCCTGGACCTGATAATTGGCGGTTTTCAGGACGTGGGCAGGGTTGAAGTACAGCAGGCTGTGACGCCGGACCGTCCCCTCGGACAGCGCCAGAAGAGGCGCATACGAAGCCATCCGGACCAGATCGGCATTGCGCTCGACCCCGGTCAGGAAGGCCGCCTCGGACAGGGCCGAAGCGAAGGTATTGTGTTTTTGCGGCAGATAATGCAGGGCCGCGGCGTATTCGCCGAGCATGAGGCCCGCACCGCCGCGCGGATAAGCGTCAAAGCGACGGTGGCTCAGGCGGAACCACAGTCTGCCGCGGCGGTAATGCTCATCCAGAATGAGCGCGGAATCATCGCCGACGCTCTTGCAGAGAGCCGCGAAGTTCCGGTCCTTTTTCAGGGGATCCGCCGCCATCACCAGCTTGACGCCGGGGAATTTCAGATTGACCTCGGTCCTCAGCAGTTCAAAAACCTTCTGATAGGCCGGACCGAAATTTTCGCTTCCGATGGCAAGCATGTGCAGACCGAAGGGCGCCTTATGTCCCATTTCGGCCCGGAGTCGGGCCCACTCGCTCTGCGAGGGCTTAAGCAGCGCAAACTCCAGCAGGTCCAGTACGTTCGAGACGACCTTCTCCTCAAATTCGGCAGAGGAAATATCCAGGCAGTCCTTGGAGAAGAAGCGGCTGGAGGCGCCGTCCCACAGGACAGGCAGAGGCTCGGCCTCCAGGTCCTCGCACAGGCAGAAAAGCTCGTAAAAGCCGATCTGCAGCGACTGGAAGCAGCCCCGGTCCGGAATGTGAAGTCCCCAGATATTGGGCATGCCGACACGCTCCAGCGTGGGGCCCACGGAATTTTTCCAGTTATATTCATTTCCTGCGAAGGCGCCCTCCGCCAGGAGTCCCCCCGGGAAGCGCACAAAGCGCGGGCGAAGCGCCGCGAGGCTTTCCACGATATCACGGCGGAAATGTCCCTCCGTATACTTCGGATCCTTTTCGCCCCAGACATCCTCCGGGCGCAGAATGACGCAGTCAAGGTCCAGCCGGCCGGCGCCGTCAAAGGTGATCTGCAGCTTTCCGCAGCCGCCCCTCACGGCGATGAGCGTAAGCTCCGGACGCTCCCACTCATAGCTTAAGGGCAGGACCGCCGGCTCGGTCAGCGCGCGGCCGTTTTCATCCGCCGCGCTGATGAGCACCTTGCCTTCGAAATCCAGGTTGCGCACATAGCAGGAAAACACGTAGGCCGCGCCCTGCGAAAAGTTCATGGCGCAGCTTTTGCGCTGCTTCTTTCCGCCGCTGAAGCCCTTGTTCTCCAGCACCCCGTAGCGGGCCGAGGAAATGCGGGCATAGCAGCTGTTGGGATGCGCGCCGTCAATGACGCGGCTGTCCATTTCCAGTCCCTCCGCGTGCCAGTAACGCAGATGATCCTCCTTCAGACGCGGCGCGCGCTTGGTCAGGGACATCCAGCTTCCGAGGGCACTTTTCGGGAAATACTGCGCGTCAAAGCTGTGGTTATTCACCATATTGGCGTTCAAACCACCGTCAATTGCCCAGTTCATGTCTTCCAGACAAATACCGTACATGGTGTCGGAGAGCTCAAAGAGCTTTTCTCCGACGGTCAGTTTCGAAACTTTCATGTCCTGCCTCCGTGCTGCAGTCAATAAAGGATAGCATACGTAAATTGCATTATAACAGATAGTTTGTTTCTTGTCAAAGCTTTAAATGAAGGGGTTTACACCGAAGGAAAAGCGGATGTGCTTTTCACTCAGCCGGTAAGCCTCGCCCAGCTCCGGCCCGCAGGAGGCCGAGCCGATGCCGGAATTTTTATAGTCGATCCGAACGAGTGAGTGCGCGGTTTCGGGCAGCTCGTAGCTGTGAGCGGCCCCCTCCAGCTCCTGCGGGGTATAGCGCGAAACACTGCATTCGAAGGCGCCGTCAAAGCTCAGCCCGTTTTCCAGGCTCAGACGGCGGACCCGAAGGTGGTTGCCGTGCTCCTGCGGACGCAGATAGGGCACGTATTCGTTCGCGGCGCAGCTGTCGAAGAAGCCCACGCGGCCGTGGTGACAGCTGTCGGCGTAGCATTCGTCAGGACCCATGCCGAAATAGGCAAAGGCCAGATTGTCATCGGCGAAGACGAAGTTATAGCCGAGACGCTGCAGATAGGGACAGTTTTCGGCGACGTCGCCCTCCAGCTCAAAGAGGATGCGGCCGCAGGCGTCGATGCGGACGGTCTCGGTGAAAACGAAGACGGGCCGGCGGGAGATGCCGGAAAGCGCCGCCTCGACACGGAGGCTTCCGCCGTCGAAGGCAACGCTGCGCACGTTGATGAACTCGTGCTCCAGGTTCTCTCCGGAATAGGCCGTGAGCTGGCGCCACATGCTGCGGGCCGTGCGCTCGTTGTCGGTGTAGGCGCGCAGGGTCGAAAGGACAAGCGGAGACTCAAGCTGCCTCTCCCCGTCCAGATACAGCTGAGTGAAGCTTCCGAGCTCCTTGCTGAAAAGGTAGCGGAAGGGCGTTCCGTTTTCGGTGGTGCCGCTCGCTTCAAAGAAGCCCGCGCTTTCGGTGAAGCGGGCCGGGCCGGCATAGAGCGGCCGGTAAGGCCGCGCCGGGCATTCAGGCGCGGGCTGCTGCACGAAGGCCAGACGGCGGCCCGACGCGTCGCAAAGCTCGGCCTCGGCAAAGGCGCCGAAGCCGCAGGAGTCCGGCAGCACACAGGGGACAGAAAGCTCCGCGCTTTCGTGAGGCGCCAGCTGAAGAGGACGAGCCTCCTCATAAACACACTCATCGTCCTGAAGAAGCCGGAGCGTCAGCGTGCATTCGCTGAAATCGGTAAAGTCAAAGCAGTTGCGGACGGTGAAAACGCCCGGACGGTAGTCCATGCGAAGGGGCGCGTAGGCGGCCGCTATTTCACGCGTGCCGGAGCGGAAGGATCGGTCCCCGAAGACCATGCCGTCGCAGCAGAAGTTGCCGTCGTGGGTAAGCTCGCCGGGAAAATCGCCGCCGTAGCAGAGCTTGCCGTCAAAGAAGAGAGCGTGATCGCACCACTCCCAGATGCAGCCGCCGATCAGGTTCGGATGTGCGTAGATGCGCTCCCAGTAGTCCCAGACATCGCCGGGGCCGTTGCCCATGGCGTGCGAATATTCGCAGAGGAAGATGGGACGCTCGATGGGGCGGCCGTCGCGCATGAATTCCCCGCTGCCCTCGGCCATGCGTACGATTTCGTCGGGACTTGCGTACATGGCGGAGAAAAGGTCCGCGTGCCCCTGATGGCCGGAGCGGGACTCATCCTCGCAGTGCGTAAGGCGGGAAGGATCGCGCCTCTTGGCCCAGGCCAGCATTTCGGCGTGATGAGGGCCGTGGCCGCTCTCGTTGCCGCTTGACCAGATGATGACACTGGGATGGTTCTTGTCGCGTTCGACCGTGCGCTCCATGCGCTCCAGGTGCTCATTCCTCCACGCGGGCATCGCGCCGGGCCAGTCGGGGTTGAAGCCCTCCTCCTCGTTACCGGTGTCGTAGGAAGGCTCCGTATGAGGCAGGCGGGACACAAAGCCGTGATTTTCGATATCGCACTCGAGCACCAGGTAGAAGCCCAGCTCGTCGGCGATGGCAGGCAGCTCCGGGCAGGGCGGATAGTGCGAGGTACGGATGGTGTTGATGCCGAGCTCCTTCATTTTCTCAAGGTCCCGGCGGATGTCGGCCTCCGTCATCGTATAGCCCTTGTCCGGCGTCGAATCGTGATGGTTGACGCCCTTCAGCTTGACGGGACAGCCGTTGATCAGCAGCTCGTTCCGCTCGGAGATTCTGATGTCGCGGAAGCCGAAGCGCTGGCGGATGATTTCACCTGCGCAGCAAAGCTCCAGTGTGTAGAGGCGCGGCTTTTCGGCATTCCAGAGCTCGCACTCCGGAAATTCCTTCAGGAAATTTCCCTGACAGGTACCGTTGCACTTGCCGTTGCAGCTGCGTTCCCCGGCGATGCCTTCGGCCAGCACCTTTTCGCCGTCCAGAACGCGCACGCGGGCCGGCGTGTCACAGCCGACCAGCAGACGCCGCCCCAGAGTGCGCAGCTCGAAATCGAACAGATGACCTTCGGGACGCAGCAGCAGGTAGACGTCGCGGAAAAGGCCGGAAAGACGCATCATGTCCTGGTCCTCCAGGTAGCTGCCGACACACCAGCGCCAGACCTCGATAGTCAGACGGTTTTCGCCTGCGGCCGCAAAAGCGGTCAGCTCGAATTCCGCCGGCAGATGCGAGCCCTGGCTCATGCCGACATACTGCCCGTTCAGCCACACCACCGCGCAGGAGGAGACGCCCTCCAGACGCAGATACAGACGCTTTTTCGCTTCTGCCGGCGCGCTTTCCAGGGTGAAGCTGCGCTCATAGCGGCCCATCGCGTTTTCGTTCGGGACGTAGGGCGGGTCGACCGGAAAAGTATAGTTCTTATTGGAATAATTGGGGGCGCCGAAGCCCTGAAGCTGCCAGCAGGAGGGCAGCTCGATCCGGCCGCGGACCGGCGCGGGACCCAGCTCATCCTCCGCAAGATTCCCGTTCTCAAAGTAAGTAAAATCCCAGGTACCGTTCAGACAAATCTTTTGCGCCTCGCCCTCAGGCAGATAGTACGAGCGGGTGGGCATGCGGTTTTCAGAGGTTTTTTCGATGTTTTCGTAAAAATGCATATTGCGACTCCATTAATCGGGAAGCTTTTCCAGAAAGTCCTTGATGATGCGGCAGAGGACCTGGTGACCGGCATTGTTCGGATGCAGACCGTCCGGCACGTAGATACCGCGCAGCAGCGGCACATTCGGGTCAAGAGTCTTCATCGCAAAAAAATCCAGCAGCGGGACGCCCTGCTCTTCGGCGATTTCGCGCATGGCGCAGGCATATTCCGAAAGGGGCGGCACCGTGAAGGGCTGACCGCCGTCTCCGTAGGGGCTGTCACTGTTGAGGCGCTCAAGCGGCGTGGCGAGCACCAGGCGCGCCTGCGGAAACCGTGCGCGGGCCTTCTCCAGCATGCAGCGGACAGCCCCGCAGAAGGTAGCCGGCGATGCATCGCCGACCTGCCCGAAGGGAGCATTTCCGTGGCCGTAATCGTTCGTGCCGCCCCAGATGAAAATAAGGTCTGCGTCCGGGTCCAGCGTGCTGAGCCGCGTGTAATAATCGCCGTCCAGGCGGCAGTCCCGCAGATTCGGAAGCTGCTGCGGCGCGATGCGCGTCCCGCCGATACCGTAGTTGCGGCTTTCGGCTAAACCAAGCTCCTCCTTCAATAAAGCCGGAAAGGCATAGGCAAGCCCGTCCGTCCCGGCGCCCTCGGTGATACTGTCTCCAAGAAAGTTGATTTTCTTTCCGCGAAGCTGCATGATGTTTCTCCTCTCGCGTATGTTTCAAACGCTATTATAGCAGAAAAAGCGATTCGGACGGAGCCTTTTCCGATTATTTTCCTGAATATTCCTGCTGTGTACGGCTGTCCATCACAGCCTTGACGACGTTTGCGCAGCAGCGCCTCAGCTCGTCGCGGCTGAGTGTGCCTCTCCGCACGGCCTTCCGGATGGCGCTCTTCGAAAGCGGCTCGCCGGGCATGATCAGATCATTGCCGACCTTGATGGCCAGCGCACTGTTGCCGGAGACCACCATGGTCGAGAACCAGTCCGTCATGACAACGCCTTCAAAGCCCCATTCATTCCGAAGGAGCTTTGTGCACAGGTCATAGCTGGTAGGCGTATAGACCCCGTTAACCTGATTGTAGGAGGTCATAATGCCCTTCGCGCCGCCCTCCCTTACGCAGATTTCGAAGGCGCGAAGATAGATCTCGCGCAGCGCCCGCTCGGACAGCACCGAGTCGACCTTGTTGCGGTTGTCCTCCTGGTTATTGCAGGCGAAGTGCTTCACGGTCACATAAAAGCCGGGCTCCTGCTGCACGCCGCGGACCATCGCAGCCGCCAGGCTGCCGCAGAGAAAGGGATCCTCCGAAAAATATTCAAAATTGCGGCCGCAAAGGGGATTCCGGTGAATATTGATGGCGGGCGCCAGCCAGAAGGTACAGCCGTACTCCTTCATTTCCTCGTACACGGCGCGGCCCACCTCATAAAGAACGTCCTGATTCCAGCTCTGCGCCAGAGCCGAGGCCACAGGGAAGGCGGTCGTATACTGATAGATGACCCGGTCGGTCTCAGGGTTCCCGATCATGCCCTTTTTGATAAAGCCGGGCAGCGCCTCCAAAGCGGACAAGGGCAGCTCGACGCCCTTGACCCTGCCCTTCTTATCCACGGTGGAGATCTTCTGGATGCGAAGGCCGGCCGGCCCGTCGCACAGGGCCACATTCACCAGACCGCGGTCCCAGAATTTCGAGCTGGTATTTCCGACCGAGCCGGGCATATTGAAGCGGCCGCTGCCGAACATGCCGGCGCCCACCACAAGCTCGGTCATCTCCTTGACCGAAAGCGTATCGACAAAGGCGCGGACAGACTCGTCAGGACAGATTTCGGGAGCCTCGTAGCGGTATACGACGGTCCTAAAGGCTGCCGGATCGATGGGAAAAACCGGGAGCTCACCCGCGTCCTCCGCATCAAGAGCGGGCATGAGGGCCTCCGGGGCCTGATCGGTCGGACAGATGTGCTCATGACGGGAGAGCACAAGCGTTTCACTCAGGCGAAGAACCGCCGCAGGAACGGTTTGGCGCGAGGAATTTCCAATGCGGACCAGGTAGTCGCCCGCCTCCAGCACGTAAGACGCATCCGCCTCGCGGAAGCTCACAAGCGCGCTCATGTCGAAGGAAAGCATCAGCTCCTCGCTCTCGCCCGGCGCCAGCAGCGCAGATTTACGGAACGCGGCCAGGCGCTGATATTCCTTGCCAAGCTCACCCTGCGGCGCGCTGACGTAGAGCTGCAGCGTTTCCTTGCCGCTGAAGCTGCCGCCGATGTTCTGCACGCGGACGCGGGCCTCTACACGGCTCCCCTCCAGCGTGATTTCCGCGGGACTAAGAGAAAAATCGGTGTAGCTGAGGCCGAAGCCAAAGGGATAGAGAGGCGCCGCGCCGAAGCTGTCGAAGTAGCGGTAGCCGACGTAAATGCCCTCTTTATAGTACGCTTTGTCGAGATTACCGCTCAGGTAGCTGAACTCATCATGGAAGGGCAGGTCCGCATAGGTGCGCGCCCAGCTGTCCGCCAGCTTGCCGGAAGGTGTGACCTTGCCCGACAGAACATCCGCCACGGCGCTGCCGCCCTCAGTTCCGAGCTGACTGATATAAAGAATGGCATCCAGTCCCTCAATCTCTTCGGCAAAGGCCATATCGATGGAGGAACCGCAGTTGATGACCAGCACAAAATGCGCGTAGTGCGCCGCCAGGAAGCGGATGTCGCCAAGCTCGGCATCAGTCAGGCAGTAGTCGCCCGGCTCCATCCGACGATCGCCGCCCTCACCGGCCTGCCGGCTGATGACGTAAAGGCAGTTGTCCGTTTCGCCGGAAGCGACGTCGGCCTCGCAGACCGCCCGGCCGCTCGGCATCTGAAAGTTCGCAAAAAGCTTGTTAACAGAGCCCGAAATATCCTTCAGGCTGATACCGCCCTTGCGCCCGGCCTCGAAGGCCGCATATGCCTCCGCATAGTCCTTTTCGAAATCGTTGAGCCACTGCCGCGAAACGATTTCGAAGCCGCGTCCCTCCAGTCCTTCCAGAATACTGACACTGTGACGCTCATTCACCTCGCCGGAGCCTGTGCCGCCCTTGATGGTGTGCGCCACGCCGGCGCCGAAGGCTGCAAGCTTCCTGCCCGCAAAGGGCAGCGCCCCGTCATTCTTCAAAAGAACGATGCTTTCGCACGCCGCACGGTAGGCGACATCCAGATTTTTCCTTTCACGCTCAGATACTTCATCCGAATAGCTTGCCTTGGTCAATAGTTCCATTGTGCACCTCTTATTCACTTTTCACGTCCGCCGGCCCGGCATTCCGGGAGTCCAGCCATGTTATACTTAGAATGGATTGTAGCAGAAAAGGGCTGAATGTGAAATAGATATTTTTGATTTTTCGTAAAACTGATTTGAATATGGCAGGATCCGGAGAGACAGCCGCAAGCATAAAAAAACTGCTGAAAAAATCAGCAGTTAACGGCGTTAAGAAAAATCATTCATCCTCTCTGCGCGGGATCAGAGAATATTCCTTGTAATTCCAGCGGGAGTGGTCGTCGTCGGAATAGAAAACTCCGTCTTTGGCTCGGGCAGTATCGATTTTGACCGTTTTGTCGAGCAGAATGACCGCATCTTCACAGACCGTTTTCCCACCGCCGTTATAATAAGCGTATTCCACACAAATCGATACGCCGGCAAAGTGTCCGTCCCGGACGAGGATCCTTTCCGGAATAATTTCCTCGTATAATATTTCACATTCTTCGCTGCACTGGCTTCCGCCGTAATCCTCACCAAAGCTGTGCCGGACTTCCAATACGAATGAATTGCGCTCAGTCAAAATGCTCCGGCACTCCTTATTATCATAATATTTCAGGGTGACCGAAACAATACCGTTTTGAATGGATTGGATCGTTTTCAGCATCATAATCAATATCCTCCTGCAGCTATTTGCCTTGCGATATCATCCGCCTGCGCCGGCAGCAGATGCCAGCTCAGACGGCGAGGAAAGCTTTCCCCGTTCTGACGGAAGTCAAAGGTCATCAGTATCCCGCGATAGCAGGCAAGGCAATCTGCCAGAAACGCCGGCTTCTCTGCGCTGCGTCCGGCCTCATGACTGTATGCGGGGCAGCTTCGGCAAGAGCTTTCAGTTCTTGAAAGATCATAGGAATACCGCCGTTTCTGTAAAGCTTTTTCGCAGCCAATCGCGCAGAAAGCCGTTCCGCCTTTTGTCCGTTCAAATACACGATAACAGAAAAATCGGGTACTCACAAGTGAAATTTCTTATGAGTACCCGATAGGCTGCGGATGAAGGGACTCGAAATGTTTGGCAACTTTGGTAGTTTCGTCCGCCGGAAATGCCCGTAATATAAGGCTTTTCGGGAGTTCAAATTTCACAATTTAATATCGTTCTTGCATGTTTTTTTTGCATTTTTCCTGAGCAAGAAATAACATATAAGATATACGGAAGCATATCGAAGTGGTCATAACGGGCCTGACTCCGCAACAGTCGTTTCTGTTGACTCGGTTTGTATACTTGACAAGGTTTCTGACGGCTTTACCGCTGAACACGCGCTCATCAGAAGCGCCAGCAGCTGGATGATGATTTTCTTCATGGCTTTCGCCTCCCTTCGCATATATGGTAGCGAAAAGCGAAAGAAAACACCAATGTGCAAAAATAGGATTTACAGATTTGACGGGGATGGTATCTTGTGAGTGTATTCGGTTGTCAAGGAACAGCGAAGGTTTGACCCTTCACTTGTTCCCACCGAGAAGCCCGAATCGTACACCCATTTCGAAAAAATATTTTTGAGAAAAAGAAAAAGCCCTCTCCGAAATTGATTGAAAAGGGCTATGCCTATTGTATAAAGTTGTCTTAGCAAGCAACGAATTGTGTGCCCGCAATTCACTTGTCCGCCAGCGGCGCTGTCTTAGCAAGCGCTGAACTTTGTCCCCAAAATTCACTTGTCAGGGAACCCCTGAGACCCGTATTTGTTTGGACATGTTTATCGCATAACCTTATCAAGCAGAGCCTGATAGCTATCCACCACATCGTAAACAATATTTTCACTGCTGATTGCCTTGAAATGCTCACGGGCGCAGTGAATTTTGGATTCCTCAATCAAGCGGAGCTGCATGGAGGACATAGAGCCTTTCGTTTCTGCAACGAAATAGATATGCTTCACGGTTCCTTCGTAAAACGCTATCGCCCAGTCCGGATTGTAGTGGCCAACCGGTGTTGAAATATAGAATCCATCCGGCAGCTTCACATATACAGCCACATCCGTATTCGTATCCAGATCGGTTGCAAAGTCTCGCTCATTGGTAGAATCGTAGACAATATGATCGTACAGATGTTTCTGTGCTTTCATAGCGTTTACACCGAGCTTGCCCTTGATTGTCGGCTCTGTGAAGATGTCCGTCCCGTAGCGCTCATCCAGAATATCATAGGTAATATGCTGAATGATGGCGGTGGCTTTCTCGTCGTTGATAAGCGATGCCGCCTTGATAATGAATTCCTCCGGATTGTCCTTAAACTGATCGAATACCGTCTTTTCAATTCCGGTCAGAATCTGCACCACGGCTTTTCTTGTCAATCCGGTTTCTTCAACCAGCTTGCCGATCAGATCGTATTTCACACTGGAAGAAGCATGTATCTTCCGGGATGCGTCATAAACAGCAGATTTCTCCTTAACGAAGGAACTGCCGCTTAACAAGGAATCCTTGGATTTGATCTCATCCATTGCGCCGGTCTCGACCTTGAAGTAAATCCGCGATACACGCAGATTGTGGTTCAGAGAAGTGATTGCCT
>JAZRWR010000112.1:0-3929 GCA_045599825.1 Bianqueaceae bacterium | reverse complement strand
ATGCTAATCGCTGATCCACTTCAGTTCCTCCGGCGTATGCGCACTTGGATGCGGCGTGTGCGGCCGATGGGACTTCCGCATTAATGACTCGCGCGTTCCATCGAAGGCCTTGTTCCAGCGCATCAGGGACGCGTTGGCTATCTTGTATCGCCGGCAGACGAACGAGACGTTTCCGACCGATCGGTACAGACGGACCGCGTAGTACTTTGTTGAAATTTCATGTGGCCAATAACGCTCGCTGTGTGTTATACTCTCCATAGCGACAGAGTCCTCCGTTAGTCATGGGTTAGGGGTAAACACATTCTAACAGATTCTGTCGCTATTTTCATTTGGAGAAAGTCTCACATCTATTGTAACCTTACAAAAATAATTTTCGAAATCTAAAAATAACATTTGACAAATGCATCTAAGCACTATATAATCTATAGTGCTTTTGGGATTATAGCTCAGTTGGCTAGAGTATCACGTTGACATCGTGGGGGTCGCTGGTTCGAGCCCAGTTAATCCCAATGACCAAAGTCCTGAAATTACGATTTCAGGACTTTTCTTTTATCTTCTGTTTCACTGGAGGAGATTGTCATGAAAGAGCGTCTGAAGATCGGTATCATCGGCCTTGGATCCCGCGGGATGACTTATATGCGGGATGAGGATTTCTTCCGGACTGATCTGGAGCTTTGCGCCATTGCAGATACGGACCTGGCGAAGCTTGCCGATTTCGGCGACCGCTACGGCGTGCCGGCGGAGGGGCGGTTCGCCGGTGACCGTGCGCTCTTTGAGGCGGCGCCGAAGCTGGATACGGTATTTATCTGTACAGGAGACCGCTTCCATTATCAGGAGACGCTGGAGGCGCTTCGGCTTGGCTATCATGTGCTCCTTGAAAAGCCGGCCGGCATCAGTCTGGAGGAGACCGACGGAATCCGCCGTGCGGCCCGTGAAAGCGGCAGGCTGGTGGTCGTATGCCACGAGCTTCGTTACGCGCCTGCCTTTGTTAAGGTGAAGGAGCTTTTGGACGAGGGCCGAATCGGCGAGCTTAGGACTATTCAGGCCGTCGAGCAGATTTCCTTCCATCATCAGTCCCATTCCTTTGTTCGCGGCAACTGCGGTCGGATTGAGGAATCAAGTCCGATGTTCCTGCAGAAATGCAGCCATGATATGGATCTTATGACTTGGCTGACGGGCCGTCACTGTATTTCGGTTTCTTCTTTTGCGAATGTGATGGAATTCGTTCCGGATAATAAGCCCCTTGGCGCTCCCGCGCGCTGCTCGGACGGCTGCGGCTTTGCTTCCTCCTGTCCCTACGATGCGGTACAGCAGTATTACACGGACGGTGCTGCGGCGGGCAAGGAGGGCTGGCCCTATGAAATGGTGGTGCCGGTCGACTACAGTGCCGAAAACATGAAAAGGGCATTGAAAAGCGGCAAATACGGGCGCTGTGTCTATGCCTGCGGGACCACGGCAGTGGACCATCAGGTCGTGAATCTGCAGATGGAGGGCGGCCTTCTCATCAGCTTTACAATGACTGGCTTTACGCCCCGAAACGGCCGTATGATTCATTTCTTCGGCAGCAAGGGCGACATTTTCGCTGATTTTGATGACGCACAGACCATTGAGATCCGACTCTTTGACGGAAGCCGTGAGGTGATCGATTGCCGCAGCCTCGGAGACCTTTGCTGCGGTCACGGCGGCGGTGACGCGGCTCTTGTGCGTGACTTTGCCGCGGCTATCCGCGGAGAGGCTTACAGTCCGAACCTCTGCCTGCTGGAGGAGACGGTCGAGAGCCATTATATCTGCCAGGCGGCCGAATGGTCGCGCCTGCACGGGGGTGCACCCTGTACAAGCGGCTTTTCTGCCGGAATTTGATTATTTGAAGCGTCTGCGGAGTGTCTCCGCGGACGCTTTTTTATTCCCTTGGGTCTTTACATTGCGAGGAGGATATGGTATTATTATTTCGACAGTTGAACAAATGTTCAATTGTTTGCCTGCCGTTTTTTCAGGAAAGAAAGGACTATAGTCTATGAAAGAAATGCCCCATTGCGACCAGGAGCATCTTCACGCTGCACTGCTGGAGGATGTCCGAAGCAAAATGCCCGAGGAGGGTCATCTGTACGATCTGGCCGAGCTGTATAAGGTGTTCGGCGACAGTACACGAATCAAGATTCTTTACGTTTTGTTTGAGTCCGAGGTCTGTGTGTGCGACATCGCGCAGCTTCTCGGCATGAGCCTTTCTGCGATTTCGCATCAGCTGCGTATTTTGAAGAATGCGTCGCTGGTGAAGTATCGCAGGGTCGGAAAAACGGTTTTCTATTCCCTGGCCGATGACCACGTCCGCAGTATTCTGGGACAGGGCATGGACCATATTCTTGAATAAAGGAGCGATACCATGAGAAAAGTTTTCAAGCTGGAAGACCTTGACTGCGCTGTCTGCGCGCAGAAAATGGAGGACGGAATCAAAAAGCTGGAGGGCGTTGAGAACGCGAACGTCAACTTCTTCAGCCAGAAGATGGTCATCGTTGCGCGCGACGATGTCGATTTCGACGCGCTGATGGATGAGGTGGCTGCGGTCTGCAAAAAGGTCGAGCCCGAGTGCGTCATTCTCCGCTGATCATGAACAAAAAACTGAAGAAAAAGCTGCTGCGGATCCTGCTGGCGGCATTTTTGATGCTTATCATCCGGCTGCTCCCGGAATTTTCTCCGCTTCAGGGGCTGTTATACCTCATCCCCTACCTGATCGCCGGCTGGGATATTCTGCTTAAGGCTGTGAAAAATATCGGCCACGGGCAGATTTTTGATGAAAACTTTCTGATGGCCCTGGCTACGCTCGGCGCGATCGCGCTGTCCGACTATTCCGAGGCTTGCTTTGTTATGCTTTTTTATCAAATCGGCGAGTGGTTCCAGGCGCTGGCCGTCGGGAAAAGCCGCGAATCGATCTCGGCCCTTGTGGACCTGATGCCCCTTTCCTGTCGCGTGCTGCGCGAAGAAGGAGCGGAGGAGCTCGACCCGATGGAGGTCGAACCGGGAGAATTGTTTGAAGTGCTTCCCGGCGAACGCTTCGCGCTGGACGGCGTGGTGGTGGAGGGCCTTTCCGATGTCAACCAGGCACCTCTTACGGGCGAAAGTCTTCCCGTTACGGCCGGGCCCGGCACCGAAGTCTATTCCGGCTGCATCAATCTGAACGGGCGGCTGGTCGTTCGGAGCACCAAATATGCCGATGAGTCTACGGCCTCCCGCATCGCGGAGTTGGTCGAAGGCTGCATGGAAAAAAAGGCGAAGAGCCAGGATTTCATCTCAAAATTTGCCCGCTATTATACGCCTTTTGTAGTATTTTCCGCGTTGGCGCTTCTTTTGATCGGAGCTTTTCTGCTGCCCGGCGGTTTTTCGCTGTGGCTGCACCGTGCGCTTATTTTCCTGGTCGTATCCTGCCCCTGCGCGCTGGTCGTATCGATTCCGCTCAGCTTTTACGGGGGTATAGGCGGTGCGTCCCGAAGCGGTGCTCTGATTAAGGGCGCGTCCGATCTGGAGACGCTCAGCCGTGCGCGGATCGCGGTTTTTGGCAAGACCGGCACGCTGACGAAGGGCAATTTCACTTTGAGCGAGCTGCATCCGAACGGCGTGTCCGCCGATAAGCTCCTGGAGATCGCGGCCCTGTGCGAGGCCTTCTCCGAGCACCCGATTGCGCGCTCTCTGAAGGAGGCCTGGACTTCTTCCGGCCGAAGCCTCGTGACGGAGGGACTCAGTCTTGCGACCGAGCATGCCGGTCAGGGTGTCAGTGTCCTGAAGGACGGGCGCCTTCTGGCAGCCGGTTCGGCGCGCTTTATGAAGGAGCCCGGTGTCGAAGTGACGGAGCCTCCCGAAAGCCTCGGAAGCCTCGTTTTCGTAGCCGAGGAGGGCCGGTATCTGGGCTGCCTGTCCATCGCCGATGAAATCAAGGA
>JAZRWR010000111.1:0-7953 GCA_045599825.1 Bianqueaceae bacterium | reverse complement strand
GACGGCGGTTAGGCGTTCGGTACACTTCATGGTTTTACCTTTCTGCGCAAAAAATTCTGCATGCGGGGCAGGGACATTTCTACAAGCTCAACTTAGCAGAAGAAGGGATGGATGTCAAGAGTCCTTTTAAAGCGCTTCCATTCCGCACTGCTCTTCATAAGCCCGCGCAGCGCGCGCACCGCTTTCGTCCTCCTTGAAGACACCGCAGCAGGCAAGGACCTTCGAGAAGATCGTGCCGACCTCGGCCTTGAGAAGCGCATCGGCGGCGGCCGGGTCCATCGTGCAGCCGTGCGCGGCGGTTAGGCGGTCGATCCAGGCGCGGTGCTTTTCGAGCGAGGCGGCCTCCTCCCCGGAGAGCTCGTCGGGGCGGCGTTCGCCGCACAGAAGGGTGCGGATCAGCTCGGTCTCGCGGCTTAAGCGTCCCGGCAGCACGGCCAGGCCCATGACCTCGATGAGGCCGATGTTTTCCTTCTTGATGTGGTGATACTCGGGGGCCGCGTGGAAGAGGCCGTCCGGGCGCTCGTCGGTCGTTACGTTGCAGCGCAGGACGATATCGAGCTCGTACTCGCCCGCGGCGTTTTTGCGCGCGATGGGCGTGACGGTGTTGTGCGGGATGAGGACGCCCGCGGCGTCGGTATCGCAGGAGCGGATGCCTGCCTCGGGGAAGTCAAAGCGCTGCCAGACGCTGAGGAGACGGTCGGCCAGGCGGCAGAGCTCCTCGCGGTCCGGGCCGGAAAGGCGGTAGGCGGTCAGCGGCCAGTGCAGGCGGCCGATGCGGACCCCTGGAAAATCGGGGTGCCGGTATTCGGCCAGGCGGCGGGCCTTCTCCATGGGGAAGACGTGACGGCCGCCCTGGTAGTGCTCGTGGAAGAGGATGGAGCCGCCCACAATGGGCAGACCCGCGTTGGAGCCCATGAAATAGTGCGGGAACTGGTCGACGAAGTCAAAGAGGCGGCGGAAGGTCTTGCCGGACACGAGCATCGGCACGTGCTCGCCCTTCAGAAGGATGCAGTGCTCGTTGTAGTAAACGTAGGGAGAGTACTGCAGGAACCAGTCCTCGCCCTGGATGCTGAGCGGGATCTGACGCAGGTTCTGGCGGGCGGCCTGTGTGAGGCTGCCGGAAAAGCCGACGTTTTCGGCGCAGAGGGCGCATTTCGGGTAGGACGCGCTCTTGACCGTCAGGAGCTTAGCGACCTCGCGGGGGTCCTTTTCGGGCTTGGAGAGGTTGACGGTGATCTCCATGTCGCCGTAAGGGGTGGCGCTTTTCCAATAGAGATTTTTTCCGACGCGCTCGGTCATGATGTAGTGAGAGGCGCGGGAGAGACGGTAGAAATAGCCGGTGCCGCGGGCGGGGCTGATGGCGCGTTCGCGGCGGTATGCCGCCAGGAAGTCGGAGGGACGGGGCATCAGCAGGCCCATGACGCGGGCGTCAAAAAGGTCCCGGTATACGGTCAGATTCTCGGGGATGAGCCCCGCTTCGGCGGCGTAGTCGAGGATGCCGTTCAGAATGGGCGCAGGGCTCAGGCATTCGGCGGGACAGAGGGCGCGGGCGGCGGCAAAGGCAGCCTCGCAGGGCTGGCCGAGCGCGTCCGTTTCGGCATACGGCTCCTCCAGCTTCAAAAGATCCAGCAGTGCATTCCGCGCATAAAAGGAATCCTCCGGCAGCAGCAGCTCCCGGTCCAGCGCATAGACCAATAACTCCTCAAGTAAAAACTTAATATCACTCATAAAATGTTACCTTGGCCAAGCCAACGCTTCGCCTATTTCCTATTCTATTTCCTGTTCTCTTTTCCCTTCGCAACCTCCAGAATCACCCTCATCACGGCCTCTGTCCCGTTTTTCGCCTCGCTCGCCTTCATCGCGCGGACATAGTCCTCACGTCCGGCAAGAAGCGCCTCAAGCTCGCTGAGCAGGCGTTCAGGGGTGATTTCGTCCTGGGGCAGCACCGCGCTGTAGCCGTTTTTGCGGAAGGATTCCGCATTCAGCTCCTGGTCGCCGCGGCTGCCGGAGGAGGCAGGCAGGGGCACGAGGAGCGCAGGGATGGCGAGCAGCAGAATCTCGGCCAGGGCATTGGCGCCGGCGCGGGAGAGCATGGCGTCCGCCATCGCGTAAAGATCCTTGAGCTCGGGGCCGGCATACTCCAGCTGCAGATAGCCGGGGCGTCCGACCAGACTTTCGTCGACATTGCCGCGGCCGCAGAGGTGCACGAGCTGCAGCTTCCCCTCAAAAAGGGGCAGGGCAGCGCGAACGGCGTCGTTCAAGGCACCCGCGCCGAGGCTTCCGCCCATCACGAGAATGACGGGCAGCTCGGGCGAAAAGCCGGTCAGCTCAAGGCCCGCCTCGCGGCTGCCCTCGCTTAATTCCTTCCGGATGGGCGTGCCGGTGCAGACGGCCTTGCCGGGCTTGAAATGATCCACGGTCTCCTTAAAATTGGTGCACACCTTCGTGGCGAAGGGCGCGCAGATCTTGTTGGCCAGGCCGGGGGTGAAGTCGCTTTCGTGAAGAACCACGGGGATGCGGCGCCAGCGCGCGGCGGTCACCACGGGGATGCTGACGAAGCCGCCCTTGGCGAAAACGATGTCGGGCTTGATTTTTTTAAAGGTCTTGTTGGCCATGAAAAAGCCCTTGATGTTCAGGAGCGGATCCCAGAAATCCTTGGTGAGGTAGCGGTGAAAACGTCCTGCGCGCACGAAATAGTAGGGCAGTCCGGCGCCTTCGGCCAGGCCGCGCTCCATCTCCTTGGGCTGGCCCATGTAGCCGACCTCGAAGCCCGCGGCACGCAGCGGCTCGATAAGCGCCAGGTTGGGGGTGACATGACCGGCTGTGCCGCCGCCGGTCAGAATGATGGATTTTGACATGCTTATTCCTTTTCCGCGGCGATCATCGCGGCCGAAAGGCGCGCGGCCATCGCTTTTTTCTCGTCGTCGCTCGTTTCCACAGGAGTCCAGACAGGCAGGCAGCCCACGCCTTCAAAGCGCGGGATGACATGCAGGTGGAAGTGCATGACGGTCTGTCCGGCGGCGGAGCCGTTGTTCTGGATCAGGTTCAGACCGTCGGGCTGAAGCTCGGTCTTCATGACAGCGGCCAGGCGCTTGGCGAGGCGCATCGCCTTGGCGGCGGTCTCCTCGGGGAGCTCAAAGAGGTTGGCGGCGTGCTGCTTGGGCACGATCAAGGTGTGGCCGGGGCTGGCGGGCGCCGCATCCAGAAAGGCGCGGAAATCGTCGTCCTCGTATACCGTGGCGGTCGGAATGACGCCGTTGGCAAGCAGGCAGAAAATGCAGTCATCTTTACAGTTTTCCATAGGAATATTCCTTTCTTGACGGAATGAAATTGCGTTTACGGGGTTTTAGTCGAGCCGCATCCGGACGGACAGCCCGCTCTCGTCATAGCCGACCTCCGCGAGGGCGCCGGCGATGAGCGGCATCATGGGGGGCAGATGACCGAGGTCCGTGTCGAGGACGATCGGCACGCCGAAGCGTTCGAGGCTGCTCCGGGCGGCCTCCTCATGCGTGAGACCGTGATCGACGTAGTCGAAGAGGCCGGGGCGGCCGAGCAGAAAGCCGCGGGCATTATCGAACCAGCCGGCCTCGCTAAGCTGCCAGAAGGCGCGGCGCTGGGCGAGAGGCGTAAGATCGCAGCTTTCAAGGAACCATATGACGCCGTCGCGGACGTAGCGCTCGTTAAAGGCGCGGACGCGGTCGTATTTCGTGCCGCAGAGGTTGATGAGGCAGTCCAGGCAGCCGCCCAGCAGACGGCCGGAAAAAGAGGCCGAGGACGCGGGGAAGGCCTTCCCGGGCAGCGCCAGCTTCTGACAGGAGGGCATGCGCGTGAAATAGGGACGGAGCGGCTCCTCCTCCGGGGCAGCATCGTCCACGCACTGCCAGGCCGGATAGCTGTGCATCTGCAGGCTCTCGCCCGTGATCAGACGCAGCGTGTCCCACAGGGAGGGCGGCAGGGGCCGAAGACCGAAGGAGGTCGCGCAGGGCGCGTAGACCGCGGCGGTATCGCAGAGGGTAGGCAGGGTAAAGCTCAGATTGGTATTGTCGGAATAGCCCATGAAATAACGGGGCGGGGCCGCGCTGAGGGCGTCAAAGTCCACGAAGGCAAGGTCCTCGCACATGGTCTCACCGCCGCCGACGCTCAGGATGAGGTCCGCGCGGTCGTTCGTAAAAAAGTCCATGATTTCATCGGCGCAGGCCTGGGGCGTATTGCTCTTGCCCACGCCCGCTTCCTCGTAGACGTTCGGACCGACGAGGACGGTGTAGCCCCTTTCCTCCAGGAAGGCGATGGCGGACTTCAAGCGACTCAGATAGGGCTCACGTGTGCAGCCGAAGGAGGGCGCGATCAGACCGATGCGGCCGCCGGGCTGCAGAAATTCAGGATATCGCATCCGAACCGTCCTTTCCGACCTTCAGAGCCTGATAGACCTCGCGCTTCGTGAGGCCGCGCTCGGCCGCCACGCGCTTCATCGCTTCTTTTTCGGGAAGCTCCGCGTAGAGCGCCATGTGGTCCTCCAGACTCATTTCCAGCCAGGCCGAAGCCTTCTTTTGCTCCATTATTTCCCGGGAAATACCGGCCACGACGATGACGAATTCCCCGCGCGGCTCGTTGTCCCGGTAGTATTCGGCCAGTGATTTCACCGTGCCGAAGCGGATTTCCTCGAATTTTTTCGTAAGCTCCCGGACACAGGCGCACGGACGCTCGCCCGCGGCCTCCGTCATCGCCTCGAGGGTTTTCTGCAGGCGATGCGGCGCCTCGTAGAAGAGGGTCGTGACGGGGCTTTCGGAAAGGCGCGCCAATGCTTCGCGGCGCTCGTCCTTCTCCTGGGGCAGGAAGCCCTCGAAGAGGAAGCGGCGGGAGTCGAAGCCGGACAGGGCCAGAGCCGTGACGAAGGCGCAGGGACCGGGCAGGGCCGTGACGGGGATGCCGGCCTCATGGCAGCGCGCGACCAAAATCTGGCCGGGGTCGGAGATGGCGGGCATGCCGGCATCGGTGATGAGTGCGATCTGCGCGCCGTCCGCAAGCCGCCCGATCAGCTCGGGCGTGCGCTCCTGCTCGTTGTATTTATGGTAGGAGATCATCGGCTTGTCGATGTCAAAATGACGGAGCAGCGGGTAGGACGTGCGCGTATCCTCCGCGGCAATCAGGTCGACCGCACGCAGGGTTTCGAGCACGCGCTCCGAGATGTCCGAAAGGTTCCCGATGGGTGTCGGACAAAGGTACAGTTTTCCGGGCATGAGGGGCTCTCCTTACAGTTTGTTGGCCACACGGAAGGCCAGGGGCTGCCTGATGCTGACCGCATTGCGGGGGCAGAGCTCCTGGCAGCAATAGCAGCGGATGCAGTGCTCATAGTCGACATGCGGATGACGGCGGCCGTTTTCGTCCGCCTTCATCGTAATGACCTGCGCGGGGCAGTTGGCCGCGCACTCGCCGCAGCCGACGCAGATGTCCGGGTCGAACTGCACCCTGGGCCGCAGGAGCCTGGCGGAAAGCTTCCGGGTCAGACGCGGGAACCAGCCGATCAGGTTGGCGTTGATATGGTCGGGCATTTTGAAATCCGGGATGCGGTAGTCCTCGGGTGACTCGCCCAGAAGCGTGATCTCAGACGCCTTCTGAGGGATCATCCGCCGCGAAACGGCCTGCTTCAGCAGCGGGACCGCATCCGCGGAGAGCCCGATGAGCGAGGCCGCCACAAGGTCCAGCTCGGGGCCGCTGGGGGACGCCATGACCACGCCGATTTCGCGGGGGCTGCCGCCGGTCGGGCCGTTGCCCTCCATGCCGAGGATGCCGTCCATCAGGCAGAGCACCGGATGCGCCGCCAGGTAAATGTCGAGCAGTGCGTCCGCGAAGTCCATCGCCTCAGGCATGCGCATGTGCAGCTCGGCCTTCTCCGTGCCGGGGATGGCGCCGAAGAGGTTCTTCGTGACGCCGGTGTAGGTCATCATGGCGTGGGTCTTGATCTTCGCCAGCGAAATGACCTTGTCCGCCGCGGCGATCATGTGTGTGATGTTCAGGTGCTGCAGCAGACGGCCGGAGGGATTGTCGACCTCGGCGACGTCGGTGTCGAAGACGAGCTCGGCCCCGCTTTCCTCGGCGGCGGTCTCCATGCCGCACACGCGGTAGACGCGCTTCAAATGGGCTGCGTTAAAGCTGCCGCCGGGGCTGTCGCCGATCAGGACGCGCGCACCGTAGGCCAGGAGGCTTTTCGCGACGGCGCTGACAAAGGCCGGGTGCGTGGTCGCGCCCAGCGAGGGTTCGCAGGCGGAGACCAGGTTCACCTTCAAAAGGACCGTTTCGCCGGGAGCGACATAGGGCGCCCAGCCGCCGATATCCGCGAGGCAGGCCGCGAGCGCCGCCTCGACATGCTCCGGAGCGTAGTCCGGGCAGCCATGCAAACTGACCATTTCAGGCCTCCTTTTCGGGCGCGCCGGCGTTGCCGTAGAGCTCGATCAGCTCCGCGGAATAGACACCCGGCGCTTCATATTCAAACAAAGGCGGCAGCACGCGCAGGCCCTCTCCGCCGCCCAGCGAGGCCTCGATCAGGACCTCCTGCGGTTCGGAGCCGGCGAAGGCGTGCACCAGCCGCATGCGCTTGGGCTCCAGTCGGACCCGGCGCAGCTCTTCGAAAATTTCGGGCAGACGCCCCGGCCGGTGGACCAGGTAGAAGCGTCCGTGGTGGGGCAGGAGATAAGCCGCGGCCTCGACGCAGTCCCGCAGGGTGCAGCAGCTTTCGTGCCGCGCCATCTGCCGGGCGCTGTCGGGATTTGTCAGCGCACAGCCCTGCTTCATGTAGGGCGGATTGGCGGTCACCGCCTGAAAGGAGCCGCGCGCAAAGAGCCCGCGCACGCAGCGGATATCACCCTCGACGATCTCGACCGTGTCCGAAAGACCGTTCAGGCGCACGCTGCGCCCCGCCATTTCGGCCATATCACGGTTCAGCTCCAGGCCCGTATAATGCGCCCCCGGATAGCGTCCCGCCATGAGCGTCGGGATCACTCCCGTGCCGGTACCGAGGTCCATCACGGCTTCTCCGGGACAGGCCCTCGCAAAGGCCGCCAAAAGCACCGCATCCATCCCGAAACAGAATTTGGCCGGGTCCTGAATGATGCGGTAGCCGCAGCGGTACAGCTCGTCCACGCGCTCACCCGCGCGCACCAATGCTTCTTCCACAGCGCCTCCTGCAAGAAATCCGCGGGCCGAAAAACGCCCACGGATCCGTAGTTTTTATTCGAGCGCGGAGAGCGCCTCCTCCTCTTCCCGCGACTCCTGCGGGCGGCGGCGACGGTGCTCCAGAATGCGGATATCGTCCAGCTTGTACTCGTTGATGACGATATCGCCCTTTTCCTGCTTGATGCCGACCTTGATCAGCTGACGCAGGACGTTGATATGCAGAACCTCACCGGCGCCGTCACAGGTCTCCACGGTATCGCCCTCGGAGGGCAGGCGCTTGTTGAGCTCCTCGTAGGTGGCCTCCTCGTATTTGAGGCAGCACATCAGACGGCCGCAGGTGCCGGAAATTTTGGTGGGATTCAGGGACAGATTCTGGTCCTTAGCCATCTTGATGGACACAGGCGCGAAATCCGCCAGGAAGGTGTTGCAGCAGAAGGGCCGGCCGCAGATGCCGATGCCGCCGCCCATCTTCGCCTCGTCGCGCACGCCGATCTGGCGCAGCTCGATGCGGGTGTGGAAGGCCTGGGCCAGGTCCTTGACCAGCTCACGGAAGTCCACGCGGCCGTCCGCGGTGAAGTAGAAGAGCAGCTTGGTGCCGTCGAAGTTCAGCTCGGCGCCGACCAGGTTCATCTCCAGGCCGTGCTGCGCGATTTTTTCCTGGCAGGCCGCGAAGGCGCTCTTTTCGCGCTCCGCGTTGCGCTGGTACTGCTCGGCGTCAGCCTCGCAAGCGACGCGCAGAACGGGGCGCACGGGGGCGACCACGTCCTCGTCGGCGGCCAGACG
>JAZRWR010000110.1:0-10947 GCA_045599825.1 Bianqueaceae bacterium | reverse complement strand
CGTAAGCCTGGGGGAACTTATCAGCCATCTGAGAAATGGGCATAGGAGTACGGACACCGGCTACAACGTCTTCACCCTGAGCATTGGTCAGGAACTCACCCATCAGCTTCTTTTCGCCGGTGGCGGGGTCACGGGTGAAGGCAACACCGGTACCGGAGTTGTCATTCAGGTTGCCGAATACCATGGGCATGACGTTGACGGCAGTACCCCAGCTGTAGGGGATGTCGTTGTCACGGCGGTATACGTTAGCGCGGGGATTGTCCCAGCTGCGGAATACGGCACGGATAGCTTCGTAAAGCTGGACCTTGGGATCGGAGGGGAAGTCCTCGCCAAGCTGCTTCTTGTACTCGGCCTTGAACTGGGAAGCCAGCTCCTTGAGGTCAGACGCGGTCAGCTCAACGTCAAAGGTAACACCCTTCTTGGCCTTCATTTCATCGATCAGCTGCTCGAAATACTTCTTGCCGACCTCCATGACGACGTCGGAGAACATCTGAATGAAACGGCGATAGGAATCGTATACGAAACGCTCGAACTTGGGATCGGGATTGCCGGCGATCATGGCAGCGACAACGTCATCGTTCAGACCCAGGTTCAGGATGGTGTCCATCATGCCGGGCATGGAGGCGCGGGCGCCGGAACGAACGGATACAAGCAGGGGATTCTTGAGATCGCCGAACTTCTTGCCGTTCAGATTCTCCATAATCTCAACGTTCTTCCAAATTTCAGCCATAATCTCATCATTGATGGTACGGCCGTCTTCGTAGTACTGGGTGCAGGCCTCGGTGGTGATGGTGAAGCCCTGCGGAACAGGAAGACCAATGTTGGTCATTTCGGCCAGGTTGGCACCCTTGCCGCCCAGAAGCTCACGCATGGAAGCGTTGCCTTCGGTAAACAGATAAACCCATTTCTTGCTCATGTTTTACTCCTCTCAAATGCAAATATATGTAAATAATGGGATGGCGGATTAAAGCTCAAACTTGTCGGCAAAATAGTTTTCAAGCTCGGCGATGGCGATACGCTCCTGCTCCATGCTGTCGCGGTGACGGATGGTGACGGCCTGGTCCTCAAGGGTATCAAAGTCAACGGTGACGCAGAAGGGCGTTCCGATTTCATCCTGGCGGCGGTAGCGCTTACCGATGGAGCCGGCATCGTCATACTGGCAGACATACTTGGCATTGAGCGCGGCAAAGACCTCATCCGCCTTACCGTTAAGCTTCTTGGAAAGAGGCAGAACGGCGATCTTGACGGGGGCCAGAGCCGGATGGAAGTGCAGGACGGTGCGGACATCGCCTTCGCCTACCTCCTGCTCGTCGTAAGCATCACACAGAACGGTCAGGAAGGTGCGCTCGACGCCCAGACTGGGCTCGATGACATAGGGGATGTAGCGCTCGTTGGCTTCCTGATCAAAATAGGAAAGATCCTTGCCGGAGGTGGTCTGGTGCTGGGTCAGATCGTAATCGGTACGGTCAGCCACGCCCCACAGCTCACCCCAGCCGAAGGGGAAAAGATACTCAAAGTCAGTCGTTGCCTTGGAATAGAAGCACAGCTCTTCGGGATCATGGTCGCGAAGGCGGAGGTTCTCATCGTGAATACCGAGGGACAGCAGGAACTGATGGCAGAAATTACGCCAGTAGGCAAACCATTCAAGGTCGGTGCCGGGCTTGCAGAAGAATTCCAGCTCCATCTGCTCGAACTCACGGACGCGGAAAATGAAGTTGCCGGGCGTGATCTCGTTGCGGAAGCTCTTGCCGATCTGGCCGATGCCGAAGGGGATCTTCTTGCGGGAGGTACGGGCGACATTGGCGAAGTTCACAAAGATGCCCTGCGCGGTTTCGGGGCGCAGATAGACCGTGTTCTTGGCGTCTTCGGTAACACCCTGGAAGGTCTTGAACATCAGGTTGAACTGACGGATATCC
This sequence comes from Bianqueaceae bacterium, assembly GCA_045599825.1. Lineage (GTDB taxonomy): Bacteria > Bacillota > Clostridia > Lachnospirales > Bianqueaceae > JAZQNF01. Next base: position 9,031 of record JAZRWR010000110.1, on the reverse strand, counting down.
GTGAAATTGTGCTTGCCGCAGCTGGGGCAGGGAATGTTGTTTTCTTCCACAAAGGCCTTCATTTCAGCCTGAGAAAAGGCATCAATGGGCTTGGGCAGCGTGAAGCCGTTTTCAGCCGTCCAGTCCTCGATCAGCTTATCGGCGCGGAAACGCTCGTGGCATTCACGGCAGTCCATAAGAGGATCGGAGAAGCCGGCCAGATGACCGCTGGCTACCCAGGTCTGCGGGTTCATGAGGATGGCGGCGTCAAGGCCGACATTGTACGGGGACTCCTGTACGAATTTCTTCCACCAGGCGCGCTTGATGTTGTTTTTCAGTTCAACACCCAAAGGACCGTAGTCCCAGGTATTGGCCAGGCCGCCGTAGATTTCGGAACCGGGATATACAAAGCCGCGGCCTTTAGCCAGGGCTACAATCTTATCCATGGTCTTTTCCACTGTGATTGTTTCCTTTCTGACACTGAAATGATGTATCTGATCGTAAAAAATTTTTGTCAACTGCAACTTGCCAAGTATAACAGAGATGCATGAAGCTGTCAACGCAAAATGTATAAAAAAAGTTCATTTTTCCATGGAGCGGATAAACTCAAGGGCGCGGTAGTGCCGCCCGCTGTGATACTGCAGATAGCCGATGGCCACGCGCGTGAGCTCCGCCCGATCGGCGCCCTCCTCCGACTGAAGATAGACCTCTTTTTCGGGGGCCTCCTGCAGACGAATCATCAGGCGCAGCGTGGCCGGGTCCGGACGGTAGGATGCGGGGTGAAGGCGCTCGCAGGCGGGACAGAGCACACCGCCCTCCTCCGGCAGAAAGCCCCAGGGACCGGCACCGTTCAAAGCAAGGCCGCAGCTGCGGCAGTGACGAAGGTCCGCACGGTAGCCGTTATCGGAAAGAAGCCGCCAAAGAAACGCACCGGCCAGGGCGGAGGGGTCCGCCTCGCTGTTCCCGGCTATGGCCATCAGACCGCGGGCCAGCAGATTGACCAGCGCACGGTTGTCCGCACCGTCCACGGAGAAGTCGCCGGCGACCTCCAGCATGAGGGAGCCCCAGGAGAGACGGTCAAGATCGGCGCGCAGAGCGTAGAGGCTGTCGGCCAGCTCGGCCTCCTTGATGTAGTAGAAGGTCTGGCCGCGCGTGAGCACCATATGCACGAGGCTGAAGGGCTGCGAAACACTCCGCCACTTGGATTTCGGTCCCAACGCGCCCTTCGCCAGGACACTCAGGCAGCCGCTCTCGCGGGTCAGAACGTTCAGGCGAAGGTCCTTATCGCCCATCGGCGCCGCACTCAGAACGATGCCGGACAGCTTGATTTCGTTCGCCATAAAGACCTCCTTCCTGAAAGCGACAGATTACAGCTCAAGCTCCTTCTTGTCGAAGCCGTAGTTCCTGATGAGGAAGTCGCTGTCGCGCCAGCGCTCCTTGATTTTGACCCAGAGGTGAAGATTGACCTGCGCGCCCATAAAATTCTCCATTTCGCGGCGGGCCTGGGTCCCGATTTCCTTAATGGTGCGGCCGCCCTTGCCCAGGATGATAGGCTTGTGGCTCTCCTTTTCGCAGATGATGGTCGCGTCAATGTCGATAATCTCGCGGTCCTCACGCTCGCTGAAGCTGTCGATGACGACGGCGATGCCATGGGGCACCTCGTCCTTAAGCACGTAAAGGGCTTTTTCGCGGATGAACTCGGCCATGATCTGACGCTCCGGCTGATCCGTGATCATATCGTCGGGGAAGAACTGCGGACCCTCGGGCAGAGCCTCGAAGAGGGTGTTCAGCAGGTCATCTATGCCCTCGCCGGTCTTGGCGCTGATGGGGATGAGGTCCGTGAATTCGTAGAGATCCTTGTAGGCCGCCAGGGTGAGAAGCAGCTCCTCCTTGGATACCGTGTCGATCTTGTTGACGAGCAGCGTGACCTCGGCCTTCAGGCTCTTCAGGCGGCTGATGATGTCAAGGTCGGCCTGACGGGGACGGCCGGGCTCGACCAGAAGCAGCACACGGTCCACACCGCTCATGCAGCGTGAGGCCGCCTCCTGCATATATTCGTCCAGCTTGTGGACGGGCTTATTGATGCCGGGGGTATCGATAAAGACGATCTGCCCCCGCTCATCGGTATAGACGCCCTGGATCTGCGTGCGGGTGGTCTGGGGCTTGGCGGAGGTGATGGCCACCTTCACGTCCAGAATGCAGTTCAGCAATGTGGATTTGCCCACGTTAGGGCGCCCGATAATGGAAACAAAACCTGATTTTTCCATGGATACTCCTTACATAAAATCGATCATGCAATCGAAAAGCTCCTGCTCGGCGTTCAGGCGGTCACGGCTGCCGATGACGCAGATTACGGCATCCTGCATGGCCTGAGCGTAGACCTCTGCATCCGCGCGGAGGTCCTCCTCGGTGGTCTCAAGAACCTCGTCCCAGCAGCGCTGAATATATTCGGGCGTTGAACCGTTCAGAAGGCGGCGGAAGGCCAGGCCGCCCTTCTGGCTGGGGCTTAGCGGGGTGGAAAGGTCGCTGACCGTGCCGATGATGTACTTGAGCAGCTCGCGTTCGTCGCAGCTGAAGTTCCGCATCGTTTCGGCTGCCCGGTCATAGACAGCCAGGGATTCGCGCAGGTTGGGATCGCGGTAGGAGGCGAAGCCGGCCAGACCGTTCCGGGTCAGCAGCTTCATGCTGCCGTACGCGCCGCCCTTGACGCGGATATTGGTCCAGAGATAATCGGTGCTCAGGACCTTGCCGAAGACCTCCATCGATCCGTTGTAGGGCAGGCTGAAGCGGCCGCCCTTGGCGACGTACTGAATCTGACCGGAGATGCGGACGGCGTCGTTGGAGCGCACGCATGCGACCGAAAGATTCTTTTCCTGCCTGAAAGAAGGCAGCGCAGACATCAGTTCCAGTATCTCAGCCTTGACCGCGGGGATCATGCTCTCCTCAGCCGTCAGCTGGACCATCAGCCCCTCACGGTTGATAAGCTTCCCGGCGACCTTGCGAAGGCCGGCGGCAATTTCATCGGCCTTCTCTTCAAAGTGCTCTTCAATATCCTTCAGGAAGAGGTAGAAGTCGATGCCGGCAGTCTTCTCGCGGATCGCGTAGACCTCGGAGATTTTGGACATAGCGCGGAACATGGCCGAAGCGTGGCCGCGGCCGATGACGGAGCTTTCCATGCCGGAGCGGCACTCGGCGATGATCTCCTCCAAACGGTCCGTATCCTCGAAGCGGCTGGTCAGAAGGATTTCACGCACAAGCTCCAGCGCTTCCCTGCCGTAGCCGTACAAATAGCGAAGAGAGGTCGTGAAGAAGGGGCGGAACGAATCCTTCTGTGTGTGGTCGATGACGGTGATATCGGTCGAGAAGTCGCCTGTAACGATATTCAGCTCATTATCGAGCTCGGTGTGGCTGAATTTTTCCGTGGCGATATCGCCGAGGACCGTGGCGAGCAGCGCAGCATAGGGCAGCTCTTCGGCGGTCAGCGCATCCAGCGGGAAGTAGAAATTGGTGTAGGCGATACCGTTCGTGAAGGTCGGATACAGGTAGAAGCTATCCTCCTGCGTAAGGGGGAACTGCTCGGCCTCGGTGTCGAGATCCTCCCGTGCAAGCAGAGGAATCGTGGCCAGAGCTTCTTTGGAATCGGGCGTGCCCTGACGCTCGATAAACGCCCGGGTCTCCGCGCACAGCGCTTCGCACTCCTCCTTGGTGAGGGAGGCCTTATAGGCGGCCAGGCGCTCCTCCTCCGCCTTCTGCGTACGGGCGGCCATGCCGCTGTCGGGCTTTAAGGTGATGAAGACCGCATGAGGATTGTTCAGAATGCGCTCCTCGATCAGCTGCTCAAAATAGCCCTCGGAGGCTTTCCGGCGCAGGCTCTTGAAGGCGTCGTTGTATTTCAGAAGCAGGGTGGGATCCTTGCCGTAGTTCCAGCTGTCGAGCATCTTGAAAAGCAGCAGAAGGCCCTTGGGCGCGGAGCCGGTGTCGCCCTCGCGAAGGGCAAATTCGGCGCTGTTGAAGAGACCCTCCATCAGCTTTTTATCAAAGCCCTCTGCCAGCACACGCCTGCACTCGCCGACGATGATGGACTCGAATTCTCCGGCGCGGGAGGCATCCGCATCCTTGGCGACAATGGCAAGCTCAGGCTGCAGACGGCCGGTATCCAGGAAGCCGGAAATGTCCTTGCCGATGCCTGCCTCCTGCAGGGCAACGCGGATGGGCGCGGCCTGGCTGCCGACCAGAAGGTCGGTCAGAAGCTCCATGCCGTAGTACTCCTCCGCGCTTTCGATAGGCTTCTGCGCGAAGCCCATGGACAGAAAGGCCTTTTCGGAGCCGTCATCCGCGGAGGGATAGACGTCCTCGACGCGGCGGATGCTCTCGAAGGGCTTCTGGGGCAGAATGCTCGAATCGACCTCGCGGTACTCGAAATGGCTCAGGTATTCCTCGTCCAGAAAACGGAGATGCTTCTCGATATCGCCGTTGCCGTAGAAGAAAATGTGCGAATTGGAGGGATGGTAGTAGCGGGCGTGGAAGTCGCAGAATTCCTCAAAGCTCAGGTCGGGAATGGCTGCGGGGAAGCCGCCGGATTCATTCGCATAGATAGTATCGGGGTAAAGCGCTCTGTCGCCGACGCGGTAGAGGGTGCGCTCGGGCTGCGAGTAGGCGCCCTTCATTTCGTTGAACACAACGCCCTTGAAGCTGACGGGGCCCTCGGGGTCGGTCATTTCATAATGCCAGCCCTCCTGCTTCATGATGAAGGGATCATGGCGCAGATTGGGATAGAAGACGGCGTCCAGATAGACGTCGGTCAGGTTCATAAAATCCTTTTCGTTGCGGCTGGCGACAGGGAAGGTCGTCCAGTCGCTGCTGGTCATCGCGTTGATGAAGGTGTTCAGGGAGCCTTTGATGAGCTCGACGAAGGGCTCCTTGACGGGGAACTTCCGGCTGCCGTTCAGTACACAGTGCTCCAGAATGTGCGGGATGCCCTTGTCGTTGACGGGCGGAGTGCGGAAGGTGATGTTGAAGACCTTGTTGTCGTCGCTGTTGGACAGATAACAAAGCTCCGCACCGGTTTTGTCGTGACGGAACTGATAGGCAGTGCCGCCCAGCTCGTCCAGATACTCTTCTTTTATCAGCGTATAATTGCGAATTTCCATATGAGATCTCCTTTATCAGAGTAATTTCGCATGTTCGTGGCCGCGCTGGCTTCCGGGCAGGGCATCGCCTGCGGCAAAGGCCTTCAGCACACGGCGGCTGCTCTCCCCGTCCTCCAGGGTCAGGGCTGCTCGGACGGAGAAGCCGGACAGGTCCTTATCGCCCAGATAGAGCGGCTTCTCGTCGTAGAGGGTGTTGAGGCAGAGTGCGCAGTCGGTCTGCGCAGTGAGGCGGGCTCCCGTGCGGTCGATGAGAGTGGTCCGGCCGCCTCCGCTTTGGCCGCGCGTATTTTTGCGGCAGCCGTGGGCTTCCTTGTAGAAGCACTGCTCGGTCAGCATGAGCGGCAGGAGGCCGTAGGCGTAGACACACGCGCCCGGAAGGCCGCGAAGACCCTCGCGCTCCTCCCTCCCTAGCTCGGCGGAAACAAAGAAGCGTTCGGCACCCAGACGCTTGAGGAAGGCGGCGGCTTCTCGATTCATGACCGCCAGATGATAGCCGGCCCTAACGGACAGCTCAGGGTTCGTTTCCTTGAAACGGGCAAGACGAGACAGCTGGCCGAGATGCTCTGCCTCAAAGGCAGAAACGCCCTGCGACAGCCAGGCTTTCAGCTGTTTTTCCTCGGCGGCAGCGGCGCGGGTCCGCGTGATGGGCTGAAGGCGCACGCACAGGGCAATGCCGCGCGCCCGGGCAGCCTCAATCAATTCAGGCTCGAGAAGCGTGAGGGGAGGCAGGATTTCATCGGTGTGAACGTCTGCATCCAAAACGGCCTGCCACTGCTCGGCGCTGTCGACGGAAACAGAAAAGCTTCTGCCGACGGCAGGCGGATCCATGGGAGGAAAATCGGCGATGCCGGGATGCTTTTTCGATTCGGTTTCGGCCCGGAGTGCTTCCTCCAGCGCCTCAAAGGTCTTGCGGCGCAAAGCATTCAGCTGAGAAACAGGCATGAAGGCCATGTCGTCCAGCTTGAGTTCGAAGGAAGACAGGGTAAAGGGGCTGTCGCCGGTCTTCTGAAGGGCACGGGCGACGCTTTCCTCCGTGAGGGGACTGGACGCAGCCGCCTGGACCTCGGCTCCCTGCTCGCTCAGCGAAACCGTGCCGCAGCGGGCCGAAAGCTGTGCCGGTCGACCGACAAACAGGCTTGCCTTCAGCTCAAGCGGAAGTTGCGGAGCTGTGTGCGCAAGCTCGGTCATGCGCTCGTTGAGCGCGGTATCCACCAGCCGGAATACCGAAGTACCGGGATGGATCTTTTCTTTGATTTTGAATTCGAGGCGCTCCTCCTTCAGCATGGAGGCCGCCACGCGAACGGTGGGGAAGCCCTGCGCGCTGCCCTCCGTGCTGCACCCTGTGCTGCACCCTGAGCTTCCCTCCTCCGGACGAAGCTCAAGAACATCGCCGGGGGCAAGGGGACTGGTGGGACGGAGCGAAACGAGGCCGCCGCGAACGCTTTTGACCGTGCCGATCTTCACGCCCTGATGCTTGGGCGTGGACGGAGCCAGCATATCGCTTTTATCGGCGTTCAGATAGCCGTCCGTGAAGGAGCCGCGGTTGAACAGCTGCTCCAGAACGGTCCGGCCCTCGTCCGAAAGGGACGGAGTCTGTCCGCTCTGTGCATAACGGTCGAGCAGCTTCCGATAGGTGGCCGTGACACCTGTGACATATGGGACACCCTTCATGCGGCCTTCGAGCTTCAGCGAGCCCACGCCTGCTTCGGCCAGGGCCTTCAGCTCGTCCGCTGCGCACAGATCCTTCAGGTTCATCGGATAGCCGACCCGGCCCTCCAGACGGTAAGGCAGGCGGCAGGCTCCGGCACACTGACCGCGGTTTCCGCTGCGTCCGCCGTGGAAGGAGCTCAAATAGCAGCGCCCGGAATAGGAGCAGCAGAGGGCTCCGTGGGCAAAAACCTCGAGCTCGACCTGCGCCTTCTGCCGGATCTGTGCGATTTCGGAAAGAGAGAGCTCGCGCGCCAGCACCACGCGAGAAAAACCGAGGCGCTTGAGGAGCAGAGCTCCGTCGGCATCGTGCACGGCCATCTGCGTGCTGGCATGCAGCTCCACCTCGGGCCAGACGCGCCGCACCAGGGATGCCACGCCCAGGTCCTGAACGATCAGGGCGTCCAGACCGCTTTCGCGCAGACTGCAGACGTAGGCGCACAGCTCCTCCCACTCCGACTCCTTCACAAGGATGTTGAGCGTCAGGTAGCAGCGTGCCCCATACAAATGCGCGAAGGCCACGGCTTCCTTGATTTCGTCCGGGCTCAGATTGGCCGCGCCGGCACGGGCATTAAACGCTTTCCCGCCGAAATAAACGGCGTCCGCACCGGCACAGACGGCGGCGCGGACACACTCAAGACTGCCGGCGGGCGCCAGCAGCTCAGGAACAGGAAGCATTTTTCATCTCTTCCTTCAAAGCAAGGTATTCGGTTTCCATCTCACGCATTCTGTCCTCGGCCACCGCCAGCTGGCCCTTCATTTCGCGCTCTTTTTTCTGCAGCTCGCCGATAAAACGCTCCTGCTGATGCGCATGCTCAACCAGCTTGATGACATCGTCGCAGATGTTGATGGCCGTCAGGGTCAGGCGATGCTCCTTCGTGGTGGGGCGGCCGCCCAGGGCCTGCTGCGTCTCCGCAAGACGGTCATTGAGATACTGAGCCACTTTCTTCATGTGTTCCTCGGACTCGGTGCCGACGATCTTGTAGACCTCGCCGCCGATGAGCACTTCTACGGTACGTTTTTCGCCCATAAGGACCTCCTGTCTTAATTTTCGAGTTTCAGCTGCTGCGTATTTTCCTTCGGCAGACGGCCGAAGTAGTTCCAGCAAAAATCGGTGACCACGCGGCCGCGGGGGGTGCGCTGCAGGAAGCCCTGCTGCATGAGGTAGGGCTCGCAGACATCCTCGATGGTGCCGGAGTCCTCTCCGATGGACGCCGCCAGCGTCTCCAGGCCGACCGGCCCGCCGCCGTAATAATCCATCATCGCGCCCAGGAGCTTGCGGTCCACCTGATCCAGGCCCTTGCGGTCCACCTTCAGGGCGTCCAGCGCTCCGCGGGCGATTTCCTCGGTGATGACGCCGTTGCCCTTGACCTGCGCAAAATCGCGCACGCGCTTCAGCAGGCGATTGGCCAGACGGGGCGTGCCGCGGGAACGGGATGCGATCTGCGCGGCGCCTGCCGCGTCAATTTCTATATCCAGCACAGAGGAGGAGTTGACGACGATCTGCGTGAGCTCCTTCTGTGTATAAAATTCCATGTGATTGATCATGCCGAAGCGGTCGCGCAGGGGCGCTGACAGAAGGCCGGCCCGCGTGGTCGCGCCGATCAGGGTGAAGTGCGGGAGGTCCAGGCGGATGGACTTGGCCTGGGGGCCCTTGCCGATGATGATGTCGACCGCGAAATCCTCCATGGCCGAGTACAGAATTTCCTCGACCTGGCGGTTCAGACGGTGGATCTCATCGATAAAGAGGACATCGCCCTCGCTCAGACTGTTCAGAATGGCCGCCATATCGCCCGGCTTTTCGATGGCCGGGCCGGTCGTAATTCTCAGTTCTACGCCCATTTCGTGCGCGATGATGCCGGCAAGCGTCGTTTTACCCAGGCCGGGGGGCCCGTAAAAGAGCATGTGATCCAGCGATTCACCGCGGCCGCGCGCCGCCTGAATGAAGATGGCCAGGTTTTCCTTCAGCTCCGACTGACCCACAAAGCGGTCGAAGGAATGAGGACGAAGACTTTTTTCGGTCTCTTTTTCATCACCGATGGCCGAGGTCGACACGAAGCGCGACTGAGAACCGTCCACAGCGCTGAGCTGTTCTTCAAAACCGTTCATGTATTCTCCTTAAAAAAGCTGTTTGAGAGCCAGCTTGATCATTTTTTCGGTATCCATATCCGGGGTGACGCCCGCATCCTTCAGCG
>JAZRWR010000109.1:0-6636 GCA_045599825.1 Bianqueaceae bacterium | reverse complement strand
TCAGGCTATTAGCTTCCTTTTCTTTTTCCTCAATCCGAAGAATTTCATATTTGCCGGAGCAACATAGATGCACACCCCGACCGGTCCTTGTACCGGTCAGGGAGTAAGCGAAGCTTCGCAGCAGCTTTTCGCTGCGCATCCCTACATCCCTACATTCCCCCGGAGGTTTCCCATGGAACTTTGTCTTACTGCCCGCACCGACGCGGGCCTTACCGATTCCCAGATCCGTCAGGGCATCTGCGCTCTGCTGGAGCAGCATCCCGCCAAGAAGGTCCTGCTGCTTCCCCCCGATTTCACTCGCTTTTTCAGCAAGGCAGGCTATCTGACCAACCTTTGCTACCATTATTACACCGATCTCGGCGCCGAGGTTGACGTTTTGCCCGCCCTGGGCACGCACGTCGCCGTCACGCGCGAGCAGGCCGCCGAAATGTACGGCGACATCCCCTACGAGAAGCTCATCGTTCACAACTGGCGCACCGACGTCGTCAAAATCGGCGAGGTCCCCGCGGAATATCTGAGCGAGATCACCGAGGGCCTCTGGAACGAGGCCATCAGCGTGGAGGTCAACAAGCTCATCATGGACGAGAGCTATGACCTGATTATCTCCCCCGGCCAGGTGGTGCCTCACGAGGTCATCGGCATGGCCAATCACTCCAAGAACCTTTTCGTCGGCGTCGGCGGCAGCGACATGATCAACAAGAGCCACATGGTCGGCGCGGTCTACGGCATGGAGCGCATGATGGGCAAGGATTTCACGCCCGTCCGCAAGGTCTTCGACTACGGTCTGGAGCATTTCCTGAAGGACCGTCCCATCCTCTTCCTGCTGACCGTTACGACGGCTCCCGGCGGCAATATCCACACGCACGGCCTTTTCTGCGGCATGAAGCGCGACGCGCTTGAGGGCGCCATCGCTCTGGCGCAGGAGAAGAACATCGACTTCGTCGATACCGGCATCAAAAAGTGCGTTGTCTATCTGGATCCCAAGGAGTTCAAGAGCACCTGGCTGGGCAATAAGGCTGTTTACCGCACCCGCATGGCCATGGCCGACGGCGGCGAGCTCATCATTCTGGCCCCCGGCGTGGAGCGCTTCGGCGAGGACGAGGCGGTCGATAAGCTCATCCGCAAGTACGGCTACTGCGGCCGGCTGAAGGTCCTGGAGCAGTTCAGAAAGCCCGAAAACGAGGACCTGCGTGCCAACATGGGCGCCGCTGCGCATCTGATCCACGGCTCCTCCGACGGCCGCTTCAACATCACCTACGCCGTCAAGGACATCAGTGAGGAGGAGATTGCCTCCGTCTGCTTCACTCCTGCCTCCTACGACGAGCTGGTGAAGCGCTACGATCCCGAGAAGCTGAGCTACGGCTACAACACTCTGCCCGACGGCGAGGAAATCTACTTCATCCCGAACCCCGCGCTCGGTCTGTGGATCAACCGCGAAAAATTCAACGAAGACTAAGGATCCTTTATGTCTGATATCAGAATCATCGCACTGGACCTCGACGGCACGCTGCTGAACTCCGCCAAGGAGCTCTCCCCGGGCAACCTTTTCGCCCTCACAGCCGCCGCCGAGGCCGGTATCGAAATCGTCCCGACGACCGGCCGCTTCTACGGAGGCATGCCGGCGCCGGTCCGCACCCTGCCCTTTGTCCACTATACGATCAATATCAACGGTGCCGAGCTGTACGATGTGGCGGCGGACCGTTCCATCGCCTCTGCCAACCTCCCGTTGGAGGAAGCCCTCGACATCATGCGCTTTCTGGATCACGAGAACGTCATCTACGACTGCTACATGAACAACTGGGGCTGGATGACGCGCTCCATGCAGGAAAAAGGTGATTTATTCACCTCAAACGTGCATTATCAGAAGATGATCCGCGAGCTGAGAAAGCCCGTGGACGATCTGAAGACCTACCTTCTTGAGCAGGGGAACGACGTCCAGAAAATCATGCTCTTCGCCGGCGACATGGACACCCACGCCCGTCTCTTCCGGGAGCTTCCCGAGCGTTTTCCGGACCTGGCCGTTTCCTCGAGCGTCAGCAACAACATCGAAATCAACAATATCCACGCAAACAAGGGCGAGGCGCTGCTGAAGCTGGCCGAGTCCCTGGGCCTTAGCCGCGAGAATACCATCGCCTTCGGCGACGCCATCAACGATTTCTCCATGGTCAAGGAGGCCGGTATCGGCGTCTGCATGTCGAACGGTGATGAACGCGTAAAGGCCGTGGCCGACTACGTCTCCGGCTCGAACGACGAGGACGGCGTCGCAGAGGGTATCTTTAAGTTCTGCCTGTAACAAATGCGAAAGGAGGACTCGGCTGTGCAGTTATACCGCACCCGTCTCCGCGAAAAATTCAAGGAAGCGCTGACCGCCGTTCTGCCCATCATCGGGCTGGTGCTGCTGCTCTCTCTGACCGTGGCGCCCATCCCCGGCGGAACGCTTCTGGCCTTTCTTCTCTCCGGCGTCCTGCTGGTTTTCGGCATGATGCTCTTTAACAACGGCGCCGAGCTGGCCATGGAGCTGATGGGCGAGCGCCTGGGCGCTTCCCTGACCAAATCGCGTAAGCTGGGGCTGCTGCTCGTTCTGGGCTTCTTCCTCGGCTTCATGATCACCGTTTCCGAGCCGGACCTGCAGGTGCTGGCCGGGCAGGTGCAGTCCATCCCCAGCCGCGTGCTGATTTTCTCCGTGGCGGGCGGCGTGGGCCTTTTCCTGGTCGTCGCCCTCCTGCGAATGCTGCTCGGCATTCCGCTCCGGACACTCCTGCTCATTTTCTATCCGCTGGTCTTCATTCTGGCTTTCTTTGCACCGTCCTCCTTCCTGGCGGTCGCCTTCGATTCCGGCGGCGTCACGACCGGACCCATGACGGTGCCCTTCATTATGGCCTTCGGTGTGGGTATTTCCCGCATCCGTTCCGACCGTCATGCCGCGGACGACAGCTTCGGTCTGATCGCTCTCTGCTCGATCGGCCCCATTCTGGCTGTCCTTCTGCTCGGCCTGATCTACCGTCCTGAGCATGTCGAATACAGCCCGGACCTTTTGCCCGAGATCTCGTATTCCGTTGAGCTGGGCCGGCTTTTCCTGGAGGAGCTGCCCGGCTATCTGAAGGAGATGGGCGTTGCGCTCCTGCCCATCGTTCTCTTCTTCGGTCTTTTCCAGGTCTTCGCGCTGAAGCTGGAAAAGAAGATCCTAAGCCGTATCGTGGTCGGTCTGATCTACACCTATGTCGGTCTGGTGCTCTTCCTGACGGGCGTCGGCGTCGGCTTCATGCCCACCGGCTCGTATCTGGGCCAGGTGCTGGCCGGCCTGCCCTACCGCTGGATCATCGTCCCCATCGGCATGCTGATCGGCTTCTTTATCGTGAAGGCCGAGCCCGCGGTCTATGTCCTGATGCGTCAGGTCGAGGAGCTGACCGACGGCGCCATCACGGGCAAGTCGCTGCAGAGCTGCCTGTCCGCCGGCATCGCCGCGGCAGTCGGGCTGGCCATGATCCGCGTGCTGACCGGCATCAACATCCTGTGGTTCATACTGCCCGGCTACGCGCTTTCCCTGATTCTTTCATTCTTTGTCCCGAAAATTTTCACGGCCATCGCCTTCGACTCCGGCGGCGTGGCCTCCGGCCCCATGACGGCCACCTTCCTGCTGCCCTTCGCAATGGGCGCCTGTCTGGCGTTGGGCGGCGATGTCGTCACCGATGCATCCGGCGTGGTCGCGATGGTCGCCATGACCCCGCTGATCACCCTGCAGATCCTCGGCCTGGTTTACCGGAGCCGTTCCAAACGGAAGGCCGCAGAGGGCGATGCCTACGAGGCCGAAGCCTACGAGCGCTATGAAGTTATTGAACTGTAAGGAGGCAGCCGCATGAGTCGTCATATTTATTTTCTGATTACGATTACCGGCCGCGACCGCCTGGGCGATTTTATGGAAATCTACAAGCGCAACGGCGTGACGGTCAATCAGGTAGCGCTGGGACACGGTACGGCCACCAACGATATGATGGGGCTTCTGGGACTTGACTCCTCCGAAAAAGCCGTCGGCTTTGCGGTGGTGACGGGCCACGCCTGGCACCTGGTCAAGCAGGAGCTGCAGCAGAAGCTCTACATCGACGTGCCCGGCACGGGTGTGGCCTTCACGATTCCGCTGGCCTCCATCGGCGGGCCGCGGGAGCTGGCATATCTGACAGAGGGACAGAATTATACGAAGGGAGAAGAGAAAACCTTGAAAAATACCGAAAAGGAAATGCTGGTCATCATCTGCAACCAGGGCTACAGTGAGGACGTAATGGATGCGGCCCGCACTGCCGGCGCGGCCGGCGGCACCGTCATCCACGCCAAGGGAACCGGCACCAAGCAGGCCGAGAAATTTTTCGGCATCACGCTGGCCTCCGAAAAGGACATCATCTTCATCGTCACCAAGACCGAGATGAAGACGGCCATCATGGAGGCGATCATGAAGAACGCCGGTATCGAAACCAAGGCCAAGGGCATCGTCTTCTCTCTGCCGGTTACCGATACCGCCGGGCTGAAGCTGCTGGACCAGCTGCCCGAGCCCGACGAGGAAGAGCTGGAGGAGCTTGCCGCTGCTGCAGCTGCAGCGGGGGAAGAAACTCCCGCGTAAGCCTCGCATTCTTTTCAAAAAACATAAGGCCCTGTGCCGGCAAGCTATCAGCCGGCGCAGGGCCTTCGTATTTGTATTGCAAAGCATTATCCACACATTTCGTGAGAAATATGCCTGTTCGGTACACATTGCGTGAGATCCGTGTAACATTTTCCCTTTTCAGTTGTTATTCAAATAAACGCTTTTGAAAGGGGAACCACTATGTATCAGACAACGCAACTTTACCGGGCTATCCTGGTCTTCTCCGTCACTTTTCTCCTGGCCGTGCTGCTTCTGAACGCCTTGACCCCGGGACCCGTGCCGGGCGAATGGGTCGGCGCGGAGGACGAGGTCTTCGTCTACCCGGACGGCCGCAGAGAAAGCCTGAAAACCCGTTACTACTGCGTCTTTCTGCGGCTCCTGCCGCGGCGGGACCAGCCCGCGCTCTTTACCGAAAGCAGCTGGACAGACTATCCGCCCCCTCCGAAGGGCTGCATCCGCCTCAGGCGATACACCCGCAAGCGTCTTTTCTATCAGTAAACCGTCAGCTCGCCGTTGTCCATGCCGACCGTAAGCAGCGTGCCGGGAGCCGGGTCGTCCGCCAGGATGCGGCGGGCAATCAGAGTCTCCACCTTCTGCTGGACAAAGCGCTTCAGCGGACGGGCGCCGTACATCGGGTCGTAGCCGCAGTCAATGATGTACTGACGGGCCGCCTCCGTAACCTCGAGCGAAAGACCGCGCTCAGCCAGACGCTCCTTCAGGCTCTTCAGCGTGAGCTCGATGATACCGGCCATGTGGCTGCGGCTGAGCGGCGTGAAGAAAATGATTTCGTCCAGACGGTTCAGAAATTCCGGACGGAAGGAGCTCTTAAGAAGCAGACTCACCTGGTTGCGGGCATCCTCGGAGAGCTCGCCCTCCTCGTTGATGCCCTCCAGAATGTACTGGCTGCCCAGGTTGGAGGTCATGATGATTATGGTGTTCTTGAAGTCCACGGTGCGGCCCTGACTGTCCGTGATGCGGCCGTCGTCCAGCACCTGCAGCAGGACGTTGAAGACATCCGGATGAGCCTTCTCGGTTTCGTCGAAGAGGACGACCGTGTAGGGATGACGGCGAACTGCCTCTGTCAGCTGGCCGCCCTCCTCATAGCCGACGTATCCGGGGGGCGCGCCGATCAGGCGCGAGACGCTGTATTTTTCCATGTACTCGGTCATATCGATGCGGACCATGTTCTTTTCGTCGTCAAAGAGCGCCTGCGCAAGCGTTTTGGCGAGCTCCGTCTTGCCGACGCCGGTCGGGCCCAGGAAAAGGAAGGAGCCGATGGGGCGCTTCGGGTCCTGGATGCCTGCGCGGCTGCGCAGGATGGCGTCGGTCACCAGGCTTACCGCCTCGTCCTGGCCGATGACTCGCTGGTGCAGCGTTTTGTCCAGCTGCAAAAGCTTTTCGCGCTCGCCCTCCATCAGCTTGGTCACGGGGATACCGGTCCAGCGGGCGACGATCTTGGCGATTTCGTCCTCGGTGACGGCACTCGCCAGAAGCTTGCCGTTCCGCTGCGCATCGGCCGCGGCGGCCTCCTCTTCCTCCAGCTGCTTTTTCAGAGCGGGCAGGACGCTGTATTTCAGCTCGGCCGCCTTTTCCAGATTGTATTCGTTTTCGGCTTTTTCGATCTGCGCGTTGGCCTGTTCAATGTCGGCGCGCAGTTTTTTGATGCGTTCAAGCGTATTCTTTTCGTTTTCCCAACGCGCCTTCATCTCATTGAGGATGCTGCGCTGCTCGGCCAGCTCCTGGCGGACAGACGCCAGATGCGCCACGGCGGGCTTGCTGTCATCGTCCAGCAGGGACTTCTCCTCGATCTCCAGCTGCATCACCTTGCGGGCGACCTCATCCAGTTCGGCAGGCATCGAATCGTTTTCGGTGCGGAGCATCGCGCAGGCCTCGTCCACCAGGTCGATGGCCTTATCCGGCAGGAAACGGTCGGTGATGTAGCGGTTTGACAGCGTGGCTGCTGCAACCAGAAGTCGGATCGTAGCCATGTCGTTCTGGGTGCC
>JAZRWR010000108.1:0-11058 GCA_045599825.1 Bianqueaceae bacterium | reverse complement strand
CTCGATGCAGCGGTCGGGATGGGCCTGGCCGTACTTGGCGGTGCCGGAGCAGCTCATCAGGTCGGCATCCAGAAATACGGTTTTGGGGTCGGCTTCGAGAATAGCCGGAATGACTTCGCCCAGGGTCGGTTTTCCCTGACGGGGATCCATTTCTCCATTGTATACGATGCTCATGACTTAGTCCTCCAGTGCTTTCAGTTCTTCATCGAGAGCAGCATCCCACTTGGCATACTGTTCGTCATTAACGGTGAGACTGTGATTCATCTTGGTGTTGGCGACATCATCGATGCCGTAGCCCTTGACGGTATCCAGCACGATGCAGTAGGGCTTATCGCCGCCCTGACGGGTCTTTTCAAGGGCCGCAGCGACCTCGTCAACATCGTTGCCGTTGACCTGCTGGGTGTCGAAGCCGAAGGCTTCCATCTTGGCCTTGAAGTTGGCAGCGGGGTAGATCTCCTCGCAGACGCCGTCAAGCTGACGTTTGTTCCAGTCGATCAGAACGACCAGGTTGGAGAGCTTCTTGGCAGCCGCGAAGGTGAAGGCTTCCCAGCACTGACCTTCGTTGGTTTCGCCGTCGCCGACGAAAAGGAAGACGCGGTTGGTGCGGCCGGCCAGGCGATCGCCGTAGGCCATACCGCAGGCAAGGGAGGTGCCCTGGCCCAGAGAGCCGGTGGTCATGTCGACGCCGGGAGTCTTGTTAGTGTCGCAGTGGCTGGGCAGGTTCGTCTTGGCACGGTTCATGGTGAGGAGCTCCTCGTAGGGGAAGTAGCCCTTGAGCGCCAGAGTGCCGTAGACAGCGGGACCGCAATGGCCTTTGGAAACGACCAGCTTGTCGCGGTCAGGCTTTTTGGGGTTCTTGGGGTCGATGTTCTGCATTTCGCGTCCGTAGAGGACCGCCAGGGCATCTGCCATGGACAGGGAGCCGCCGATGTGGCCGCTGCCGATGGAATGGATGGAGTAGATGATGGCCTTGCGGATCCGGACAGCAAAAGCTTTGATTTGCTTGCTTTCTTTGATTTCCATACTGATTCCTTCTATGTAAATTTATTTGTTCAGGCTGATTTGGGAGCCGTGGCGCAGCGCTTTCACAACGGGAAGCTCCTCGCCGCTCAGGAAGCGGATGAGCGCGCCGCCGCCGGTGCAGATGTAGCCGACCTGATCCTTCAGGCCGTATTTCTCGGTTGCGGTGATGCTGTCGCCGCCGCCCAGGACCGTGAAGGCCTCGGTATCCGCGAGGGCCTGCCAGATGGTCTTGGTGCCGTATTCGGAGGCCTCCTGTTCAAAGACACCGGCAGGGCCGTTAACGAAGACGGTCTTGGCGTTCAGGATGACATCGCGGTAGTGCGCGGCTGTCTCATGGCCGATGTCGATGCAGCCGGCTTCGGGAGCGATAGCGCCCAGCTCGGCCTCCTTGCGCTCGCCGTCCTCGACCCAGGAAAGGTCGGTCGGCAGAACGATTTTTTCGCCGTAGGCCTCGTAGAGGGCCTTGGCCTTGGCGAAGAATTCACCGTAGTTGGACTTGTTGATGAAATCCACGGAGCCCTGACCGATCTCATAGCCCAGCGCGGCCAGGAAGATGTTGGCGACTAAGCCTCCGGTCAGGATCGTATCGGCTACGCCGCGGGAGAGGACGGTGTCCATCATCTGGAAAGCGTCCGCGATCTTGGCGCCGCCCAGCACGAAGACGCAGGGACGGACCGGCTCCTCCATGACGGAGGAGACAGTGCAGTATTCCTTTTCGAACAGAAGGCCCATGGCGGAGGGCAGCAGCTGCTCGAAGCCGCAGAGACTGGGCTGGTCGCGATGCGCGGCCGCGAAGGCGTCGCAGACATAGTAGTCCGCCAGAGGCGCCAGCTTCTCGACCATCAGGGTCCTGGCCTGCTGCTCGTGCGTGAGGCGGAGCTTGGTTTCAAAGAGCGTCTGCTCCTCGGATACGTAGCGGACGTTGTCCAGCAGCAGGATCTCGCCCGGCTGAAGCTGTTTGATCATTTCGCGAGCGGCGGGACCGCAGACATCATCAATCCATTTTACCTCACGACCGAGCAGTTTTTCAAGTACCGCGGCGTGAGGTTTTGTGGTGTAGAAATTTTTGTATTCAATATCACTGCCCTGATGGGCCATGAGGACCAGCTTGGCACCGCGCTCGGAAAGCGCCTTCAGCGTGGGAACGCAGGCCTCAATACGGTTAATGCTTTTTAAGGTGCCTTTTTCGCGGTCGACGGGTTGATTTATATCAATTCGGCAGAGGACAGTCTTGCCCTCCACCGGAAGCTCATCCAAAGTTCGAATGCCAAAACGCATAGGGATGTCCTTTCTGGGGATATGCGCATCAAGAGCAACAAAGTTGCTCTTGATGCGAAGGGAAAGAGTCGCGAAGCGACCCAAGGAGCACGCGGGCGCGCAGGGAAGAGGGAAAAAACCACTTTCCCTGACTCCCTGACTCCCTAACTCCCTATTAATATTTTTACTTCTTAAATCTTCCGATCTTCAGATACTCGTTGGTCTTTGCGGTGCCTTCCTCGCGGGTCAGCTGCATCTTCATCGCTGCGCGGATGCCGTCCATGGTCTCGGGGATCGTGACGGATTCCTGAGGAATGTTGATGGCGAACATGATGTCATTGCCGGTTTCGACGATGGAGTCTTCCCAGATGGCGATTTCGTACATATCGCCGCGGCGGTTGCCGAGGGCGCGGGCGTACTTGAAGAGGCTGGCGTTGCCCTTGAAGCCTTCGTCGATGGAGACGACACGGATGCGGGGATGCGCCTGGAAGCACTCAAGAGCCTGTTCCTTGGTGATCTTCTTGCCGTCGCGCGCGGTGGCGACTACGGTGATGATGTGGCCGTGGGTAACGGGGGTGTGTACCAGGATGCCGGTGGCCTCGACGTGGGGCATGATGGTCATCAGGTCGACGGCCTGGTGGGTGGGCGCCTTGTCGATCTGCAGCGCATTGGTCAGACCGCGGTGATAGTCACCGGGGTCGGCGACGCGGCGGATGATGGTGATGGCGACGCGCTCGATGCCGATGGCGCGGTCAAGGGCGTCGACGGCACGGATGAGGCCGGTGGTGTTGCAGCTGGTCAGCTTCAGGTAGTTCTGGCCCAGACCCTTTTCGTAGTTGGCGTAGCCGTGGAAGAAGACGTCCGCGACGGAGTTCTTCTCGCCGCCCTGGAAGATGGCCTTTACGCCGAGGCGCTCGTAGATTTCCTTGTTCTTGGCGCCGACGCCGCCGGGGGAGGAGTCAAGCATAACGTCAACATTTTTGCACAGCTCCTCGAAGGAACCGGCAACGGGGATGTCCAGCGCGTCGAAGGCGGACTGATCCGCGCCGCCGACCAGGTACAGATTGTACTTGACATTGTTGGCGCCGATCATATCGTTTTCGGCGAGGGCGCGGATGGCCAGGGTAGGCGCGAGATCCGCGATTCCGACAAGTTCCATATCGCCCTGCAGGGCAACGCCGTCAGCCAGACGCTGACCGATGGTACCGTAACCGGCAACACCGACTCTGATTTTATTCATTGCAATTTCTCCTTTATGAGCAAATTATTTGTAGATTTCGGGTTTTTCCATCGTTTCGACCTTGAGGAACTGACTGGTGCCGCGGGAGGCGTTCAGCGCATCGCCGGCGACGCAGGCGACGTAACCGTCCCAGGCGGAGGGGCCGTTCAGCTTGCCGGCATGAACGGACTCGACCCACTTGCAGAACTCGATGTCGTAGGCTTCGATGAAGCGCTCCTTCCAGTCGGTCATGATGGGCATGGACTCGGCGGGGTTCAGAGAATCCCAGCCGGCGGGGCGGCTGCGGCGGACGACCGCATAGGGATCGGGCAGCTTGACGGTACCGTTTTCGCAGACGACCTCGCACTGGATGTCGTAGCCGTAACCGTCGGCGACCTGGACCTCGACGTCGATGAAGCAGCCCTTCTTGGTGCGCATCAGCATGACCTGAGGATTATCGTAGCCCTTGTTGGAGTTGGCGCTCTGGCGGACCTTTACGCACTGAACGTCCTCGTACTCGTCGTCCAGCAGCCAGCGGCAGATGTCGAGCTCGTGGATGGCGACGTTGGTGACACCGTTCTCGGTCTTGAAGCCGGGGCCCTGCGCGACATTGCGGTGGCAGGCCTTGATGACCAGGGGCGCGCCGATCTCACCGGAATCGATGATGCGCTTCATTTCCGCGTAGCCGCGGTCATAGTGACGCATGAAGCCGACCTGGATCATGCGCTTGCCGAGCTTGACTTCCTCGTTGATGATCTCCTCGCAGTCCTTGGCGTTCTGGCTGAGGGTCTTTTCGCAGAAGCACCACTTCTTCTCGGCCAGGACCTTCATGACGTAGTCGTGATGGGTGGGGTCGATGGAGGTGATGACGACGGCTTCGACCTCGGGGTCCTTGATCATGCCGTCACAGTCGTTGCCGTAGGAACGGATGCCGTACTTGGCGGCAGTGGAGTCGGCGGCTTCCGCGACATAGTCGGATACAGCTACTACCGTAGCGCCGGGAACCGTCTCAATGATGCGGCGGCAATGATCCTTGCCGATAGCGCCGCAGCCGATAATACCGATTTTTAATACCTGATCCATGATGTGTCTCCTTGGGGATGAATGTGATGTGGGGGAGGGAGTTAGGGAGGGAGGGAGGGAGTTAGGGAGTTAGGGAGTTAGGGAATAGGGGAGATGTTTTTTCCCTGACTCCCTGCGAAGCTCAGGCAGCTCCGCTGCCTGGGCTTCGCTCCCTGACTCCCTGTTCAGGCAGCTCCGCTCCCTGACTCCCTGTTCAGGCAGCTCCGCTGCCTGAGCTTCGCTCCCTGACTCCCTGTTCAGGCTTCGCTCCCTGACTCCCTTCCGATGTTCAGCTCTTATTCTCCGTACTGTTCGCCCTTTCCTTCCGTTAACGAAGCGTAGGTCTGTTCGATCCGGCTCCAGTTCTGGTCGCGGTCGAGGGCGATGCCGCGGCCGATGCCGGAGACCATGAGGCCGATGCCCTTGTCTTCCATGGTCTGACCGAACTCGCGCAGGAGGGCGCTGCCGGTGCCGGGGTCGGTGGAGCGGCCGTCGAAGATGATGTGGACGTAGACCTCGTTCAGGCCGGCTTCCTTCGCCATGTCAAGCAGGGCGGTGGGATAGTCGACGGAGCCGTGGGAGCTCTTTTTGGTGAGGAGCGCGAGGAGGTGCAGGGCGCCGCTGCGGGCTTTTACCTTTTCGATAGCTTCCAGGAAGACGGGGTTCTTGGCGAAGGAGCCGTCCTTCATGGCGTTGTCGAGACGGACATCGTCCTGGGCGACGACGCGGCCGCTGCCGAGGTTGATGTGGCCGGCTTCGGAGTTGCCGGTTTTGCCTTCGGCCAGGCCGACGGCGGGGCCGGAGGCCTCAAGCTTTGCGTAGGCGTGGTCCCGGAGCAGGCTGTCCCAGACGGGGGTGTCCTGAGAGAACAGGGGGTTGTTGTCGTTGTCTTCGCCGAGGCCCCAGCCGTCCAGGATGAGCAGGAGGACCTTGGTCTTGTTCTCGAAGCTGAAGAGGGGGCTGCCTTCCATTTCGGCGGGCTGATCGAGGCCCATGGCGGCGAGCACGGTGGGGGCGACGTCGCAGAGCTTGCCGCCGGTCTTCAGAGGCTTGATGCCTTCGTCGGCGTTGGGGCCGAGGGCGATGCAGGCGACCTGGTTGCTGGTGTGCGAGACGTGGGGCCCGCCGTCGCTCTTGCGGAGGATTTCGATGTTGCCGTGGTCGGCGGTGACGAAGACGGTGTAGCCGTTGGCGAGGGCCTTGCGGAGGGCGCGGCCGACGTATTCGTCGACGGCGCGGGCGGCGCTGCGCTTGGCGGCGTCGTTGGAGGTGTGGCCGACGACATCGCCGTTGGCGAAGTTGGTGACGATAAAGTCATAGCCCTTGTCGAGGCCTTCCTCCAGCGTTTCCTCTACCTTGGGCAGGGAGAGGCTGGGGACCTGGTCGAAGCCGATTCCCTTGGGGGAGGGGATGCGGATGTCGTCCTCGCCGGGGAAGGGCGTCTGGTTGCCGCCGTTGAAGAAGAAGGTGACGTGGGCGTACTTTTCGCTTTCGGCCAGATGCATCTGGGTCTTGCCGGCTTCGGAAACGACCTGGGCCAGCGTTTTCTGAACCTTGGCGGGTGCGAAGGCGATGGGCAGGTAGGTGTACTTTTCGTTGTACATCGTGAGGATGACGAAGTCGAGGGGCTTGATCATTTCGCGCTCAAAGCCCTTGAAGGCGGGGTCGGTGAAGGCACCGGTCAGCTCGACCTCGCGCTCACCGCGGCGGCAGCAGAAGATGACGCCGTCGCCGGGCTTGATGAGACCCTCGGGACGGCCTTCGGCGTCGGTCAGGTTCAGGGGGATCATGTGGTAGTCGTCGGTGCCGGAGGCATAGACTTTGTCAAAGGCGCGGGCCATGGCCTCGCCGCCTGCTAATTTGTAATTCATGGGTTCTATCCGTAGCTTTCGGCTGGCGAAAGCTTCCTTTCGTTGCGGGATGCCGCGGTCTGTTATGCCTCGACGCCTCTGATTTCGGCGGCCTCGGGAAGGAAAAGTCCGTTGCCGGGGAAGACCTTCAGAAGCTCGGGGAAGCTCTTGATAACGCAGCTCGGCTGGTTTTCGACGGTGATCTTCTTGAGGGGCGTGGCAGGGTAGTCGACGGCGACGGTGCCGGCAAAGCCGGAGGCCTTGGCACCGATGATGTCGCGCTTTAAGTTATCGCCGACGAAAACGCTTTCCCAGGGCTTGACACCGGCCTCGGCCATCGCCAGGTAGTAGATGCCGGGGTGGGGCTTGCGGAGCATGGTGACAGAGGACTGCTGCACGGTGGCGAAGAGATCGCGGATGCCGTCCTTGTCCAGCCATTCGTCGATTTCGACCGTGCCGACCAGGTCGGAGATGATGCCGACCTTGTAGCCGCGCGAGTTGAGCTCGCGGACGGTTTCGACGCCGCCGGGGACGACCAGACGCTCGCCCTTGGCGCTGCGGAATTCATAGGTCAGCTCCTTGGAAAAGCTTTTGACGTACTCGAAATCCAGCTCGGGCACCAGCCAGCGGCTCCAGAGGTATTCCTCGGGGGCTTCGCAGAAGTAGGTGAGAGCCCATTCGCGGTAGACGTCGTAGCGGCCGTTGATGAAATTGTAGAAGCCGGAGGGGGTCATGGTCTTCCAGACCTCAGGGCAGCCCTCGGGGGTGCAGATTTCCTGAATGCGGGCGCGGGCGGCTTCGGAGTAGGGCGGGTTTTCATTGACCTCGCGGAAGGTGCCGCCCAGGTCCAGAAAGATGCATTTGATGTTTTCCATGGCTCAGACTCTCCTTACCTTATCCCAGGCGACGTGAGGCGCTTCGGGGAAGATTTCCTTCAGTTCGGAGAAGTCGAAGATGATGGCATCGGGACGGTTTTCGTCGGTGATCTTTTCCTTGGCCAGCTTTTCGGGCGTGGTGTAGAGGATGAACATGCCGAAGCCGGCGGCACGGGTGCCTTCGACGTCGCGGTTGAGGTTGTCGCCGATGTAGACGCAGCGGGAGGGCTCAACGCCCAGCAGGCGGCAGGCCTTTTCGCTGATGGCGGGGTCAGGCTTGCGGATGCCCTCTACGCAGGACAGAAGCACGGCGCCGAAGTACTTTTCGAGGTCGTCCTCCTTCAGCCAGCGCGGAATTTCCTGAGAGGTGACCAGGTTGGAGATGATGCCCAGCTTGTAGCCGTTGGCATACATGTCGCGGACGGACTGCGCACCGTTCGGAGCGACGACGCGGCGGCCGTCCTTGTTGCGGTACTCAATGGTCAGCTCGACGGCGTTCCTCCGGATGCGGCGCTTGGGGTATTCAGGCGTCAGCCACTTGCCCCATAGCTCTTCCTCGGGGGCTTCCTTCATAGTTTCGAAGCACCATTTACGGTAGCCGGCATAGCGGTAGTCCAGGAATTTGCAGAATTCATCGGGGTCGCCCTTTTCGCCGCAGTACGCGGCGATCTTGCGGCGGGCCTCCGCCTCAAATTCGGCATCTCTCTCGACTAATCTGAGCGTTCCGCCCAGATCGTAGAAAATGGCGTCAAACTCTTTCAGTTCACTCATAGCAGAGTCTCCTTTTATTCATTGAGCGGCGGGAAGATATCCAGCAGCTCGGAAATTCGGTTGATGGTGAAGTCGGGCTTCAGGAAGACCTCCTGAGGCTCCTTGATTAGGGTGTCGGGCTCGTCGATGCGGATCATCATGCCGAGGCCGGCCTTGCGGGTGCCTTCGACATCGCGGGTGGGGTTATCGCCGACGTAGGCGCAGTTTTCCTCGGGCTTGCCGATGCAGCGGCAGGTCAGATGATAGATCTCGGGGTCGGGCTTGCGCAGACGGACCTTGGAGGAAAGGACGACGGTCTTGAAGTAGTGAGCGACTCCGTCTCCGATCATCCAGTCGGGAATTTCGGTCTCGGTGATGGTGTTGGCGATGATGCCCATGGTATATCCGCGGCGGTCCAGCTCGATGAGGGTGTCCTTGACATCCTCGCGGGGGACGCGGCGGCCGTCGTGGTCGCGCCACAGACGGGTCAGGCGGCCGGCGTTCGCGCAGATCAGCTCGTGGTCATAGTCAGGCAGCAGATATTGGCTCCACAGCTCCATCTCGCTGGCTTCGATCAGGGATTTCTTGGAGGACTTGCGGTAAGCCTGCCAGTTTTTCTCGAGCTTTTCGAAGAATTCATCGTGAGCTTCGGTGGTCTGAACCAGCTTCATGAGCTCGGCTTCGGCAGCGTCGGAGAATTCCTTGTCGGGAATGACGATGCGGAGAGTGTTGCCTACATCAAAGAGAATGGTGTCGATCATATAATGGTTTCCTTTCTTGGGGAATGATTTACGGATTTTGGGGCGCGGGCGCAGAAGCTCCGTTGAGCTGCTGCAGGAGCCCTATGAGCTCGCTCAGCTCGTCGATCAGAAAGTCAGGCTGCGGACAGTCGGGACGGCCCAGGAAGGCGGCGTCACGGTGGGCGACCTTGGGGTTTCTGATCTGCACCACCAGACCGAGTCCGGCGTTGCGGGAGCCCAGAACATCGCGGGAGATGGTGTCGCCGACATAGCCGGTTTCCTCCGGCGTGACGCCCAGCTGCCCGAGAGCGATATCGAAAATGGCCGGGTCGGGCTTGCGGCAGCCCGCCTCCGAGGACATGACGACGCACTCCATCAGCTTGTCGATGCCGTATTCCTTCAGGATGTGCGGCGCGAAGGAGGTGGACTGGACATTCGTGATGATGCCCAGGCGGATCCCCATGGCGCTCAGGCGCTGCATGGTTTCCGTGACATCGGGCCGGCGCAGGATCTGCACGCGGTCGTAGTCGAAGCGGAAGGAGAGCTCCTCGGCGATGGGCGCAAGCTTTTCTTCGGGGATGCCGAATTCCTTGAGGTAGAAGTCGCTCCAGATCCGGGCCTGGGGCAGCTCGGCCTTGTTCTCCTCAGCCCAATGCTTGTAGAGCTCGGCGTTTTCGTGAATGAGCCGCCCCAGCTCGTCATAGGGCATGCCCAGCTCAATGCCGTAGAGGCGAAGACGCCGTGTCAGTGTTTCGGCAAAGGCGGTGCGCAGCGAGTCGTCGTTGTGAACGGTGAGCAGGGTGCCTCCGATGTCGAACAGAAGGGTTGTGATTTTCAAAAAAGGTCCTTTCCGGGTAAGAGACCCACGTTACTGTAAGGGGACGCTGTGTCAGTGCAAACGTTTGCGCCCGATTTTTGATACAATTTTAATGCATTTCACCTTTTTTGTCAATGACTTCGGAGACAGATAAAAATAAAGATATATTATAGTAAAAAACGCTTGACAGGCGGGAAAACGGGATGTAAAATGACGCTTGCGTAAACGTTTGCAACAATCAGGCGTTTTCGCGACGAAATTTTACCGGAGGATAAAGAAAATGCATCTTTACCTGTACATCATTTTATTTGTCGTCGTCCTCGCGGCTGCCTACGTCGTCTTCAACTATGTCCGCATCAAGAAGATGAAGGAAGGCACCCAGGAGATGGCCGAAATGGCCGGCATCATCCGCGATGGCGCCGTTACCTTT
Organism: Bianqueaceae bacterium; assembly: GCA_045599825.1. Classification (GTDB taxonomy): domain Bacteria; phylum Bacillota; class Clostridia; order Lachnospirales; family Bianqueaceae; genus JAZQNF01. The sequence continues at coordinate 1,035 of JAZRWR010000108.1, read as the reverse complement.
ATGGAGACCGAGTTCAAGACTATCGCCATCGTCGTGGCGGTCGTCGCGCTCGTCTTCACCCTTTTCATCGAAGCCACCAGCGGCATCAGCTTCATCATCGGTGCCCTGATGTCCTCCATCGTCTGCGTCGTCGGTATGCGCTCCGCTACCTTCGCCAACGTCCGTACCTCCAACCGTGCGCTTGAGACCAAGAACATCGGCGAGACCGTCAAGGTCGCCCTCTGCGGCGGCTCCATCTCCGGTCTGTCCGTTCAGGCCCTGGGCACCCTCGGCATGCTGATCGTGCTTCTGATCTGGCCCATCGACGCCAACGCTACCGGTCACGGCCTGCTGATCAACTTCTCCTGCAACCCCAGCATCATGCATATCACGACCTATTCTCTGGGCTGCTCCGTCGTTGCCATGTTCAACCGTGTCGCCGGCGGCAACTACACCAAGGCTGCTGATATTTCTTCCGATATCCTGGCGAAGATCCGCCACGACCTGCCTGAGGATGACAGCCGCGTACCCAACGTTGTGGCAGACTTTATCGGCGATAACGTCAATGACATTGCCGGCAACTGTTCCGATCTTCTGGAGTCTTTCGTGGCAACGCTTTCCGCAGCCATGATGATCGCGGTCACGCTGTTTAAGAACGGCATGGCACTGGGAGCCGGTATTACGGAAGCGACTTATACGGCAACTTCTCTGTTCCCGGTCGTTCTTGCAGGCGGCGGCCTTTTAGGCTGTCTGTTAGGTCTCGGTTATGCCGCGATCCGCAAAATGAGCGACAATCCTTCCAAGGAACTGAATCTTGCGACCTATATCTCTGCGGGCCTGACGATCCTGATCGGCTTTTTCGCATCCATGGCAATCTTTAAGGACGTTCCGCTGTACGAGGAATTCCGTGCAGGATGGCTGAGTCCGTGGATCTCTTCCGTACTCGGTATCGTCAGCGGCGTGCTGATCGGCATCATTACGGAATACTATACTTCAACCGATTACAACCCTACAAAGAAGCTTGCGGAGATCTGTACGGAGGGTGAGGCTTTCGTA
>JAZRWR010000107.1:0-27429 GCA_045599825.1 Bianqueaceae bacterium | reverse complement strand
CATCGCCTTCTTCAAAAAAAGAGCCGCCAAAAAAGCCGCCGAGGCCGCTGCCGCTGAGGCCGCCAAAGCCGCTCTCGAGCTCGGCCGGCCCAGCATCCAGACCCGCACCGTCCTCCTCGCCAGCTACGACGAGGACTTCATCACCTTCCTGAAGACCAAAAAATACATCAACGCCAAAACCTGCGACGTCGAAGAGCTCGAGCAGGGCATCGCCGACAACGAGCCCAACGTCATCATCCTCGACCTCAACAAAAGCTTCACCCTCGAAGACTTCGCCGCCCTCCCCTATGAGGACCAGCAATACGCCTTCATCGTCAGTGACAAGGTCCTGCCCGACGTCGAGGACGAGCTCAAGCAGATGAAAAAGGATAAAAAGATCGTCGGCTACGCCCCCAAGAGCGCCGGCGACTGGGTCAAGCTCGTCAAGCTCTTCCTGCCCGTCGCCAAGCCCGAGCTCACCTCCGACGAAGGCCTCGAAAACATCGGCATGGTCTCCGACGCCCTCGGCATCCCCTTCATCTCCGGCCTCATCAGCGCCTACACCAGCGCCCGCGACATCAAATCCACCATGGACGGCGTCGAGGACGAGATGGGCGTGACCGACGCCGCCGTCATCGTCTCCGATATCGCCTCGATCCTCGGCCTCGACACCCTCGCGAGCGTCTCCGGCCTCGTGGACGACATCGCCACCATCAAGGACAGCCTGACCTCCGAAGCCAACGCCACCACCGTGACCGACGGCTACGACGCCGGCGCAGACATCGTGGACGTCGTCGGCGATTTAATCGGAAAGTAAAAGAACCGGATCCTTTTCCTTCGAAAACGCACCGCGTTTTCGATTTCCCTCGCGCAGCAAAGCGCCGACACCGCTTGCTTCACCCTTTCCCTTTTTTAAAAAAGAGCAGCCTATTAGGCGGGTGCTCTTACCGAATTCTCTCATTTCAGCTAATGAAGGCCTTGCGCCGGCATTTGTTTGCCGGCGCAAGGCCTCTGTTTTTTGAAATGAGAAAATCAAACAGTCCTTAAGAGCAACTCCGCCTTGCTGCTCTTTTTTAACAAATATAGCCCTTCAGCACCTTCAGGGTCGCCCAGACACCGTCGATGTGGCTGCGCTCGTAGCCGTGGCTCGCGTACACGCCCGGGCCGATCAGGCCGTGGCGCAGGTCGTAGCCGGCAGAAAGCGTCGCCTCGACATCCGAGCCGTAGTGCGGATAGACGTCGATACAGTAGTCCGCGCCCTCGGCGATGGCCGCCTTCACCAGCCGGTCGGTCACCGTGAAATCATAGGGGCCGCCGGAGTCCTTCGCGCAGATCGAGACCTGGCGCTCGGTGCAGCCTAAGCCGTCGCCGACGCAGCCCATGTCCACGCTGATGGCCTCCTCGACGTCCGCGGGAATGGCCGCGGAGCCGCCGTGGCCGACCTCCTCGTAGACGGTGATGAGCGCGTAAAGGTGCCGCCTGAGCACGATGCCCTCGTCCTTCAGGTACTTCGCGAAGCCAAGCAAGGTCGCCACGGACAGCTTGTCATCGAGGAAGCGGCTCTTGATGTAGCCGGACTCGGTGATGTGCGCACGAGGATCGGGGCAGACGAAATCGCCCGTGGCGATGCCGAGCTTCCGCACGTCCTCCGCCGAGCTCACGGGCTCGTCGATGACGACCTCGACGCTGTCAAAGGTGCGCTCGATGCGGTTCAGCTCGTCGTTAACATGGCTGGACGCATTCTTCAGCTGGATCGTGCCCTCGTACACGCGGCCGTCGCGCGCGTAGATGCGCACATTCTCGGTTTCGGTGTTGCAGGCGCGCAGCCCGCCCAGATTCGTAAGGCGCAGGCGCCCGTTGCTCTTCACCTCGGCGACCATCGCGCCGAGCGTGTCGGTGTGGGCCTCAAGGAGCAAACCGCCTTCGGTCGGGTTTTCGGGCATGCCGAAATCGACGAGGACGCAGCCCTTGCGGGTGAGGGCTGCGGCGAGGCCAAGAGCCTCGAATTCTTTCTTGACCCAGGCCGCGGCGCGGGCTGTGAAGCCGGTCGGACTGTCGATGGCCAGAAGCTCAAGCGCCTTGGCCGCGGAATATTCTGCATAAGAACGGGAAAGAGACATGGAGTACCTCCGGAGGGAATAAGGGAATAAGGGAGTTAGGGAATAAGGGAGTTAGGGAGTTAGGGAAAGAGCCGTGCGAGCAATGAAGCTGCTCCTGCGACTTATGGAATAGGAAATAGGGAAGATGCTGCTCCCTCCCTAACTCCCTAACTCCCTCGCGCAGCGAAGCTGCTCCTGCAACTCAGGGAACAGGGAATAGGGAAGATGCTGCTCCCTCCCTAACTCCCTAACTCCCTGACTCCCTCGCGAAGCGAAGCTCCCTCGCGAAGCTAATCTGCGGAGCAACTTTTCGCTTCGCGCTCACTCCGTTCTCAGCGCGACCACGGGGTCCTTCTTCGCGGCGCTGCCGGAAGGAATGATGCCCGCGATGAGGGTGAGGAGCATGCTGATGAGCACGAGGATCGCCGCGATTCCGAGGGGAAGGCGGGCGCTCAGGTAGCTGATACCGGTCAGCTTATGCAGGATGATGTTGATCGGGATGCACAGCAGGTAGGTGCAGGCGACGCCGATCAGGCCTGAGGTCGCGCCGATGATGACGGTCTCCGCGTTGAACATGCTGGAGACGTTGCGCTTCGAGGCACCGATGGCGCGCAGGATGCCGATTTCCTTGGTTCGCTCCTGGACGGATATCAGAGTGATGACGCCGATCATGATGGACGAAACGATCAGGGAGATCGCGACGAAGGCGATCAAGACGTAGGTGACGGCGTCGATGATGGTCGTGACGGACGACATGAGGACGCCGGTGATGTCGGTGTAGCGGATGACGCGCTCGTCGAGGCCGGCGTCTTCCATGGCCGTGTTGTAGTCGTCGATGAAGCTGACGAAGCGCTCCTTGGCTTCGAAGTCCTTCAGATAGACCGAGATGGAGGCAGGGTCGGCGGGATCGGAGTAGCCCAGGCTCTGGAGGTTGGCGGCAGCGTTGTGCGCGGAGTTCGAGCCGGAGAGGGCGTTCATGAGGCGCATCATGTCTTCCTCGCTCATGTTGAACTGGAAGGCCTGGGCCATGGCGTCCTCGTCGACGCGGACGCTGCCCATGACGCTCTGCATAAGCTGGCGGGCGTACTGGGCGAGGGTGTTCGAGAGGCGGGTCTGGAGGCCGTTCGCGATGAGGCGGGTGCCGATGGCGCCGGCGCTGGCCTGCATCAGGGTGCCGGAGGCGAAGCCGCTGACCAGGCCGTCGAGCTCGTCGCGGGTGAGGGTGACGGAGCTTGTGAGGATCTCTTCGATGTCGATGCCGGGCAGAGGCTCCGGATTGGCGGGATCGGTCGGGTCGCCCGGCTCGCCCGGCTCGGCGGGCGTCGAAGGCTCCGCAGGCTCGGCCGGTTCTTCCGGGGCCGGGCCGACGGGCTCGCTCAGGCTGCTGAGGACCCGGGTGGTGAGCATGGCGGACAGGAGGGGCGTGTAGATTTCGGAAAGCTCTGCGGGGTCGGCGCTGTAGCGTTTGGCCAGGGCGTTGACGGTCTGCTGCGCGCCGCCTCCTTCCATGAAGGCGGAGGCGATGCTCTGGACGTCGCTCAGACTGAGCTCGGCCAGGCCTTCCTCGTCGGCGTGTGCGTCAAACCACTCGTTCAGCATGGCGGAGGCCAGGAGCTTGAAGGTATCGGTGAAGGCGGCGCCGGCTTTTTCGGCGTCGGCGGTGACGGATTTCGCGGCCTGGCTCATATAGTCGGACAGGAGCCGGCTCAGGGTGTTGGTATCGATGTCGACGTTGAAGGCGGAGGCCAGGGCGTCCTCGTCGACGGTGATCATCTCGGCGAAGTCGAGGCCCGCGTTTTCGTCCTCCTCGCCGAAGCGCTTGCCGGAGAAGACGTCGGTTTCGGGGTCGAGCTGCTGCATGGCGACGATGTTGGACGCGGCGGCACGCTCCATGACCTTCTGCGTGAGGGAGGGCAGGTAGCAGATGCCCGGGGACAGGGCGGTGGCGGTGGCGCCGGCCTTGGCACAGGCGATGCCGGTGATCGTAAGGGGCAGTGAGCTGTCGTAGACGCGCTCGAGGGTGGCGCTGTTGCCGCTCATGTCCTCCCAGACGTTGTGCTGGGCGTCGAAGCGGTAGAGGTCGCCCGCGTTCACGAGGCGGAAATCCAGGGCCAGCAGGTCGTCGTAGCTCCACTGAGTGACGCTGCCGTCCATTTCGGGTGTCTGACCGTTCATGAGGGCGCCGATCATACGGGCCATGTCCTGCGGGTCGTGCAGGCCGATGGAATAGGTCAGGAAGTCACTGATCTCGTCGGGGCTGGAGAGGACGAGGAGCATTTCGTTGTATGCTTCGGGCCAGCGGCCGGCCAGGACGTCGTATTGGCCGAGAAGCATCTCCTGATTGTCGAGCATCTCGTTGAAGAGACCGAAGCTCATGCCGCTGAAGGACGAGGCGGAGCCCATGCTCATGTAGCCGGAGAAGGCGCTCGGATTGGCCTTCAGGACGCTGCCGTTGACGTCGCGTGTGTAGATGAGGGGGGTGATGCTGTAGCTGTATACGACCGCGTTCACGCTGTCCGCGAGGGTCCCGGCGCTTTCGTCCAGGTGGGCCTTGAAGGAGCGCAGATCGTTCGTGCCGATTCCCGAGAACAGGGACGCGATGAACTGCTGCTCGGTGACGGAGCTTTCGTTGCGCTTTTCGTCGGCGTCCTTCGAGGAGCTCAGGTAGCCGGAGATGATGGCCGTGAGGTCCGCTGATTCCGAGGTAATGGACAGCGGATAGGTGGACAGGGTCTCCTCCTGCACGGTGTCGATGTAGTCGGAGGTGCCCTGCGACACCGCGTAGATCAGCGCGATGCCGATGATGCCGATGCTGCCGGCAAAGGAGGTCAGGATGGTCCGTCCCTTTTTGGTGAAGAGGTTGTTGAGCGAGAGCCCGAAGGCGGTGGCGAAGGACATGGACGCGCGGCGGGTCTTGCTGCCGGCGGCTTCGGCCTTGCGGCGATCCTCCTCGGCCAGCGCGGCCAGCTCCTCATCGCCGATGGGGCGGCTGTCGTCCTTGATCTCACCGTCCAGCATGCGGATGATGCGGGTCGAATATTCCTCCGCCAGGTCGGGGTTGTGGGTAACCATGACGACCAGACGGTCCTTGGCGATTTCCTTGAGGATGTCCATGACCTGCACGCTGGTTTCGGAATCCAGCGCGCCGGTGGGCTCATCCGCCAGGATGATATCGGGGTCGTTGACGATGGCCCGGGCGATGGCGACACGCTGCATCTGCCCGCCGGACATCTGCGCGGGGCGCTTCCTGAGCTGGTTTCCCAGGCCTACCGCCTCCAGCGCCCTAACGGCCCGCTCCCGGCGCTCGCGCTTCGAGACGCCCGACAGCGTCAGCGCCAGCTCGACGTTCGAAAGCACCGTCTGATGCGGAATGAGATTGTAGCTCTGGAAGACGAAGCCGATGCTGTGATTGCGGTAGGTGTCCCAGTCGCGGTCTTTATATTCTTTTGTGGAACGGCCGTTGATGACAAGGTCTCCCTCGGTGTAGTGATCAAGGCCGCCGATGATGTTGAGCATGGTGGTTTTTCCGCAGCCGGAGGGGCCGAGGATAGACACGAATTCGTTGTTGCGGAAACGCAGGCTGACTCCCTTCAGCGCGCGGACATTTTCTCCGCCCGAAGGGTAAACCTTTACAATGTTTTTGAGTTCCAGCACTGTCTGAAGAGACTCCTTTCTGAATAGTACCTTATATTATAATCTCTTTTCCCCTTTCTTTTCAAGCGCTCCGACGCCTCTTCGGCGAATTATTAACAATTTATTTTCATTCGCCGTGACCAAGTGACGCACCTGACACATATAGAGAAAGACTGAAAGATTACAAGAAGGTATTGACTCATGTATGACTCTATGTATCGCTTTTTTGAACTCTTCAGCTGGTCCGTTGAAGCGCCTAAGGCCTACGGCCCGCTGCATCTGAGCTGCCTCTTCGGCGGCCTCTCTCTCAGCATCTTCGGTGCGTGGAAGCTGCGAGACAAGGGCGAAAAGACCTTCCGCACGGTCATGCTGATCTGCGGCTTTTTCCTGATGGCGACCGAGGTCTTCAAGATCCTCTTCCACTACTATTACATCTGTGAGGGCAGCTTCGCCTGGTGGGTCTTCCCCTTCCAGCTCTGCAGCATCCCCATGTACTTCTGCGTTCTGGTCGGCTTCCTGAAGGAGGGCCGCCTGCGCGACACCCTCCTGGACTTCATGCTGGCCTTCAACCTGATGAGCGGCTTCGTGGCCTACCTCGAGCCCTCCGGCATCCTCGGGAACTACATCATCCTGACCGCGCACTCGCTGGTGTGGCACATGATGCTCGTCTTCGTCGGCCTGGTAATCGGCTTCTCCGGCCGAGCCGGACGCTTCCTGCGCGATTACCGCCGCGCCTGCGTCTGCTTCATCCTCCTCGCGGCGATCGCCCTCGGCATCAACTTCGCCTTCTACAACGTCTCCGACGGCAGCATCAACATGTTCTTCATCGGCCCGGCCGTCTCCTCCATCATCGTCTTCAAGGACATCGCCGCGCGCTTCGGCTGGTACGTGAACGCCCCCATCTACGCGTTCTGCGTCTGCCTGGCCGCCTTCCTCTTCTTTCTGCCCTTCACCCTCTGGCACAAGCGCCACGGACAGGGACCGATCGGTTTCAAGCGGACCGGACGCGCCGCGCTTGGCCGCTAACTTGACTCTTTTCCGCTTTTTTGCTATAATAAGCTTCCGCCGTTCCGGAAAAACGCGTTCGGCGCGACTTTGAAAAAAGGAGAACTCCCATGGGAAAGCTCAGCTATATCGCCAACGTCCTGAAGGGCGCGAGCCTTGAAAAATTCAATTACGTGGTAAAGGAAGCCGCGCGCCGCAGCGGCAAAAGCAAGGTATACTGCTTCTTTGATATCATTCACTGCATGATCCGCCACAAGGCCGGCTACTACGACTATATCATCTTTGACTTCGCCAACCGTACCGAGGCCCAGCGCAAGACCTACCTGACCCGCTTCCGCAACAAAAAGTTCATCCTGCACATGAACAACCCGGAATACTCCCACATCTTCGATAACAAAAACGAATTCAACATCCGCTTCAAGGATTACATCCGCCGCGACTATGTCGACCTGGCCACCGCAAGCAATGACGAAATCCGCGCCTTCTGGGACCGCAACGAGCACTTCTTCATGAAGCCCGCCTCCCTGGCCTCCGGCGAGGGCTGCGAGGCCCACGAAAAGAGCGAATACGCAGGCTTTGAGGACTTCCTGGCCTACATCCGCGAAAAGAAATTCGACCTGGTCGAGGAGCGCCTGCGCAACCATCCCGACATGGCCAAAGTCTATGACGGCTGCCTGAACTGCATGCGCGCCATCACCGTCGTGGATTCCTGGGGCAAGTCCCACTGCATCTACTGCGTCGCCAAGTTCGGCCGCAACGGCCGCGTGGTCGACAGCTACGGCGTCCACGGTCCGATCGACCTTGAAACCGGCAAATTCATGTACCCCGCCCACTCCGGCGATACCACCACCGACGAGGTCTGGACCGAACACCCCAACAGCCACATCCCGCTGGTCGGCTTCCAGATCCCGATGCACAAGGAAGCGCTGGAGCTGGTCGAGCGCGCCGCGCTGGAGGTCCCCGAGATCCGCTACGTCGGCTGGGACGTCGCCATCACCGATAAGGGCCCCGTCATCATCGAAGGCAACAACTACTCCGCTCACGACTTCTGGCAGCTGCCCTGCCAGACGCCCGACGGAATCGGCATCATCCCCACCCTTGAGAAGCTGGTGCCCGAAATGAAATTCTGATTCAAACCGCGAGGCCTCCGGCTTCATCCCTCCGTGAATGAAGCACGGGGGCCTCTTTCACCGTGACAAGCCGCGCCGTTTGTGGTATAATCACAACAGCATTTTATCGCCAAAAGGAGCTCATATGGCAAAAGATCAACTATCCGAAGCGCTGAACAACCGCATGCTGACCGAGCGCGCCGAGGGCAGCTTCACCCGCCTGGCCTGCGAAAACAAGGAGGCTCTGCGCCGCAGCGAGGATCCCTCCGACGAGCCCAGCATCTGGCGCCCCGCCTTCATGCGGGACATGGACAAGATCCTGTACTGTCCCTATTACAGCCGTTACGCCGATAAGACCCAGGTCTTCTCCCTTTTCCGGAACGATGACGTCACCCGCCGTTCTCTGCACGTGCAGTTCGTCTCGCACATCGCCCGGACGGTCGGCGGCGCTCTGAATCTGAATACCGACCTGCTTGAGGCCATCGCCCTCGGGCACGACATCGGCCACACGCCCTTCGGCCACGCCGGCGAGCGCCTGCTCGACCAGCTCCTGTGCGGACACAACGGCCGCCACTTCTCCCACAACATCCATTCCGTCCGCGTGCTGGACGGGATCTTCCCCTTTAACCTCACTCTGCAGACCTTAAACGGCATCGCCGCGCACAACGGCGAGCGCCTCGTCAGCGTCTGCGAGCCCACGCCCTGCAAGAGCTTCGATAAATTCGACGCGCAGATCGAGGCCTGCAATCAGAACAAGAAGGCCTTCGTCAAGCCTTCCACGCTGGAGGCCTGCGTCGTCCGCTTCGCGGATGTCATCGCCTACCTCGGCAAGGACCGCCAGGACGCCGAGCGCACCGCCAAAATGCTGGACGCCTTCTCCTTCGAGGCCGGCGCCATCGGCCAGCGCGTACCCGAAATCATCAACAACCTGGAGGTCTCCCTCATCGAGAACAGCTACGGCAAAGGCTTCATCGCCCTGGGAGAGGAGCAGTACCTCGACCTGCGCCAGGCCATGGATTCAAACTACCACCGCATCTACGAGGACCCCATCCACGAGTCGCAGCTGGAAAGCCTTGAGCCCATGATGACGCAAATCTATGAGCGCATGCTGCGGGACCTCACCGATCACAACACTGCCTCCCCCATCTACTCGCACCACATCAACTACATCGAGAGCATGAATTACAAGCGGCCCGTCCCCTATTCAGAGACTGAGCCCAATCAGCTGGTCGTTGACTACATCGCCAGCATGACGGACGACTACTTCGTCGACCTCTACCGTCATCTCTTCCCGGGCAGCCCCTACGATGTAAAATATATCGGCTACTTTGACTGAGCCTGAAAGGATATTCCCATGTTTGAACAGGCAATTGCCCTGCTTTCGGCCGCGCCCGTCATCATCCTGCACCGCCACGAGCACCCCGACGGAGACGCGCTGGGCGCGCAGACCGGCCTCGCCTTCCTGCTCCGCCACAGCTTTCCCGGAAAAGAGGTCTATTGCGTCGGCGATGCGCCCGGCCGCTACGCCTTCATGCCCGGAAGCGAAATGGACAGCGTCCCCGACGGGCTCTACGAAAACGCCCTTGCGGTCGTCCTCGACTGCGGCTCCGCCGGACTGGTCTCCGACAGCCGCTGGCAAAGCGCCGCGCAGACGCTCCGCCTGGACCACCACCTTTTCACGGGTACGTTCTGCGGCACCGAAGTGACCGATACGAGCTTTGAAAGCTGCGCCGGCATGGTCGCCGCCCTGGCGGTCGAAGCCGGCTGGAGCATCCCCGCCGATGCTGCGGCGGCCCTCTTTACCGGCATGGTGACCGATTCCGGCCGCTTCCGCTACGACTGCACCACGCCCCGCACCCTCACGCTGGCCGCCCGCCTGCTTGAGGCCGGCATCGATACGAACGCTCTCTACAACCGCCTCTACGCGGAGGATCTGGACAGCCTCAAGCTGCGCTCCGCCTTCATCGGACGCATTCAGCTCAGCCCTCAGGGCGTCGCCTGGCTCTACAACGACCGCGCCCTGGTCGAGCAGACCGGCCTCGGCACCGCCGGCGTTTCGCGCGGCATGGTCGGCACCATGTCCGACCTGAGCGGCATCCCCGTCTGGGTCAACTTTACCGAAAACGAAACCGGCGAGGTCGAGTGCGAGCTGCGCTCGAACGCCTACAATATCAACCCTGTAGCGGTCGCCTTCGGCGGCGGCGGACATCAAAAGGCAAGCGGCGCCCGTGTCAAGGACCGCGCCGAGGCCATGGCGCTTCTGGCCGCCCTGGACGAGCTTGTCAAAAAGGAGAAGGAAAATGCCTGATTCCCTGCGCGAGGCCATCCTCGCGAAAATCGAAGCCTACGACCGCATCATCATCATGCGTCACCGGCGTCCCGACGGAGATGCCTTCGGCGCCTCCTACGGCCTCCGCGCCCTGCTGCGCGCCAGCTACCCCGGGAAGGACGTCCGCGTCATCAACGAGGACAGCTCCGAGCGCTTCGGCTTCCTGGGCGAGGACGATCCGCCCGTCCCGGACGAATTCTACGAAAGCGCCCTCGGCATCGCCGTGGACTGCTCCACCCTGGACCGCCTGTCAAACAGCCGCGCTGCGCTCTGCCGTGAGCTCATCAAGCTGGACCACCACATCGACACCGAGCCCTACGGCAGCCTCTCTCTGGTCGAGGAGCACCGAAGCTCTGCCTGCGAGCTCATCACCTCCTTCTACGCCGATTTCTCCGACCGTCTGGTCCTGTCGCAGGAGGCCGCCCGCTGCCTCTACACCGGCAGCGTCACCGACTCGCTGCGCTTTAAGACCGCCGAGACGAACGGCGAGACGCTGCGCATGGCCGCCCTCCTCCTGGACGCCGGCATCGACACCGAGGTCATTTTCGCGCATCTCTACCTGGACGAGCCCGGGACGCTGCGCTATCAGGCCTGGGCCCTCGGTCATATGCAGTTCACCGAGCACGGCGTCGTCTACCTGCACATCACCGAGGCCGCGCAGCGCGAGCTCGGACTGAGCTCTGAACAGGCCTCTGCGGCGGTCGGCTTTATCGACAGCATCAAGGGCAGCCTGATCTGGCTGGCCTTCATCGAAAACCCGGACGGAAGCACCCGTGTCCGTCTTCGCTCGCGTTTTACGACCGTCAGTGAGCTCGCAAACCGCTACCACGGCGGCGGGCACGCCCAGGCCAGCGGCGCCACCGTCTACAGCCTTGAAGAAATGCAGGCACTCCTTGCGGACGCCGATCGCCTGCTTCAGGAATACAAAGAAACACATGAGGGCTGGTTATGAAAATTCTGCTTGTCAACGACGACGGCATCGAGGCCGAGGGCCTCATGCACCTGGTCCGATGGGCCCGCGGCTTAGGCGAGGTCTCCGTCTGCGCCCCCAAGACCCAGCAAAGCGGCACCAGCCAGGCCATCATCTTTGACCGCCCGCTTGAGGTCGAGCCCTTCACCCTGCCCTACGCACCGGATATCCCGGCCTGGCGCGTCGGCTCCACCCCCGCGGACTGCATCCGCATCGCCTACTATCTGCTGGGCCTTCGCCCCGACATCGTCTTCTCCGGCATCAACAAGGGCCTCAACATGGGCGAGGACATCAGCTACTCCGGCACCTGCGGCGCGCTCTTTGAGGCCGCCTACGAGGGCATCCCGGGCGTCGCCTTCTCGACCGACCCGCACAGCTTCAGCTGGGCCGTCCGGAGCCTGGACCGCGTCTGGAATTTCCTGACCAACCCGCCAAGCGGAAAAAGCCTCCTGGAGCTTGCCCGCCTGTATAATGTCAACATCCCGGCCGACCCCGACGAGCGCATCTGTCTGACCCGCCAGGGCGGCCCCTACTACAAGGACCGCTACGAGCCCGTCGGCGAAAATCTCTATCAGGCCGTCGGCTATTCGGCCTGCCCCAATAACGGGGACCTCTCCGTCGACACCGACGCCGTCCTCTCCGGCTTCATCAGCGTCACGCCCCTTACCACGGCCCACACCGACGAAGCCGCCTACCGGCTCGCCCTTTCCGAAATCTGAACAAAGCCCGGCTTCCGATACGTATATCGGAAACCGGGCTCTTTTCATTTTTCATTCTGAACTCATTTCAGGCACTGCAGCGCAAAGGCCTCCGCCGTCAGCGTCGAAACCGGATACTGATAGCAGCGGATCTTCTCGCCGCTCGGGCGCTCCAGCTCGTAGACAAGCGTAAGGATCACCGTATCGCCCTGCTGCTCCGGGGACTCCGGCACAAAGCGCAGCTGCCACTCAGCCCACTCCTGCTTGCCGAGCGGCCCCACATTGCCGGCATCAACGCTCCAGCCCGGCGTTTCGACGCTGACACGAGCCGCCGAAAACTCCACCGAGCCATAAACATCAAAGAAGGCCTCAAAGCCGTCGGACTGACCGGCCTCACGGTACTGCTCGGGAAGCGTAAGCCCCAGCAGCTGCTCCGCGCTGCCCTCCAGATAAGCCTCGGGCAGGGCCTCCGGAACGATGCGAAGGCCGTTAAATGAATAGCTGAGCTCCAGCACCGGAACCTCAAAGCCGGTCAGAAGGACCTCCTCCGCGATGCATCCGGAGAAGCGCAGCGCAAACGCCCAGACGTAGGCATTCTCAAGCGCCTCGCGCTCGCTCTTGCTAAGCTTCTGCCAGTTCTCTGTCCCGAGGAGCACGTCGAGCCTGGTCGGAATAATATCCACGGTACCGCCGTTCAGCGCCTCAATCCCCTCGCCCAGAAGCACCGCATCCTCTCCGAAGACATAGCGGTTGCTCTCGGCAAGCGGAAGGAGATAACGCTCCCCGTCCTCCACAAGCCGGTACAACGGCAGATACAGGGACGTATACTGCCCGTTTTTCGCGGCAAATACGGTAGCGTCCAATCCGCTGTCACAGGCGTAGCTGCGCGGACCGTCGTCAGGCAGCTTTCGGCAGGCCGGTAAAACCGCAAGGCACAGAAAGCATGCCAGGAGCAAGCATATGGTTTTTTTCATAAGGAAAACCTCCTCAGCTGATCACGGGATGATGGCGTCATTATATATTCCGAGGAGGCGACTGTCAATCGTCAAAACAAACAGCTTGTCACCGCACCCGGGAAAGCAGGCGGTACGGGCGTCCGTTCAGATATAAGCTGCCATCCCGCAGCCGGCCGCGATCACGATCATCCATATCGGCGAGAGCCGCTTCCCGCTCTTTTTCTTCCACACAAAAGACAAAACCGCCAGGAAAACAAAGATCAGAAGCGCCCGAAAATCAAAGGACCGCATATCCTCCCCCGCCTCCGGCAGGATCGCTTTCAGGAGAAGCTCCAGGCCGGTCGCCAGGATGATGCCGATGATGCAGGGCTTCAGCCCGTTCAGCGCCGCCTGCACGTAGGGGTTTTCGAGAAAGCGGTCCAGCACGGCCTTGAGCAGCAGAATGATCAGAAAGGCCGGCAGGATCACCGCGGCCGTCGCCGCGAGCGCCCCGAAAAAGCCCGCCTGACTGCTGCCGACGTAGGTCGCCAGATTCACCATGATGGGGCCCGGCGTGCTCTCCGAAACCGCGATCATCGTGGAAAGCTCGCTGTCGCTCAGCCAGCCCATCCCGAGAACGACCTCGCGGATCAGCGGAATGGCGCCGTAGGCACCGCCGAAGGCAAAGCAGCCGACCTTCAGAAAGGCCCAGAAAAGCTCCAGATAGATCATGCCTTCCCTCCCCTCCGCGCGCGGAGCGCATAGAGTCCGAGGCTGACGGCGGCCGCCGCAAGCATCAGCACGATGCTGGACAGACGGACGCTCAAAAGGCTTGCAGCCAGAAGCGCGGCTATGCACAGACCCGCAATGATGAAGGAAAGCGCGTTCTTCGGCATCTTCTGAAGCATCCTAAGACCCGCCTGAAGAATCAGAAGCGCCACGGCTGCCTTGATGCCCATAAAGGCATGCGCAACCAGCGGGATGCTTAAGAAGCTGTCGAGCACCTTCGACAGTGCAAAAATGATCGCAAAGGAGGGCAGCGCAACTCCGACCGTCGCTGCGAGCGCTCCCCAAAAGCCCTTCTGCCTGCTGCCCACCAGCGTGGCGCAGTTGATGGCGATGGGCCCGGGCGTCGACTCCGCCACCACAATCAGGTTCATCATCTCCTCGTGGGTGATCCACTGCTTTTTCTCGACACAGATATCCTCGACCAGCGAAATCATCGCATAGCCGCCGCCGAAGGTGAACAGCCCGATTTTGGCAAAGGTATAAAACAGTTCAAAAAGCTCGTGCATAAAGTCTCCTATGAAGAAGCCCTCCCCTCGTAGTCCGAAGGGAGGGCTTTGATGTGCAATAGGGCTTAGAAGCCGATGACGTAGAAGAACGCCGGGAACTGGCTCTCGCCGATCTTGGACAGGTTGTCGCCCAGGATGTAGGAGGTGGCGGAGGCGCTGATGGTGTTGTAGGTGTTGTAGGTGCCGAGATAACGGTCATCGGCGGCTACGTTGGCTACGAAGACCTTCGCATCCTCGTTCCAGGTGAAGACGGCGCTGGGCTCGGTGGTCAGCTGAACGCCGGCCTTGCCTTCTTTGTACTCATAGATGTCGAGGTAGGTCTTGGTCTCGCCGTCCATGAAGTAGATGCGGACGCCGCCCTCGACGTTCTCGACGAAAACGTCAACCGCTTCCGCGGGGTTGGCGGTGGTCGCGAAGTAGCTGCCGTTCATCTGGCCGTTGAAGAAGAGGGTCTGGTCCAGGTTGGCCTGAACGAGGCCGTACTTGTAGGCGGTGCCTTCCACGGGCTCAACGGCCTTCACGGGAGTCTTGACGGTCAGCAGCTGGCAGGGGAACTGGCTGACGCCGATCTTGGACAGGTTGTCGCCCAGGATGTAGGAGGTGGAGGAAGCGCTGATGGTGTTGTAGGTGTTGTAGGTGCCCATGTAGCGGTCTTCACCGGCGACATTGGGGGCTACGAAGACCTTCGCGTCCTCGTTCCAGACGAAGGTGGAAACAGGCTCAGTGGTCAGCTGGACGCCGGCCTTGCCTTCTTTGTACTCGTAGATGTCGAGGTAGGTCTTGGTCTCGCCGTCCATGAAGTACAGGTGATAGCCGCCCTCGACCTCTTCGACGAAGACATCCGCGGCCTTCAGGAAGTCAGGCGTGGTAGTCAGGGAGCTGCCCGACAGACCGCCCGCAAAGAAGAGGGTCTGGTCCAGATTCGCCTGGTAGAAGCCGTACTTGTAGCCGACGCCGGGCTTGAACTCGGAGACGGTATTGGTGCTGACAACGATGTTGAGCAGCTGGCAGGGGAACTGGCTGACGCCGATCTTGGACAGGTTGTCGCCCAGGATGTAGGATGTGGAGGAAGCGCTGATGGTGTTATAGGTGTTGTAGGTGCCCATGTAGCGGTCTTCACCGGCGACATTGGGGGCTACGAAGACCTTCGCGTCCTCGTTCCAGACGAAGGTGGAAACGGGCTCGGCGGTCAGCTGGACGCCGGCCTTGCCTTCTTTGTACTCGTAGATGTCGAGGTAGGTCTTGGTCTCGCCGTCCATGAAGTACAGGTGATAGCCGCCCTCGACCTCTTCGACGAAGACGTCGACCGCCGCGGTGATGTCAGGCGTGGTGGCCAGGTAGCTGCCGGACAGACCGCCCGCAAAGAAGAGGGTCTGGTCCAGGTTCGCCTGATAGAAGCCGTACTTGTAGCCGACACCGGGCTTGAACTCGCTTACGACCTTGGCGCCGTCCTCGGACTTCGCAACGCCAGGAACGTAGTAATTGAAGGACGTGCTCAGAGACTCACCGTTCTCGCTGACCGTCGCGGTCAGGGTGTAGTCGATCTGCTCTTCGGGCGCTTCGGGAACATCAATGACAACCATCTTACCGTCTTCGACGATCTGGATGGCGTCCGCAGGACCGGCCGTTACGTCAACGGTCCAGGTGATGGGGAACTGCTTGCCGCTGATGGTGACCAGCGCGACGCGCTTGTAATCGGCAGCCGTCTTGGCAGCAACGTCCTTGTACATCGTGTGGATGTAATCTTTCGCTTGCTTCAGATAGGAGGTCTCCTGAGACTCTTCACCGCCCTGCTGCTTGCAGGCAGACAGGCAGGAAAAGGCCATGAGGACCGCCAGCACGAAAGCCAAAAACTTCTTCATGGTTTTTACTCCTTATTTTACTCTAATATCGTAATGTCTCGGAAAGAGAACAGTTTCAGCTGGTAGATCCCGCCGTAGTAGGATACCACCCCGCGGGCCACGAGGGTTTTGCCCATCAGCATGCCCGGGGTAATCAGGGAACCGTCCTCCGCGTGGAGCGGAGCCGTGCGCAGCTGAACCGTCTGACCGTTTTCATCGGTGCAGATCAGGGTCATCGCGCCGTACTCATCGCTCGACTCGTCGGCGGTCACCTTGGCGCCGCTCACGTAAAGTCCGGTAAGGGAAACGGTCGTATCCAGTGCAAGGGCCATATACTCCGGGTCGTTGAACTGCTCCGCGGTGAAAGGTACGTAGGCAGGCTCAAAGCCCTCGCCCAGCTTCTGGATATTGCTCGGATCATCCGGCTTGACCGCGCGGTAGGAAAGACCGGATACCTGATAGGTACCGCCGCCCTCCCAGTAGGACACGGTGCCGACCACGCGCACTCGGTTGCCCACGCGCATGATGGCCTGCCCCTGACCGCTCAGGTTAAAGCCGATGTAGATGACCATCCCGTAGCAGCGCTCCGTATCCGGGTCGAACTCCTCGACATAGACGCTGTTGTCATAGCCGCGGGTGACGACGCCCTCGAAGGCCACCTTGATGCCGTTATATTCCTCCGTATGCATACGGAGCTCCGCGAGCGTCAGCTCGACGGCGTCGCCGTAGTAGAACAGAGGATCCTTCTGACCCGAAAAGACGTTCAGCTTCAGGCTCTTCGCCTGATTGAGGGCCTCCGTCGCGTAGCTGCCGTAGCGGTTGTTCGCCGCGGACGACGCGATGGCCAGGCCGTTCTGCAGAATTTCGATGTTCAGATTGCGGTAGGGCTCGTTTTCGCTCGTGCGATACCAGACCCACACCAGAATGCGGGAGCCCGTGGAGTCCTTGTTCCAGCTCTCGTCATCGCTCTCGACAAGGATGGAGCTGGCGCCGGCCAGCTTATCGTGCGTGAAATTGGCCGCCGCCTTGCCGTACTCCTCGATTTTGCCCGTGGACTCCGGCGTATTGATGGCCAGGTAACGCGCCTTCAGCACGCGGTCCGGAAAATCCGGATCATCGATGTTGAAGTGCGTCGTGTCTCCGTCGATAAAGCTGCGGACCGTCACGGCCGCTTTCTTTGAGCTCGAATTCTCCGCAAGCTTCAGCTTCCCGGCGATGTCGGCGTATTCCGCCTGAACCGCCTCCGAGGACTCCTTCGATTCCTCCGGCGTCGGATTTCCGCAGCCGAAAAGGCAGGAAGCCGTCAACAGGAGGGCCAGAAGCCCGCTTGCGATTTTGTTTACGTAGCCGCGCGTCATAAGCCTTTAGTTCGCGTATTCGCACTCCTGAATCGCATCCTCGAAGGCAGCCTTGATCTGGGCGTCGATGTCGCCGTCAGCTTCCTTAAGGGTCAGGCACTTCGCCAGCAGGCTCTGAACCTGAGAACGGGCAGTAGAGGAGCCGTTGAAAGCGGGAGAGGTGTAATAAGCGTCGACCTGCTCCATGCAGATCTTGGTGGACAGAGCCGCGATGTTGTCGCCGCCGTCCGCCGCTTCCAGAGAGGCCGCGTAAGCCGCATTGTTCATGACGGACTTGATGACGGGCACATAACCGGAGGCCATGGAGAACTCAGCCTGGAAATCCGTGCTGGTGGTCAGATACTTCACAAACAGCCAGGAGGCGATGACTTCCTGGGGATTTTCCTTCAGGAAAATGCAGACGCTGGGACCCTGGGAGATGACCTTGGGCGCCGCGGTGTTGACCTGGGGGATGGTGGCGATGCCGACCTCAAAGGGACGGACGCCGTCCACAGCGGAGGGGCACTGATGAACCGCACCGGCGGAGGAGCCGATGGACATGTAGCTGCGGGTGCCGGTCGTCGCAACGAACAGACCGGAGGTGTAGGAGCCGTACAGGGTCTGGGTGGTCAGATAGCCCTTCTGATACCACTCGCGGAACATCTTGATGAAATTCCGGTTGGTCTCGTTGTCGAAGAGGTAGTGATCGCCGGTGGCGCTGGTGTAGCCGGAGCCGTACTGCTCGCACATGGTGATGAACCAGTTGCCTTCAGAGTCGTAGCCAAGAGGAATGCTGGTCGGATCCAGCGCCTTGATCTTCGCGCAGACAGCTTCCATCTCTTCCCAGGTGGTGGGAACCTGGATGTTGTTGGCATCGAAGAAGGTCTTGTTATAGTAAAGGACTTCGGTAGACTTGGAGAAAGGCAGGGTGTACATCAGGCCGTCGCCGAACTGGGTGCCTTCCTTGTAGTAGCCTTCGATGAAGTCAGCCTTCTGCTCGTCGGTCAGGCCGAGAAGCTCGGTGGTGCCGTCTTCGCGGGTGACCTTGATCTTGGAGTCGATCAGATCGTCCAGCGTAGCAACCGCACCGGCCAGGTTGTAAAGCGCAACATGGTCAGGATAACAGTACGCGATGTTCGGCTGCTCGCCGACGGTGATCTGCGTGCTGATCTGGTCGCGAACGTCATCGTAGGAGCCGACAACTTCGGACACGATGTGGATGTTCGGATACAGTTTGTTGAACTCCTCAATGTAGGCGTTCAGGACGGTGCTCAGGTTGGAGCCCATCGTATGGGAGAACGTAATCGTCACCTCGCTTCCATCGTAGCCGTTCTCGGGTACGGTGAAATTGACGTTTTTGCTGCCGCCGTTCTTGCAGCCGGTAGTGAGCACGGTGGTCATCACCATCAGCGCCGCAAGAAGCAGGGCAAGAAGACTTCTCTTCTTCATTTTGCTTTCCTTCCTTGTTTAGATTTTTCTTTTTCTATATTGAATGCCGGCGCGGAAGGCGCAGACAGACAATGCGGGGGGGCGAAAGCGCGGAGCGTTTTCGCGTTATCCCTTAATTCCGCTCCTGCTCACACCCTTCATGATGTACTTCCGCAGGAAGACGTATACCAGGAAGAGCGGGAACGAAACGATGGCGACGGCCGCCATCTGGATGGGGTAGTTGGTCTCGTTGGTCGCCTGGTCGATAAACGAGGCGCCGCGCAGACCGTTCGTGATCAGGCGGTGGGCCTCATCGTTCGCGACGAGGCGGGGCCAGATGTAGGAGTTCCAGGCGCCCATCATCTTCAGCAGCGTGATCGAGATCAGCGTGGGGAGGGAGAGGGGCAGCATGACCTTCCAGAGGTATTTGAAGTCGGAGGTGCCGTCTACCTTGGCGGCCAGATAGAGCTCGTTGGGGATCTGGAGGAAGTTCTGGCGGAGCAGGTAGATGTAGAAGACGGAGACCAGGAAGGGGACGATCAGGACCGTGTAGGTCTTGAGCCAGCCGAGGCTGGTGACCGTGGCGTAGTTGGTGATGGTGAAGAGCTCGCCGGGGATCATCATCGTGGCCAGGAGGCCGGCGAAGAAAATATTCTTGCCTTTGAACTCGAGGCGCGCGAAGGCGAAGGCGGAGAAGATGGTGATGACGAGCGAAAGCAGGGTGGAGACGGTGCCGACGAAGAGCGTGTTCAGGAAGAGGCGGCCGAGGTTCGCGGTGGTGAAGGCGGTCGCGTAGTTGGAGAACATAATGACGCGGGGCCAGAAGGTCGGGATGCTTTCGCGGTATTCCTCCATCGTTTTGAGGGAGGAGTTAATCATCCAGTAGAAGGGAAAGAGGACGATCAGCGCCATGATGATCAGGAAGATGAGGCGGAACGCGTTTGCGAAGCCGTTGGTGACCTTCTGACGGGCGGTGACCTGTTTCATGTTGCGTTCTTTCATGGTTTTCATCGGGGCACCTCCTTAGTACTGCACCTTCTTGTCGCTGACCTTGAGGTTGATCAGGGTGACGACAAGAATGATGCCGAAGAGGATGAGGGCGGCCGCGCTGGCCAGGCCCTGCTTGTTGGTGCTTAAGGAGTCGTAGATGAAGCCGACCATGGTGTTGAGGCGCTTGGCGTCATCGGCGGGACCCATGTTCTCACCGAAGATGCCGACGATGCTGGTGTATTCCTTGAAGCCGCCGATGAAGCCGGTGATGACAACGTAGGCGATCATCGGGGAAAGCAGCGGAACGGTGATGCGGGTCAGGGTGCGGAAGCGGGAGGTCCCGTCGACCTTGGCGGCGTCGTAGTACTGCTTGTTGATGCTCTGGAGGCCGCCCAGCAGGATGAGGATCTTGAAGGGAAGCGCGTTCCAGACGATGTAGATGGTCATGACGGCGATGTTGGCCGCGTAGGAGGAGCCGTAGTTGATCCAGTTGATGGCGTGGCCGCCGAAGAATTCGATGATGTTGTTGACGATGCCGGCGGTGACGATGATTTCGTTTTCGGTGCCGTAGAAGCTGCCGACGATGTTGAACATGGCGGCGAAGACCATGCCGATGGCGATGGAGTTCGTGACGTAGGGCAGGAAGAAGACGGCCTGCAGGGCTTTCGAGATGGGGCCGACGTTGTTGAGCGCGACGGCGATGAGCAGTGCGAGGACGGAGGAGATCGGGACGGTCAGGACGCACAGCAGGCAGGTGTTTTTGAGGCACTGCGCAAATTTCTTGTACTGGACGACCTTGATGAAGTTGCCGACGCCGAATTTGAAGCTGGCGCCGCCGACGGCCTGCAGTCCGCTGTAGCCCTCAAGCAGGGACATCGCAACGGTATTGATGATGGGCCAGACTGTGAATACGAGGAGGAGCACAATGGCGGGTGAAAGGTACAGCCACGCCTTCCACTGCTGCTTGGAGTCTACCATTTATTTCACCTCGGTCGGGATGCGCTCTTCGGTTTCGGCGTCGAACAGGTAGGTCTTGGCGGGCTTCAGCATGAAGCGGACCTTGTCGCCGCCGATGGAGTTCTTGAGCTCCGCGGGGATGATGGAGCGCAGGATGGGCGTCTGGCAGCCTTCATGTGCGGAGACGACGGAGACATCGCGGCCCATGACCTCGACGGAGGACAGGTCGCAGACGAAGGGACCTTCGGGGTCGAGGGCGAAGCCTTCGGGACGGACGCCGACGGTGACGGGCGCGTCAGGCAGGCCGGGGACGTCCATGACGGCGTCCTGACCGATGAAGAGCCTTCCGCCTTCGACGCGGCCGTCGAATATGTTAATGGGCGGGGTGCCCAGGAATTTGGCAACAAAGAGGTTGGCCGGGTTGTCGTAGACGTCCTGCGGCTGGCCGATCTGCTGGACGACGCCCTTCTTCATGACCACGATGCAGTCGGAGATGCTCATGGCTTCTTCCTGGTCGTGGGTGACGAAGACGGTGGTGATGCCGGTTTCGCGCTGGATGCGGCGGATCTCCTCGCGGGTCTGCAGGCGCAGGCGGGCGTCCAGATTGGAAAGGGGCTCGTCAAGCAGGAGCACGCGGGGCATCTTGACCAGGGCGCGGGCGACGGCGCCGCGCTGCTGCTGGCCGCCGGACATTTCGCTGGGCTTTCGGTCCATCAGGTCCTGGATCTGAACCAGACGGGCGGCCTCGTCGGCGCGCTCCAGCATCTCTTCCTTGGTGAGGCGGTCAGCGCCCTTCAGGTTCTGAAGGGGGAAGAGGATGTTCTGCCGCACGGTGAGATGCGGATAGAGGGCGTAGTTCTGAAAGACCAGGCCGACGCCGCGGTTTTCGGGAGGAAGCTCCGTTACGTCCTCGTCGCCGAAGAAGATCTTGCCGGAGGTGGGTGCCTGCAGGCCGCAGATCATGTAAAGCGTGGTGGATTTGCCGCAGCCGGAGGGGCCCAGAAGACCGACCAGCTTGCCGTCGGGAATTTCGTAGCTGAACTTGTCGACCGCTACGACGTTCCCGCCGACTTTCTTGTTCCGATTCGGGAAGACCTTGGTGAGGTCCTGCAAAACGACTTTCATAGCAGATTCCTTTTCTTATGTTAATCTTGAAGCATTAATAGAGGGAGCGGCCGTACTCTTCTTCCTGACGGCGCTTTTCGGCCTGACGCGCCGCGAAGGCGTCGGCGGCCTCGGGGGTATCGAAGATGCGCTGGCTGGCGAGGTCCACAGCGACGGTATAGGCCATCAGATCGTGCACGACGACGCCCTTCCCGCTGACCAGCATGCCGGCGTTTACCAGCAGAAGGCCGAAGGGAAGCAAAAGAGCGATGCCGTTCATACCGCCCGCCCAGACCATGAAGAGGACCGCCAGAGGCAGCATGGTTTCAAGCGCGTACTTGCCCAGGATGCCGCGGACAAAAACGGCAGCGGGCCGGATGCGCACACAGTTCTGCTGCATTACGCCCAGACCGAAGATCTTCTTGCCGAGCGTGCGGCCGTCACCGAAGATGAGCGGCAGCGCGAGCTCGATAAGCAGGAAGGCCAGAAGCAGCCCGAGGGAGACGACCAGCACGGACCCGTTCAGCACGCGGTTGTAAAGGGCGGTCAGGGTCTCGTCGGCGTTCATGGCGGCCTCGGCGGCGTCGAAGCGCGCGCGGGTCTCGTCGTCCAGCTCGGCGTATTCCTCAAGCGCCTTCTCAAGGTCGATGTCGAAGCGGGTCTCGTACTCCTCGTAGACCGCCTCGAGCTCGGCCGCGCGGGCATTCATGCCGCAGACCAGCGACATCAGCCAGCCGAAGCCGACCGCGGCGATGATCAGCAGAATCCCGTCAAATAAATAAGCGGAGAGCCTTTTCCATATATTTGCCTTTTGCAAGTCATTCATGGTAAGGTCCCCCGTTTTTTCTTCTTTGCTTGAATTGTACCACAATTCCGTCCCTTTGTACACCGAAAAGACAATTTTCAAACAGATTTCCTAAGCAAAAAAGAGCCGGGGGACGGCTGTTCCGGGCCGTCCCTCTGCGGCTCTTATCAAAAGCTTACTGAAGACTCCTGCAGAAGCGCGCGATGCGCTCCGCACCCTCCGCAAGGACAGAAATATCGTGTGTGTAGGCGATGCGAACGTACTGCTCGTACGGCGCGCCGTAGGTGATGCCGGGCACAACGGCCACGTGCTCCGCCTCCAGCAGCCTGTAGCAGAAATCCAGGCACTTAAGTCCCGTCTTCGAGATGTTGACGAAGAGGTAGAAGGTGCCTGCGGGACGGCGGCAGGACAGGTTCGGGATCGCGTTGATCGCGTCGGCCATGAAGTCGCGGCGTTCCGTGAAGACCCGGAGCATTTCGGTATCGTCCGCGCACTGCGTATAAGCCACGACGCCGGCGTGCTGCGAGGGCACGGGCGCGCAGGCCGCGACGTTCTCCTGCATCTTGACCATGTTGGCGATGAGCTCGGCCGGGGCGATGCAGCAGCCCACGCGGTAGCCGGTCATCGAGAAGCGCTTGGACAGGCTGTCGATCAGAACGGTGCGCTCCTTCATGCCGGGCAGGCCGATGATGCTCTGATGCTTCCGGTCGTCGTAGATGAGAGTCTTGTAGACCTCGTCCGAAATGACCGTCAGGTCGTGACGGACAGCGATATCGGCCAGCTGCGCCAGGACCTCCGCGGAAAGGACCTCGCCGGTGGGGTTGCAGGGCGAATTGACGATGACCGCCACGGTGCGCTCCGTGATAGCCGCCTCCACCTTTTCGGGCTCCAGCGAGAAGCCGTTTTCCTCGGTCGAATACAAAATGACGGGCACGCCGCCGCACATGCGGACCATCTGCACGTAGTTGACATAGTAAGGCGCGGGGATGATGACCTCATCACCCTCGTCGATCAGGCAGGCCAGGGACAGGAAGAGGCCCTCCATGCCGCCGACGGAAATCATCATCTCGGCGGCGGGGTCCACGCTCAGGCCGTATTCCTTGGTAAAAAGCTCGGCTGCAGCGGCGCGCAGGTCCGGGATGCCGGCGTTGACGCTGTAGCGGGATTTGCCCGCCATAACGGCATCGCAGGCGGCCTTGCGGATGAGCTCGTTGGGCTTCAGATCAGGATCGCCCAGCGTGAGGTCGACGACGTCGCTGAACTGCTTGGTCATATTGAACAGCTTGCGGGCAAGCGAGGGTTCGATTGCCTGAGCCATTTTCGAAATTTTCATAGTTTTTCCCCTTATTTCGCTTTCGGATGGTTTAGGATACCATATTTGCGGTGTTTTGACAAGAATTCCTTAATCAAAGTCCTTGACGTAGAGCTTGGCGAGCCCGCCCTCGGCGGTTTCGCGGTAGTGGCTCGAAAGATCGCGGCCTGTTTCCTTCATCGTGCGGATGACGAGGTCGAGCGGGATTTTCTGCTCCGGGTAGATGTGCTCGGCCAGCGCGGCACTGTCGTAGGCGCGCAGGGCGGCCATAGCGTTGCGTTCGATGCAGGGAATCTGCACGAGGCCCGCCACCGGGTCGCAGGTGAGGCCGAGATTGTGCTCCATCGCGATTTCCGCGGCGCAGCAAAGCTGAGCCAGACTTTGCCCGCCAAGCTCCGAAAGGGCCGCGGCCGCCATGGTGCAGGCGCTGCCGATTTCGGCCTGACAGCCGCACTCGGCGCCGGAAATGGAGCCGTTCGTCTTGATAATGTTGCCGATGAGGCCCGCTGCCGCCAGCGCGCGGACGATGTCTTCATCGCTTACGCCGTGCTGCGTCTGTTCAAAAAAGAGGACGGCCGGAAGCACGCCCGAGGCCCCGCAGGTCGGCGCAGTCACCATCAGCTCGCCCGCCGCGTTTTCCTCGGCGGTCGCGTAGGCGTAGGCGCTCAGCAGGAAGCGCTCCCGCGATGCCCCGTCCTTTGCCTGCTGCGCCGCCTCGTACAAAAGCGAAGCACGTCGGCGTACCTGAAGGCCTCCGGGCAGATGGCCCTCCGTCGAAAGGCCGTGCACGAGCGTCGCCTTCATCTGCGTCCAGACCTCGGCCAGGTAGGAAAGGATGGCCTCGCCCTCGCACGCCTTCACGTAGTCCGGCAGACGGCAGCCCATCAGCTCGCACACCGAGCGGATGGACGAAAAATCCGACAGCGGATAGACATGGGCCGCGGCGGGACGCTCCTCGCCCTCGATGACGAAGGCCCCTCCGCCGACACTCATCACGCGGTGCGCACCCAGAAGGCATCCCTCACGGAAGGCCTCAAAAAGGAGCGTGTTCGGATGGGGAAGCGGCGTGCTCTCCGGATCGAAAACGATCTCCGCCGGATAAGGCTTCAGACTCTCCCGGATGGCGTAGTCGGTGCGGTGGCCCTTACCCGTCTTCGCCAGTGAGCCCTGAAGCGTCACCCGGAACGAATCTGCCTCCGGATAACGCCCGGACAGCTCCCGTGCGGCCAGCGCCGGTCCCATCGAATGCGAGCTGGACGGTCCGTGCCCGATCCGGTATATCTCTCTTAATGAAAACATAATTACTCCTGCATACAGTCAGTATTTTCAGTATACACTAACGAAAGCAAAAATCAACTGTCAAAAGATTGACAAAAAACATGCACCGTGTTAAAAATAAGTGTTCTACTATGTCTTTGAGGCTGTACTTAACATGAAAAAATTAGATTCCATCAGCCTGGAAACCCTGAGGGAGATCGTCAGCCACTTCGCCGTCGACGGCGAGGTCACCAACGCCGTTCAGGTCAACACGGGCTACATCAACCGCACCTATTTTGTCGAGGTGCACTCCGACGGCAATCTGGTCCGCCGCTTCACGCTGCAGCGCATCAACACCGACGTTTTCCAAAACGTCGATCTTTTGATGCATAATTATAACCTGGCCGGTGAATATCTGCGCCACACCTTCCGCCTGCCCGGCGCGCGCGAGGTCGGCTGCCTGCAGTCCGTCACCCGCACCCGCAGCGGCAAGCTCTATCACCGCGCCGAATCCGGCTGCTGGCGTCTGCTCTCGCACTACTCCGACGTCTACTCGCTCGACATCCCGGACCGCCCCGAAACCTTCTACTACTCCGGTCTCTCCTTCGGTGAATTCATGCGCCAGATCAACCGCTTCCCCGCCGAGGACTTCCAGACCGTCATTCCCAACTTCCACAACACCTATTCCCGCTACCTGGACCTCGAAAAGGCCATTGAAGAGGACGCGGCCGGCCGCCTCGCAGGCGTCGAAAAGGAGGTCGCCTTCGTGCGCGCACACAAAGCCCTCTTCCCCCTTATCTCCTCCCGCCTGGATGACGGCACCATTCCCTACCGCACCTGTCACAACGACTGCAACCTGAATAATATTCTCTTCGATACCAATACGCACCTGCCCGTCGCCATCATCGACCTCGACACCGTCATGCCCGGCTCGCCCCTCTACGACTTCGGCGATTCCATCCGCATCGGCACGAACACCGCGCGCGACGACGAAAAGGACCTTTCGAAGGTGCATTTCGACCTGGGCCTCTACGCGCAGTACGCCCGCGGCTATCTGACCTCCGCCGGGCCCATCCTGACCGAGGAGGAGCTGGCTCTCCTGCCCTACGCACCCCTCATCATCACCTCCGAGGACGGCATCCGCTTCCTGGCGGACTACCTGAACGGCGACACCTACTACACCACCTCGTACGAGGAACAGAATCTGGACCGGAGCCGCACGCAGCTGACGCTTCTGGCCGACATGGAGGCGCACCTGCCCGACATCCGCCGGGTACTGGACGGGCTCTACTGCGAGTTCGGTCTGAAGGGTGACCCCTACCGCTATCAGTTTTCTTTTTAAATTTCCCGCAAGAAAGGATTGTCAGAAAAATGGACAATTTGCGTGTCATCATCCCCGCTGCCGGCAAGGGCACCCGCCTCTTCTCCGAGCAGCACACCGCGCCCAAGGTCATGCGCGAGGTCGCCGGCCGGCCGCTTCTTAAGACCGTGCTGGAGGCCACCTCCTTCATCGCCCCCGAGGACAGCTTCGTGGTCGTCGGCTACAAGAAGGAGCAGGTCATGGACTACTTCGGCCCGCGCTATCAGTACGTCGAGCAGAAGGAGCAGCTGGGCACCGGCCACGCGGTCATGGTCTGCGCGGACCGCTTCGCGGACTTTGACGGAACCGTGCTCGTCACCTTCGGCGACATGCCCCTCTTCAAAAAAGAGGACCTCGAGGCCATCTGCCGCTACCACGCGGAAAGCGGCGCTGCCTGCACCCTGATGACCGCCAACAACCCCGAGCTTACGCTCTGGGCCCGCATCATCCGCGACGGAAACGGCCGCTTCAGCGCCATCGTTGAAGGCAAGGACTGCACGCCCGAGCAGGCCAGGATCGAGGAGCTTTTCGCCGGCGTTCTGGTCTTTGACAGCCGCGAGCTCTTCCGCGTCCTGCCCGAGATCCGCACCAACAACGTACAGAAGGAATATTACCTGACCGAAGCGCCCGAGCTTCTGGTCCGCAAGGGCCTGAAGGTCGAGACCTATCATATTGAGGACGGCGACGACCTGCGCGGCGTCAACACGCCCGAGGACCTCATCGCCTGCGAACGCATCCTCTCCGCCCGTCTGGAAAAGCGCAATGAAACCGCCTTCCAGGCCGGCTTCGCCCGCGTCGATATCACCCCCGAGCTGGGCCTCGGTCTGGCCGGCTACTATATGATGCGCCTCGCGGACCGCGTGCTCGATCCGCTGGAGGTCAACGCCCTCGCCCTCCGCAAGGGCGACAGCCGCATGGTGCTGCTCTCCCTGGACGCCACCGAAATCGTCGACGAAGCCGCCCCCGCCCTGCGCGAGGCCATCGCC
>JAZRWR010000106.1:0-5731 GCA_045599825.1 Bianqueaceae bacterium | reverse complement strand
CGGCGGCGGCATGGCCTACACCCTCATGGCGGCTCAGGGCAACAAGATCGGCAAGTCCCTGCTGGAAGCCGGCAAGATGGACTATGCGCTTGACATGATCAAGAAAGCCGAGGAGAAGGGCGTCAAGCTGCTTCTTCCCGTTGATAACCTGGTTACGAAGGAATTTTCCAACGACGCGCCCTTCCGCGTAGTCGAGGGCTCCATGGAAGACGATGAAATGGGCATGGATATCGGCCCCAAGACCCGCGCTCTGTTCGCGGAGGTGCTGGCCGATGCCAAGACCGTCGTCTGGAACGGCCCCATGGGCGTTTTCGAAATGTCCAACTACGCCGGCGGTACCGTAGCGGTTGCCCAGACCCTGGCCAAGCTTGAGAACGCCATCACCGTTATCGGCGGCGGCGATTCCGCAGCTGCGGTCAATCAGCTCGGCTTCGGCGATAAGATGAGCCACATTTCCACCGGCGGCGGCGCTTCCCTTGAGTTCCTGGAAGGCAAGGAGCTGCCCGGTGTGGCTGCCGTAAACAACCGCGGCCGCAAGAAGATCATTGCCGGCAACTGGAAAATGAACAAGACTCCCTCCGAGGCGAAGGCCCTTTGCGAGCTTCCCGCCCCCATCGTAGCCCCCTCCAAGGCGGTCGACGTCGTTTACTGCCCGCCTTTCGTAGACATCACCACCGTAGCCGAGGCCGTTAAGGGCAGCGGCATCGCCGTGGGTGCGCAGAACATGTACATCCAGGACAAGGGTGCCTACACCGGCGAAATCAGCGGCGCCATGCTCGTCGATGCCGGCTGCGAATATGTCATTCTCGGCCATTCCGAGCGCCGCGGCTACTTCGGCGAGACCGACGAATTCATCAACGCCAAGGTCAAGAAGGCCTTTGAATACGGACTGAAGCCCATCGTCTGCGTCGGCGAGAGCCTTGAGCAGCGCGAGCAGGGCATCACGGTTGAGCTGATCCGCAACCAGGTCAAGATCGCCATGGACGGTCTGAGCGCTGAGCAGGCGGTCAAGACCGTGATCGCCTACGGGCCCATCTGGGCCATCGGAACCGGCCGTACGGCTACCTCCGAGCAGGCTCAGGAGGTCTGCCACGCTATCCGCGAGTGCCTGAGCGAAATCTTCGGCGCTTCCGTTGCGGATGAAATGCGCATTCAGTACGGCGGCAGCATGAATGCGGCCAACGCGGCTGAGCTGCTGGCTATGGCCGATATCGACGGCGGTCTGATCGGCGGCGCTTCTCTGAAGGCCGACTTCGCAGCCATCGTCAACGCGGCGAAATAATTATCAGTCAGACAAAAGACGCAAAAGCTCACGGTACTTTTTCGTCTTTTTTTCAAAACGGAGGCAGGACAGTATGAAATATACGGATATGACGGCGGCACAGCTTCGTGAGGAATATGCCGCTTTGAAGGAAAAATTCGAATCCATCAAGGCCATGGGACTTACACTCGACATGTCCCGCGGCAAGCCCGAAAGCTCGCAGGCGGCCCTTTCCGAGGGGCTTCTGACGGTGCTCACCAAGCGTGAGGAGCTTGTGACCGAGAGCGGGCTGGATACGGCCAACTACGGCACGCCCGACGGCATCCCCGAGGCCAAGGCCCTGGTGGCGGAAATCGTGGGCGTGAAGCCCTCCATGGTGAATCTGTGGAATAACGCCAGCCTGGAAATCATGTACAGCCTGATTTCCTTCGGCTATTGCTTCGGCCTGGCCGGATGCGAGCCCTGGAGCAAGCAGACGGGGCTCAAGTTCCTCTGCCCCGTGCCCGGCTATGACCGTCACTTTGCCATCACGGAGCAGTTCGGCTTCGAAATGATCAACATTCCCCTGGGCGAGGACGGTCCTGACATGGACATGGTCGAGGCCTACGTCCGGGATCCCGCTGTCAAGGGCATCTGGTGCGTCCCGCTCTATTCCAACCCCGGCGGCATCTGCTACTCCGACGAAACGGTGCGCCGCTTTGCGGCCTTAAAGCCCGCCGCGCCCGATTTCCGCGTCTACTGGGACAATGCTTACATGGTGCATCATCTCTATCCCGAGGCCCCCGCTAAGCTGCTCAATATTTTCGACCTTCTGAGCGCGTCCGGAAACGAGAATCTGGTCTACGAATTCTTCTCGACCTCCAAAATCACCTTCGCAGGCGACGGCATTTCCGCAGTCATCGCTTCCGAAGCCAACCTGGCGGAGCTGAAAAAGCGCGCCGGCTTTATGACGGTCGGCTTCGATAAGGTCAACCAGCTGCGCCACGTTCTTTTCCTGAAGAGCAAGGAGAACCTGGAGGCTCATATGGCCCGTCACGCGGCCATCCTGCGTCCGAAGTTCGAGGCCGTTCTGAACACGCTGGAGGAGGAGCTCGGAAGCCTCGGAATCGCTTCCTGGACCAAGCCCCGCGGCGGTTACTTCATTTCGCTCGACACCCTGCCGGGCTGTGCAAAGCGCACGGTTGCGCTCTGTAAGGAGGCCGGCGTGGTGCTGACCGGTGCCGGCGCAACCTACCCCTATAAGAAGGACCCGAACGACACGAATATCCGCATCGCGCCCACCTATCCCTCGCCTGAAAACCTGGCGAAGGCCTGCCAGGTCCTGACGGTATGCCTGCGGCTTGCCGCTGCCGAAAAATTATCGGAGAATTTTTGATTTCACTGTTACCGATACCCTCGGTCAGTACATATAAGTAACGAAAATGAAAGCTGACATTTTTTTTGAGTCCAGGTATCTCGAGCTTTATGAGCCCCTGTTCCGCTATTTATACCGCTTTGTCAAGGACGCGGGCGCGGCGGAGGACCTGCTGCAGGAGGTTTTTCTCCTTGCCTGGAACGAAAGGGAAGCGCTGCTTAGCCATCCCAATCCGGACGGCTGGTTCTATATGGCGGCGCGCAACAAAGCGATGAACTATCTGCGGCTCGAGTGCCGGAAGGATCGCTTTGACCTGGACGATGACGGAAAGGAGCCTTCGGCTCAGCCCGCGACCTCCTCCGCGGAGGATGAGGTGCTTAAGCAATTCTTTTGCTTTGAAGAGCTGAAAGGTGTTCTGTCGGAGGATGAGCTTTTGCTGCTTCGGCGCCGTTTCGGGGAGGATCTTGCCCTGAAGGAGCTGGCGCTTGACATGGGTGTATCCGAAGGGACTCTCAAAATGCGTTTTTCGCGTATTTTTGCGAAGCTGCGCAAGCATCCCGAGGTATTCCTGGTTACTGTACTGATTTTGATTCTGGAAGGAGGGCTGTGGCTGTGAAACGTGAAAAGGCTTTAAGGATATGGCTTAGAGAAAGCTTTTTGAAGGACGAAAGCACGCTTTCGGTGGCAGCGCTTCAGGAGGCAGTTGACAGTCTGCATCCCGAGGAGGTCCGTCCCTCGCTTTCGGCAGCGGCCTCGCTCGGAAGCTTCTATGACCGCAACGGGATCGAGCGGCCCGAAACGGCCCCGCAGCCCGGAAAGAGGGCTGCCGTCTGGAAGAAATGGGCCCTTTCCGGCAGCTGTCTGGCTTTGCTCCTCGTGTGCCTGGCAGCCGTACCCTCATTCATGAAAAAATCCAATAGTCCGGCAGAAGAGGAAATCGCCTTCTGTTCTGTATCCGAAGAGCGGGAAAGCGGGAGAAAAAACGACGGCCTTCAGCAGGAGCTGAGCGTAGTAGGCACCTACGGCGCCGCCGATCAGCAGAGCTCGATCAATTCCGCCGCGCTGGACGAAAGCCAGCTGGAGCGTCTTTGGGACTTCCTGCGGAGCGTTGATATTTTCAACGCCTTTGATTCCCCCATGTCGTTCTGTACGGAGGAATCGGACAGTGCCTACGAAATCGTGCTGGATGTTTCCTTCCGGAACGATGCAGTCGAAATCGTTTTCAGCTGCGACTCCGAAAACGCCTACAAAGAAATGAAAGAAGAGAACAGCTTTGTCCGCTTCTTTGAAAAGCTTCTTTCTCTTTTCTCCGTCGAGGAGAGCGGCATTATCGAATACTGAATGAACAAGCCGGGACGCTTTGCCTTGCGCGGTCCCGGCTTTTCTGTGCAAAAAAAGCCTCCTGAAGACGCGGCAGCGCGGTATTCGGGAGGCTTTGTTCGTTCGGATGCCTCTGTGAGGCGTTATACGGCCCGTTAAGGCCCCTGCAGAGCGGATGACGGAAGAATATTCGTCCGCAGGATAAAAGCGCTCAGAAAGCGAAATCTGAGTTATCAGGCCTTTTCCGCCCGGTGCAGGATCTTGGCGCGCATATCGGCGGAGAGGACGGACTTGCGCATGCGGATGTTCTTGGGCGTGATTTCGACGAGCTCGTCATCGGAGATGAATTCGAGACACTGCTCCAGGCTCATCTGACGGATGGGAGAGAGGCGCAGGGCTTCATCGGCGGTGGCGGAACGGGTGTTGGTGACATGCTTCTTCTTGCAGACGTTGACCACGATATCCTCGGCGCGGGAGCTTTCGCCCACGATCATGCCTTCGTAGACATCGGTGCCGGCGTCAACGAAGAGAGCGCCGCGCTCCTGGGCGTTGTACAGACCGTAGGTGACGGCCTCGCCGGTTTCGTAGGAGATCAGGGAGCCGCGGGTGCGGGTGACCATATTGCCCTTGAAGGGCTTGAAGCATTCAAAGGTGTGGTTGATGATGGCGGTGCCGCGGGTTTCGGTCATGAGCTGTGCGCGGTAGCCGATCATGCCGCGTGAGGGAATGAGGAATTCCACGCGGGTGTAGCCGCCCTGGGTGGGCGTCATGTTGACGAGCTCGGCCTTGCGGATGCCGGCGCCTTCCATCAGCACGCCGGTATATTCGTCGGGCAGATCGACGACCAGGGTCTCAAAGGGCTCCCAGACCTCGCCGTCGACGATCTTGGTGATGACGCGGGGCTTGGAAACGCAGAACTCGTAGCCCTGGCGGCGCATGTTCTCAATCAGAACGGACAGGTGGAGCTCACCGCGGCCGGAGACGACGAAGGAATCGGGCGTATCGGTTTCCTCAACGCGAAGACTGATGTTGGATTCAAGCTCGCGGAAGAGGCGGTCGCGCAGATGGCGGGAAGTGACATAATCGCCTTCGCGGCCTGCAAAGGGGCTCGTGTTGACGGAGAAGGTCATGGAAAGAACCGGCTCATCGATGGCCGTGAAGGGCAGGGGCTCGATGTTGGCGGGGCTGCAGAGTGTTTCGCCGATATTGATGTCCTTGATGCCGGAAACGGCGACGATTTCGCCCACGCCGGCCTCGGAAATGGGGCTGCGCGTGAGGGCCTCGTACGCATAGACGTTGGAGAGCTTGACCGTGGTGGTCGTGCCGTCCTTGCGGCAGATGACGGCGTTGTTTCCGACGGTCAGATGACCGCGGTCGATACGGCCGATGGCGATACGGCCGGTGTAGGTGTCGTAGTCGATGTTGGAAACGAGCATCTGGAAATCACCGTCGGGATTGCCCGAGGGCGCGGGGATATGCTCGATGATGGTATCGAAGAGGGGCTTCATGTCATTGCCCTTCACATCGAGATCCAGGGTAGCCCAGCCGTCACGCGCGGAGGCGTATACAACGGGGGAATCCAGCTGTTCGTCGGTGGCGCCGAGGTCCAGAAGCAGCTCCAGCACCTCGTCGACGACCTCGGCGGGGCGGGCCATGGGACGGTCGATTTTATTGATGACGATGATGGGGGTGAGATTTAAGTCAAGAGCTTTTTTCAGAACGAAACGGGTCTGGGGCATGCAGCCTTCGAAGGCATCGACCAGCAGGACCACGCCGTTGGCCATCTTCAGACCGCG
>JAZRWR010000105.1:0-12566 GCA_045599825.1 Bianqueaceae bacterium | reverse complement strand
GAAAAGCTGAAGACTCCGGAGAGTTTGCTGATTGCTTCATGGAACTTCAGGGCATGGCAAAAAGCGAACAGCAGCGGATGGAAGGATATCTCAACGATACTAAAAATTATCACGAGAGAATCGGGGCCGGGATACACAACGAGCGAATTCACATTTTCTACGAAACATATAACTACCGCGTTCCGGAATTAAATGAATATTATCTGTTCGAGTATATCGATGGCGTGTATAGACTGACGGTATCTAACCGAAGCCTGTTCATGCAAAAGTATCTCACAGAGAGCGAATATGCAGAACATTACGGGAATCCGGGGCAGATAAAAAGCCGGCACTATGATTCCCTCGAAGAGATAGAATCATTGCTCGGTGATCCTGAAAACCGGAGACATACCGATATCCTTAGTTTGAGAAAATTCGCATATAAAACGCTGAAACCAAAGGTTGAGGAATGCCTTGAAAAACTCCGCCAGAAAAAGGCATATGTCCGCCACCTTGATTATATCTGGGATGACCGTGACCGCGTCTGCGATTTTTTCGGAGTTGCCGAAGAGTTCCGGTGTACCCTTGATGACGAATATGGGGATATGATGACCGCCGGCGTTGAGTCCGCTCTTTTCCAAATGAAAGACGGGGGCAGCGTAGAAATAACCCTGCAGGATCTTTACACCGCCTTCGAACTTGGGTTCCAGTCATTCACGGAAATCTGCCAGGTAAAGTATGAAGCCGGCTCAATCGAAAGCGTTCTAAAATAATTTTTATACCCTTTCCTAAATCGGGACTAATTCAGTCCCGATTTTTCTATTTTTGGACAAAACATGTTGTATACTCAGGCCAACAACGGCGGCAGCCGAATATCTAAGGAGGATACAACATGAGTCTTTCAGAAAAGTTTGCAGCGATCTACCCCGGTGATGAGGTGACCCGGATTCAGATTTTCCAGAAGAGCAACGGGGAGCTTTCCGTTGTGGTCGATGTCCACGGCATGAAGTGCCGTCAGGCAGAGCGGTTTATCAACAACCTCATCAATATCGCACGGTGCCGGTTCGTTATGACCGTGATTCACGGCTACAATCACGGGACGGCGATTTTGGAGATGGTCCGCAACGAGCTGGACAACCGCCACATTGTAAACCGCTATACGGACAACTACAACCGTGGCGTCACCTACCTCGCAATCGCTTAATTCAAGCCGAATACAACATGAAGGAGATAAAAATTATGGAAAAGAGCACTGTTTACGAAGTAACTACCACCACACGGGATCAGGCTACGGCAGGTTTCGTTGATATGCTGAAGCAGATCCGGCTTGACAATCAGCTCCTGAAGCTGACGGAGATTTCCGGTCGCCAGGACGATGCTACGGCTGAGATAGAGACGCTCCGCACCGATATCATAAAGCTGATCGACAGCAACCGCGGCGGCATAAAGGGAGTGCACGGCTTCATTGGGGAGCGGGTTCAGGTAGTTTTCTGTAACGCCAGGGCTATCATCCAGGGCAAAGACCCACTGTACTACCTGGTGGATGATAACGGGATGACGGACTACCTCCGCGGCGATGTATTGATTCAGCAGAAAGCCTGTATTTCTGATAAGGCGCTCGGACTGACGCATGTTTTGGAGCATGCCGATAAATACCCGGCCTTCCTTGATCAGAACGGCGTTTATCAAATCCCGAAGGATTTCTATGAAATCTATAGCCGCTACATCGGGATGCCCAAAGAGGCCGCTGGAAAATTGCTGAAGGATGAATACAGAATGTGGCTCCGGGTTCAGTCCTTCCATAACGCTGCACCGAACATAAAAGTGGAGCCGATGGTGGTGACGTACAGCGAAATCCGGGCCGGGAATGTGATGGACACCATAGAGCGTGAAAACGAGCGCATCGAAAAAACCTGCCATGACCAGGAGACTCTTGCCAAAATCGCAAGCCGGCCTACATGGTCGGAAGGTATAAAAGTTACAGCCACTTCTGCCGCAATTGAGGGTCTGGTCGATGGCGGATTGTCACTCGCCGAACATACCCGGCAAGGTAAGCGAATCCGTGACCTTGATAAACATGACTGGTCAGAAATTGGGATTGATGCTGCAAAAGGCGTGGGTAAGGGTGCGATGAGAGGTGCCGTAACATACTC
The DNA here is from genome assembly GCA_045599825.1 of Bianqueaceae bacterium. Lineage (GTDB taxonomy): Bacteria > Bacillota > Clostridia > Lachnospirales > Bianqueaceae > JAZQNF01. The sequence continues at coordinate 10,434 of JAZRWR010000105.1, read as the reverse complement.
TGCGACTAACCTTTTGAATGTGCCGGCTTCGGTTGCAACCGCCGGAGTCACTGCCGCATTCGGCGTTGGGGAAGAAGTGAAGGCTCTTCGGGCCGGTGAGATTACCAAGCAGCAATTCAGATATGCAGTTTCAGAAGTCATTACCGATACTGCGGTGAGCGCAATTTCGGCTGAATTGGGACGGCGGTTGATTCGTATCCCCGTTGTCGGTCCCTTGGTCGGTAATGCAATCGGCATGTTCCTCTGGGGGCTTGGCAAGAATATCTTCCGTAAGTCTTTTAAGGAAAGATAATTCTGCGCCCGGTCTAAGGATGCAAGGATGCAATCAAAACTCCCCGCCGTCTTTGTTTCCTTAGAAAAGGAAAACCGCAGAGAGCGGATATCAAATCATGCTGCCTGCGGTCGCGTGGTTGAACAATCCCGGCTTTGGGTTGTTCATCGTATTAAGTTGTGGTTGCTTACACACTGGGACGAGCGAGGTTCAAACACACGTAAAGACATGATATGCGACAAAATCTATGCACTGATGTCAGATTACTATAAGTCTGCTTGCAAGATTATTGAAGAGAACAAAACGCTCGTTTCCATAATCGCCGAGGAACTTCTTCGAAAAGATTATCTTACTTTTGAAGATGTCGAGGAACTTATTAATAGTGCAAAATGTTGATTTGAAAGCAGATCAACATCAGCGGCGGCCTTCTGCTAAAATTGACAAAGCGTCCCATTTGTGGTACAACAAATCAACTTTAGCAGGAGGCAAAAATATGCCCGGACTTGAACCTAAGAAGTTGGCCTTATTGAGGACGCTGCAAATTCTTGAAAATGAAAGCGACTATGATCACCCGTTAACACAGGAAGAAATATGCAAGCATCTTGAAACAGATTACGGTATTATCGTTGAGCGAAAAGCCGTTGGCAGGAATCTATCTCTTTTGAAAGAAGCGGGATTTGACATTGAGTCCGTAAAGAGCGGAAGCTTTCTGTCATCAAGAACTTTTGATGATACTGAAATAAAACTCATGATAGATTCAATTTTGGCGAGTAAACATATCCCGGCTAAGCAATCCATTGACTTGATTGAACGGCTCTGTGCTCTCTCCAATAAATATTTCAAACGCCATGTGAAAAACATTCATACCGTTAATGAATGGGATAAAACGGAGAACAAAAATCTGTTTTATAACATAGAAGTAATCGACGAAGCAATTGATAGCGGTCTTATGGTTGAATATGATTACAATAAGTACGGCACTGATAAGAAACTGCACAAATCGTCGTTTCAACGAATCAGTCCATACCAGTTACTTTTGCATAACCAGCGGTATTATCTTATGGGATACAGTGATTATTGGGGTCACATGGTATACCATAGGCTCGACAGAATAACCAATATCAATCTTTCCGACCGTAAGCTCACTCCCATACGTTCAATTAAGGGCTTTGAAAAAGGAATTGACTATTCGCATCTCTCAACGGGAATGCCTTATATGTATTCGGACGAACCTGAAAGAATAACGTTTTACACAAACGATGGCGTTGTCGATCAGATAATTGACTGGTTCGGCAAAAACGTTGAATTCAGACGAGACAACGACAAACTCGTGGCAACGTTAAAGTCCAGCCCCAAAGCGATGCTCTGGTGGGCAGTTCAATACGCGGATTGCGTGGAGATTATTTCACCGTTGCATTTGCGTGATGAAGTAGTGAAGCATCTAAATAAGGGGCTTAATAATTACAAAGCATAAGATACATGTTTTATTACGAAAGGAGCATCAGCCACATGGTAGTTAATGATATAAAAAAACTAAAAACATCTCTGATATATAAAATGTCTTTAGGATCGAAAGAACTGTATCACTCAAATGTCTGGGCTTGGCTGATTGAAAAGGATAGCGCGTTTATTCAGGCGTTTTTTCCGCCGTCAAGTATTCCCCAAGAGGCAAAATTTGACCGAGTAACACGAGAAGAGGAAAATAGAGATCTTTCCATTTGGTATATTTTCCCAGATAACTCTCAAAAATGCTTGGTTATTGAAAATAAACTCAAATCAATTCCGTATGTTGAGCAGCTTGATAAATACACTGGCGATTTGGGCGACTGTTTTCTTGAAGGAGCATTAACTGGCCTAAGATGTCCAAATATCGTTGATACCACACGGATTAAAAGAATAAAGGAAAAAGTATGGAGATTTGTATCATATTCTGAAATCTCTGATAGAATTCGAAGGATTGCTATTGAAAGCACAACACAGTCTATTGTTGAAAATCGTGATGTCATTCTGGAATATGCAGACAATAACGATTGCGTCGAAAGAATTGTCAAAAGTGCGATTACACCCCAAAGACTTGAGCAAACTTGGAATGGGGACCTTAATGAATTAGGTCTTTCAGATCTGGTCAATAAAATAATCGGAAGTGAGTTCGTTCATTATGTCAACGAAAGACTCCATCAGGATGGAATTAGCATCCCATTCTTTTTCATAGCCGAAGGATTTCATAACAAAAAGATTACTCTTGATTTCCGCCTATCAAATTGGGAAGATTATCTTGATAGCAAATATACATATCTCAAGATTGGTATTCAGATAGAAGCCTATCAGTATAGGAGAATGGTTGACCGAATTAGTGGGTATTGTGACGCAGAAGTGATTTTTCAAGAGTTCGCCTCAAAAGGATTCTTTGATTCTCGTTACGATCGAAAAGAAAAGCTTATCAAGTTTCCAAACGATATTGTCATAGAGCGACCGACAAATATGAATAAACCATATGATAAGTATGGCGATACTTGTGTATATCAGTATTCCCGATTAGAAGGCGATGACTTAAATTTCGAAAGCATCTATCAAAGAATAAAAAATGACGTTCTTGTTGCCAGCAGTATAATGGAAGAGAATAACAAACAAGAATGTCGCAAGACACTACAAATGAAATAAGATTCCATACGGAAATGTTGAAAACCACTCGCGAAACTTGAAAATATGCGGTATCACGCCGGTATCACGACCGTGATACAAATCGTGATACAAAAACTTTTAGAACCGGTAGAATGGTTAGAAAACCCACTATTTCTTGTGGGTAAATTAGGGTAGGCTTCGGGGTTTTATAGCCATTCTTAGAAGGTTCGCAAAGAGTGGGAGTGAAAAAGTGCGTCGGCAATTTCCGTTGTCGGCGCACTTTGTTTTTTTCATTGGGAGGCGGAGGGTAAAAACATGATCCGGTTTTCCCGGCAGTAGGCCTCGACGCTTCCGCCGGCGGGCCCGGTGACGATCAGAAGAGGACTGCAGCCGAGAAAGAGCCCGGGCTCGAGGTGGTCGGGGTTGCCTTCGAAGCAGACGCGTGTGAGCCGGCGGCAATTCGCGAAGGCGCAGACGCCGATCTGCTGAACGGAAGCGGGGATGCGGATGCTTTCCAGCATGCGGCAGTAGGAAAAGGCTTCTGAGCCGATGTCTTCTGTTTTGCCTAGCTCGATTCTGCTGCGAATGACGGGAGGAGTGCGGTATAATCTTGCACTCCTTCTTCTTCTTTGGTATACTGAGCGGAGGAAAGAGTAAACGTGCAAAGAATGAAAGGAAAAACACATGTACAGCTGGAATTTTGATGAACGCGTCGACCGGGAAGGAACAAACAGCCTGAAATACGATGCGGCGCGCAGCATGAATCCGACCCTGCCGGAGCACTACATTTCGATGTGGATTGCCGACATGGACTTCGCCTGTCCGCAGCCTGTGCTCGATGCGATGAAGGCGCGCCTCGACCGGCGCATCCTCGGCTACTCGGGCCTGCTTAACGACAATTATTTCGATGCGGTCATCCGTTGGGAAAAGGAGTGCCACGGCATTGAAGTAAAGCGTGAGGAGATTGTCTACTCGGCCGGTGTTGTCCGGGCTATGGAGGAGGCCGTTTCGCGCCTCACGAAGCCCGGTGACAAGATTCTCATCAACACGCCCGGCTATCATCCCTTCGATGACAGCACGAAGAAATTCGGCCGCGTTCCGGTCTATTCGCCCCTCAAAAACGACGGAAAGGGCTATTATACCTTCGATTTCGAGGATATGGAGAAGAAGGCCGCCGACCCGGAGGTCAAGCTCTTCTTCCTCTGCAACCCACAGAACCCGACCGGCCGCGTCTGGACACCGGAGGAGCTTTCGACCGCGGCCGAAATCTGCTTCCGGCACGGCGTCTTCGTCTTCTGCGACGAGATCTGGCGCGATCTGGTGCGCATGCCCGTTACGCACACCTCGCTCAAGAAGCTCTTCCCGGAGCGCACCGACTATCTGGTCGCGACAGCGCCCTCCAAGACCTTCAATCTGGCCGGAAATCAGCTCGCCAACATTCTGATTCCCGACCTTGCGCTGGCCGCCGAATGGCGCGCCCATAATGTCTGCGGCATGCCCAATCCTCTTTCGATCGACGCGACCCGCGCGGCCTTCAATGACTGCCGCGACTGGCTTGCGGCGCTTAGGCTCTACCTTGACGAGAACTTCCGCTTCATGGATGAATTTGTCCGGACGGAGCTGCCCGGGGCCGTCTTCTGTGTCCCCGAGGGCACCTACCTTGCCTGGATCGATTTGTCTGCCTACGGCTATGACACCGAAGAGCTTCGCCGCCGCATCACGGAAGCGGGCCTCTTTATCGAATATTCCGGCGAGTTCGTCGCCGATGATTACGGTCATGTCCGCATCAATATCGCCTGCCCGAAGAGCGTGCTCGCCGAGGCGCTCGGCATGCTGAAGGCGGCGCTGCAGTAAAGCCGGCCGCCTATTCCGGAGAAAGGGGAAAATCATCATGAAGAAATTTCGGGCCCTAAGCCTGTTGCTTCTGCTCGGTCTGCTCTGCCTGGCCTTGCCCGGCTGCCGCCAAAAAGCTGAGCTTCCGGAAGCTGTCGCGTCGGTGCTGAAGGTGAAAATCAATCCGGAGATCAGCATCTTCCTGAACGCCGGAGGCGAGGTCATCTCCGTCCAGGCCGAGAACGCGGACGGGCAGCAGGTGCTCGAGGCCGTCGCCGGCGAAGGGGGCTTCGGCAAGCTGTCCGAGCTCGTGCAGAAAATCGTGGAGGCCAGCATTTCCGAGGGCTTCCTGAAAGAGGACGGCAAGGTTTCGCTGCAGTTCTACGGCGAGGCCGAGGCGCTTTCGTCGCTGCAGCAGACGGTCGACGCGGCCCTGGAGCAGGTGCAGCAGGAGTCGGCGCTGCCCTTTACGGTCACGGACCCCGAGGTCGCGCCCATCGGCAAGTACCGGGGCGAGGTGCCTGTCTTCAGCAGCTGGGATTCTTTCGCCCCCTGGAGCAGCGCGGTGCATGATGAAAACGGAATCCTTTTGAGCGCCGACGCGACCTATGACGACGGTACCGAGGTCAGTCTCTGCTACGACGCGGACCGCGCCGAAACAACAATCACCACGCTGTCGCCGGAGGGCGAGCGCGAAGTCAGCGTCTATTACGCGAACGGCCGGCTGAAAAGTCAGGAGCGCGTCAGCCCGTCGGGCGAGCAGTACGCCACGGCCTGCTATCCGGACGGCAGCTCACGCTTTATTTTCAATCGTTACGCGGACGGAAGCGAGGTCCGCTCCGAATACCGTCCCGACGGCTCGACCGTTCTGTTTGAAACGCTTTCCGTGGAAGGTGTCCGCACGTCCGCGTATTATCGCGAGGACGGCACGGAGGAGCGGTCCGAGACCGTGAACCCGGACGGAAGCTACCAGCGCTGGTTCTACTACGAGAACGGGAGCGCGAAGCGCAGCGAAAGCCTTGATGCCGAAGGAAGGCTGACGGTTGAGGATTTCCGGGAGAACGGCTACCGGGAAAGAGTTGATATCACCGGTCCGGGCAGCTATGTCTGCCATGAAGAATATAACGAAGAAGGCAGGCTGATGAAGTTCCTCGCGACCGATTCTGATACCGGCCTGTACGTGCGTCGGGAGAATTATCCTTCGGGAGGCCGGAAGACCAGCGAGCAGCGTGAGGGAGGCTCCTACCGGCTGGAGGAATATGACGAGAACGGCTTGCTCCGGACTCTGGTGGTGGAGGAGCCCGATGGCTATCAGTATACCTGCATCAAGGATGAGGCCGGGAAAACCGTCAAGGAAGAAAGCACCGAGCCGAGCGGCCTTTATTGGCTTCACGAGCGGCTGGAGGACGGCCGCCTTCGCGAGTACCAGATCTTTCCGCCGGAAGACAGCGTGATCGAAAGCTACGGCGTTCTCGACGAAAACGGAAATGTCCTTTATTACACCTACAGCTATCACAAGCAGGGCGATGATTTTCTGTGTATCGAAGAAAGGCTCCCGGACGGCGGCTACCGCACGGAGATTACGGATCACGGAACGTATTCGCTGGATATCACCTATCCGGACGGGACGCTCAAGCATCAGGAAATCAAGCACGAGGAAGGCCTGACCCTGATCACAGATTATTTTCCCGACGGAAGCCCCAGCCGCAGCGAGCTGATCTATCCCGGCGCGGACGGTCTGGACTGCGTCAAGGAGTACAGCGAGGCGGGCGGCTTTCATGAGGTCCATACCGCCCCGGGCGGAGTGAGCGTCTTTGTGCTGGATGTGCGCGCGGACGGCAGCTGGAACAGTGTGCGGTACGGAGAAGGCGCTATAAGCTTTACGGAGACCAGGGAATATGTGCCCGGCCGGTACTACTATGAGAAGTATTCGGATGATGACGGCTACCGGAGCGTGCGTCTTGACGCCTCCGGCAATCTTCGTCTTGAGACGCTTCGGGAGAGAACTCCGGAAGAGGCAAACGATCCGGCCCGCAATTACGACGGTCCTGCCTCCGGCGTGGCGTGGCCCTTCACGCTTGAGCACTACGCCACGGCTTATGAAAGCATTGAGTGAGTGAGGGCGGCGACAAGTGCGGGATTTGCGGAGGTTCGGCCATGTCAACATACTACGAAAAGCCGTATTCCGAATGAAAAGTTTTCATGCATAAAAAAAGCAGGTCTCAACGACCTGCTTTTTGCCGTTATTCAGAGGAATCAGTCCTCATCCTTGCCGGCCAGGAAGCGGTAGCAGACAGCTGCCAGCGCGCCGCCGACCAGAGGAGCGACGATGAAGACCCACACGCAGCCGAGGGAAGCGCCGCCGGCCAGAAGCGCGGGGCCGAAGGAGCGGGCGGGGTTGACGGAGGTACCGGTGAAGCCGATGCCCAGGATGTGAACGAGGGTCAGGGTCAGACCGATGACGATGCCGGCAACGGCGCCGTTCTTGATCTTGGAGGTGACGCCCAGGATGGCGAACACGAAGACGAAGGTCAGAATGACTTCGATGATGAGGGAAGCGACGATGCTTCCGCCGGCCAGGCCGTTGGAGCCCAGCGCACCGGTCTTATCGCTAAGGCCGGCCAGTGCGAAGACGCCCTTCAGGATGGCAGCACCGGCGGTGGCGCCCAGGAACTGAGCGACGACGTAGCCGATGAAGTCCTTGAAGCTCATCTTGCCGGCAACCAGCATGCCGATGGATACCGCGGGGTTGATGTGGCAGCCGGAAACGTTGCCGACAGAATAGGCCATGGCAACGATTACCAGGCCGAAGGCGAGGGCGGTCAGAAGGTAACCGCAGCCGGAGGCGGCGTCACAGCCGACGGTCATAGCGGTACCGCAGCCAAAGACGACCAGAACGAGCGTGCCGAGGAATTCGGCCGCATACTTTTTGAATGAATTCATTGATATCATCCTCTTCTTATTAGATTTTGCACGGTTTGCCGGGGCCGGACGGGCCGCGCGGTGTGCGTATACTTACTATACCACAAATAAAGGGAAAAAACAAAGGGGTTTTGCCGCCGCGGGCTGTATTCTTTCGGAATACTCCCCCTTGTCGTCCCCTCTTTTCTATGTTAAAATGCTATGAAGGATATTATCGGAGACGAAAGGATACAGTCATGAAATTGCTCGGAATTATCGTTGCGACTCAGGACGAGGAGCGCGCGGTTCGCCAGGTGCTTCAGGAGGCAGCTGAGGAAAAGGGGCCCGCGGGGCTTTTGTTTGTGCGCGGCTTTTTGAAGGCACAGGAGGCGGTCGCTGTCCGCGCGGGCATCGGCAAGGTGAACGCGGCGCTGTGCGCGCAGGCGCTCATCGACCGCTATCAGCCGGACGCCATCGTCAATGTGGGGGTCGCGGGCGCACTGGATCCGACGCTTCGCATTGCCGAGGCTGTTATTGCCCGGGATGCGGTGCAGCACGATTTCGATACCACCTTCTTCGGTGACCAGCTCGGTCAGGTAAACGGAATGCCGGAGCTTTCCTTCAAGGCTGACGAGAAGCTGAGTCTGGCGCTGTGCGCGGCCTGTGCCGCGGCGGAGGTCAGCTGCCGTTTCGGCCGCATCGTAAGCGGAGACCAGTTCATCTGCGCCGCCGAAAAAAAGACCTGGCTGGCGGAGCAGTTCGGCGCCTCCTGCACCGAAATGGAGGGCGCGGCCATTGCGCAGGTCTGCGTGCTGAACGGGGTTCCCTTCAGTATTATGCGCAGTATTTCCGACGGGGCCGGCAACGAGGCCGGCATGCAGTATTCCGAATTTGCGGCCATGGCGGCGGAGCGCGCCGGGCGCGTTCTGAGTCTTCTGAAGCTGCCGGAAGAGGAGTAAGTACATGAAAAAAGGTCTTTTTCTTTCCATGGAGGGTTCGGACGGCTGCGGCAAGACCACGCAGATGAATCTGCTGGAGGCGGCGCTTCGGGCCGAGGGCTACTCGGTCACGCGCAGCCGTGAGCCGGGCGGCACGCCCATCGCCGAAAAGATCCGCGAGCTGATCCTGGATCCGGGCAACGCCGAAATGGACGAGCGGGCCGAGGCGCTTCTGTACGCGGCGTCGCGGGCGCAGCACATCAAGGAGGTCATCCGTCCGGCCATTGAGCGCGGAGACGTCATGCTCTGCGACCGCTTTGTGGATTCGAGTCTGGTCTACCAGGGCATCGGCCGGGGGCTGGGCGTCCGCGAGGTAGCGGATATCAACCTCTGGGCCATCTCCGGGATCCTGCCGGATCTGACGCTTATTCTCTACATCGACTTTGAGGAGGGACTGCGGCGCAAGCGGCTGCAGACCGCCGATCATCTGGACCGTCTGGAGCAGGCGGCGGAAGACTTTCACCGCCGCGTGAACGAGGGCTACAAGACCCTGGCGGCCCTCTATCCGGAGCGTGTGGTGCTGGTGGATGCCTCGGGCAGCATCGAAGAGGTGCATGAGGCCGTGATGGCGGCCATCGCCGGGCATCTGCCGGAAAAATAAAGAAAGGACACGGGAGCTATGGGACAGGTTCCGTTTTCGCAGGTCATCGGTCATGAGACCCTCAGGCGGCATCTGATGGGCGCCTGTCTGTCGGATTCCGTGAGCCATGCCTATCTGTTTGAGGGTCAGGAGGGCGTCGGACGCCACACGCTGGCGTACGCCCTGGTGCAGACCCTCCTTTGCACGGAGAACCGCGACTCGGCGGGGCATATCGTGCGCGAGGGCTGCGGTAGCTGCATCGCCTGCCGGACCGTCCTGTCCGGCAACCATCCGGATGTGCGCCTGATCGGCCTGCCGAAGGACAAGAATTCCATCTCCGTCAAGACCGTCCGTGAGGAGCTGGTGGCCGACATGGCCGTGCGGCCCTACCTGGGACGGCATAAATTTTACCTGATCGAGCACGCGGAGCGGCTGGGTGCGGAGGCGCAGAACGCGCTGCTGAAAACGATGGAGGAGCCCCCTGAATACGGGCACATCATCCTCCTGGCGAGCTCGGCCGCGGCCCTGCTTTCGACTATCGAATCGCGCTGCGTGAAGATCAGCTTCCAGCCTCTGCCCTCCCCGCTGATCCGCGATGAGCTTCGCGCCCGCGGCAAGAACGCGGAGCAGGTGGCGCTCGGTACGACCTTTGCGGGCGGGTCGCTGGGGCAGGCGCTGCTCCTCTGCGATGACCTCGATTTTACCGACATGCGCCGTCAGCTGTACGCGCTGCTGTCGGACGCGCCCTTCAGGGGAACGGGCTGGCTGCTTGAGCAGGAGAGCATCCTCGAGCCCTTCAAAAAGGATGCGGAACGGCTGCTGGAGCTGATGGAGGCGTGGTTCCGCGATGTGCTGGTCGTCAAGCAGACCGGCAGCCGGGACCTGGTCCTGTCGGCCGATTACGTGCAGCCTATCGCTGAGGCGGCCGGCGCGTACAGTCTGAGTCAGCTTTCAAAAATCATCTGGCAGATCTCGGATATCCGGGAAAAGCTGGGTCAGAACGTTAATTTTTCGCTTTCCATGGACTGCCTGCTGCTGGCGGTCGGAACGCTGTAAAGGAGTCACCATGATTACTGTAGTTGGGGTACGCATCCGCCATACGGGCCGTATCTATTATTTCGACGCGGGTGCGGTTCCCGTCAAAAAAGGCGATTACTGCATGGTCGAAACCTCGGGCGGGGTCGAATACGGTCTGGCCGTGACCGAGCCGCGTCTGGCCGCCGACGAGG
>JAZRWR010000104.1:0-10161 GCA_045599825.1 Bianqueaceae bacterium | reverse complement strand
CGGGGGAGGGACTCTCTTGTCGCTTGCCGGTAGGTTTTTGTGTGTTTTATCTTTTTATGACCTGTGCGTGCCTGCCGGCGGGTATCTGCTCGCGGCGCCCGTCGGGCAGGATAAGTGCCGCCGGAAGGCCGGCGGGCAGTGAAAATTCAAAGCTCAGGCTGCCGTCGTCGGCATAGCTCCAGCGGCTTTCGATCCGTCCACTGGGGCTGATCCATTCTGCCCTGGCGAAGCGAAGCAGCGGATGCGGCTGCGGCCGCAGCTCCAGAGAGCCGTTTCGGTAGCGGATTCCGCATATGCCGCTAAACAGCCATCCGCAGACGGAGCCGTAGGCGTAGTGGTTCAGCGAATCGTGCACGGACCCGTCCGGACGGATGCCGTCCCAGCATTCCCAGACCGTAGTCGCGCCTTGTTCCACCTCGTACAGCCAGGAGGGATACTCGTTCTGCAGCAGGAGACGGTAGGCGCTTTCCGCATAACCGTGCTCTGCCAGGACGGGGCAGAGGAAGGGCGTCGAAAGAAAGCCGGTGTTCAGCCGGAAGCCGTTTTCGCGCACCAGTCGGTCCAGCTTCTGCGCAGCACGCGCCGCCTCATCGCCCTTAAGCAGGCCGAAGGCCAGTGCTCGTACATAGTCTGCCTGGCGATCGGAAGAAATCACGCCGCCGTCCGTGGCGATGGTCCGCCACGCGAGGGCCGTCTTTTCGGCAAGCTCCGCATAGCGGACGCGGTCCTCCTCGTGTCCCAGGATCGCCGCCGCCTCGGACAGAAGCTTCGCACTGCGCGAAAGCCATGCGGTCGCCAGCTCCGGCGCGCCCTTCGAGAAGATGCGCTTCATCGCCGTCACCGAATCCACATCGGGCTCGCACCACTCGCCGAAGTGCATGCCGCAGTCGACCGTGTAGCGGCGGAAGGGGTTCGGGCGAAGAAGGTTTTTCAGCTTGCTTTTCCGGGCGCGGCGCGCGCAGAAATCCACCCAGCGCCGCATCATATCGTAGTTTTCCTCCAGCACCCCCGCATCTCCGTAGACGCGGTAGAGCGCCATAGGGACTGTGACCGCCGCATCGCCCCAGCCGGCTGAGCCGCGGATCAGCCGCTGGATAAAGCCTCCGGGACTGTTCTTCGGCGCGATGTTTTCGACGATGCCCTCGGGGCTCTGCCGGAAACGGCAGTCGCGCAGCCACTTGCGCAGGACCGGGCCGCAATCTGCAAGGAAAAGACCGGTATCCGCGAAGAGACCGGCGTCGCCTGTCCAGCCGGCGCGCTCCCGAGTGGGGCAGTCCGTGGGGATGCCGCAGAAATTCGACTTCATGCTCCAGACCGTGTTTTCTACCAGACGGTTGACCCGCGCGTCCGAGCATTCGAAGAAGCCCGTCCGCGGCATATCGGAATAAACCGCGACGGCTTCAAACAGGGCGTTGCTCAGGTCGATCTCCGTCTCGACCTGAGCGTAGCGGAAGCCGAAAACAGAGAAGGAGGGGCAGTATTCGTTGAGGCCCTCCCGGCAGATATATTCGATCTTCTGCGGGATGCCTCCCTCGCGGTTGCGCTCCCCGGGGTCATAGTTGGCCTGGGTGAAGCAGCCGTGCTCGTCCAGCGTTTCACCGTGGCGCAGAACGATGCGCTGTCCTGCGTGGGCGTTCAGGCGAAAACGAACATAGCCGGCCAGATTCTGACCGAAATCGAGGACCGTCGCGCCGTCAGGGGTCGCAAGAAGCGTTCCGCGGAAAGTCTCATGCTCGCGGATGGGCGCGCAGTCCGAGAGGACTGCATTACCGGCGGAGGGCGTGCTCAGGCGCACCGGCTCCCAGTCCGAGACGGTCTCCAGTCGGGCATCGTAGACTTCTCCCTGTTCCAAATCGTTAAAGCGGATGGGGCCGGACAGACTGCACTCGAAGCTCTCGTCGCTTTGCAGGAGGAGCTGTCCGTCTGCATCGCAAAGGCTTAACAGAAGGGCGGTTTCTGTGCCGAAAAGATTGCGTGCACCGTCGATGCCGCAGCAGCCGCGGTACCAGCCGTCGCCCAGCGTGATTCGAAGCTCGTTTGTGCCCGTCCGAAGCAGATCGCCGACGGGGTAGACGCGGACATCCAGCCGCGCATCGTACTGGCCGGGGCCGGGCTCCAGAAGGTCTGCTGTAACGGGCCTGCCGTTCAGCCGGAGCCGGTACAGACCGCAGGCAGTGACGGCAAGGCGCGCGTCCTCCGGCGGCTCGGTCAGTTCAAAGCGCTTGCGGAATTCGGCAGCGGGATAACGCCCGGACGGGTCGGGCGGCGGACCTGCGCTGATCCATTTTGCATTTTCCAAAAGTTTCATTTGCATGCTCCCAAGAAGCGAAGGCTTTCCTTCGGACGGCGCTCCATCGTGCTGCGGTCAACGGCGATCAGGCCAAAGGTCATCGAAAAGCCTTTCTGCCATTCAAAATTGTCCAAAAGACTCCAGCAGAAATAACCCTTAACCGGCAGACCGTCCGCGATCGTCGCCTTGACACCGTCCAGCGCGCGGGCCAGGAAAGCCACGCGTAGGCTGTCGTCGTCCGTGGCGATACCGTTTTCGGTCACCAGAAGGTCTCCCGGGAAGGACTCATGCACGCGCCGCAGTACATGCTCCAGCGCCTCGGGGTAGAATTCGTAGTCCATCTGGGTCAGCTCGGCATCGTCCGGGGGATCCAGGACGTCGCGCCGCCCGTAGACCGAACGGGTGTAGTTCTGCACGCCCACAAAGTCATCGTCACGGATGTAGGGGAGGTAGTGCAGAAATTCCTCATTCCATGCGGCCTCGGCGGCTTTTTCACCGTGCGGGCCGGCCTGGATGTCATGCAGGGAAAGGGACAGACCTACCTTGAGCCGGGGGCAGCGGGCCTTCAGAGCTTCGCGTGCCGCCTGATGCGCCCGCATCACCAGCAGATCGCCGGCGGAACTCCGCTGGGAAACGAAGGTCTGCGGATTCTCGGTACCGAAGAGCTGCAGGTTCTCCGCCTTGCCCTTCTGCATGTTCTTCAGCATCTGACGCAGATTGATGCCGACCTGGACCTTGCCGTCGGTCTTTTTGCGCTTCGGGGAGAGCATTTTCCGCAGGTAGCGCTTTGCGATCATCGCAAGCTGAAGGCCCATGTTGGCCTCGTTGATGGTCACTGCGTATTCCATCAGATCGCCCAGCTTTTCAGCCAGGTAGCCGCAGTAGCGGGCAAAGTAGGCGACGGTCGTTTCGGCCTCCCAGCCGCCCTTCTCGATGAGCCATTTGGGGCTGGTGAAGTGGTGGAGCGTTACCACCGGGGTCACGCTGTGGGCGCGGCAGCAGAGGAGCATCTGCCGGTAATGTTCGGTTTCGGCTTCGTCGAAGCAACCCTCCTCAGGCTCTATGCGGGCCCATTCGATGGAGAAGCGGTAGGCGTTCAGTCCTGCCTCGGCCAGCAGGCGGATGTCCTCCTCATAACGGTGGTAGTGATCCACGGCGTCCGCACTGGGCTCGGTGAAGGAGGTATATGTCATGTGCTCCATGGCCCAGTAGTCACTGTGAAGGTTATTGCCCTCGACCTGATGCGCGGCGGTCGCGGCGCCCAGCAGAAAGTCCTCGGGCAGGGGCGCGGTCTTTTTTTCTTTCACTTTGGGGATCTGACGGAGCTTTTCGTCCAGCTCGCGGAGCGCGGCAGGGTCGATCTCCAGTCCGCTTTGACTGAGGAGCCGTCGGAGAGGCATCTTTCCGATGAGCTTCATCATCATAGGCGGGATCTTGGCTTTTGCGCCGAGGCCGCCGGCCGCCTTGCCGCTGAGCGAGGCCATCATTCCGTTCAAAAGGGCCTGCCCCTCGGGGTCAGCCTGAATTTCGCTGAAGGTGGAGTCCAGACTGAATACGTCCTCCGGAACGCTGCTTTCCTCTTTGTCGAACCAGTTCCGGACACTTTCCGCGTTCTTGAAGTAGGAGGGGTCCGGCGCATCAGCTTTGCGGATGAGCATCCGGTCCGAGAGAGCGCCGCTGCGCGCCTCGATAACATGCTCAGCATGAATCGGGAGCTCGAAGCGGAAAATATGACGGCCCTCCTGAACGGCGAAGCGCTGACCGTCTGCCCATAGCTCGACCGTGCTTTGGTTGGAGTAGACCTTGATTTCGGTCACTTCCTCCAAACGGTTGACGTAGCGGCTGCCGCACAGATGCACGAAGGGCTCCTGACTCCAGTGGGCCTTATAGATATAAAAGGCGTCCTTTTTGGTCTTTCGGTCAAAGCTCACGAGTCCCTTGTGGTTTTTGCCGGGATCGCCCGCGTCCTCGCGCTCTGCGGCTGCAAACTCGAAAAGATTCCAGACAAAGCTGCCCCAGATGTAGGGCCGCGCTTCCAGCAGTCCGAGCATGTACTCATGGTAGCAGGCCTGGTAGCCCTCGGTAAAATCACCTTTTTCGGGCAGGGGCGACTGCAGGCTCAGCAGGGCGTCCGCCCCGTATTCCGTGAGCGCTACTCCCTTGTGCGGATGCACGCGGCGGAACTCATCGAACCAGGCAGCATTGTCCTCTTTTTCGCCTACGTACCAGCCGTAGTAGAGATTGTAGCCGGTGATATCCGGCAGATCGACCAGCGGACTGTCGGGCTCAAGCAGGAAGAGGTTGGCCGTCGCCGTCAGGCGGCTCGGGTCCAGCTGATGCGCCAGCTCATTCAGGAGACGATGGTTCTCCATGAGGTCATCGGTCACGCCCTCCAGAGTGATTTCGTTGGACATGGCCCAGCAGAAAATGCTGGGATGGTTGAGGTTCTGCTCGATCAGCTCCCGATACTGCGAAAGCGTGTTTTCACGCGCAACGGGGCTGTGCACCGTAATGTAGGGGATTTCCGCCCAGACCAGGATACCGAGCTCGTCGCAGAGCTCATATACGCGCTGGTCGTGCTGATAGTGCGCAAGGCGGAGCGCATTGGCGCCCATCGAAAGCAGAATATCGATGTCCTCCCGATGCATCTCGTCGTTCAGCACATTGCCGACGCCCTCCCTGTCCTGATGACGTGACACACCGTGCAGGGGATAGGAGCGTCCGTTCAGGAAGAAGCCGAGGTCCGGATCAATGTGATATTCGCGGCAGCCGAAGCGGGCAGAGATTTCGTCCCCGCTTTCAAGTCGCGCAGAAATCGTGTACAGAAAGGGGTCTGCCGGGCCGTCCCACAGATGCACATCTTCGAGGACGAATTCCGCGCGGGCGATGCCGTTTTCCGAGGAAACGGTGAGGCTTTCTCCATTCAGTGTCAGGGTGACGTCAGCTGCGTTCTGCCGTGTTTCGACA
This sequence comes from Bianqueaceae bacterium, assembly GCA_045599825.1. Lineage (GTDB taxonomy): Bacteria > Bacillota > Clostridia > Lachnospirales > Bianqueaceae > JAZQNF01. Next base: position 4,904 of record JAZRWR010000104.1, on the reverse strand, counting down.
TAGACGGTCGCACGCTTTTGCTCAAGCTCCACCTTCGGAAGCACACGGATGCCGGGCGTGCCGTTTTCCGTAAGCTCAAAATGCTCCGTAGGCACGGTAATGAGCCTGGCGCCGCGGTAGAGCCCTCCGTAAAAAGTAAAATCGGCGCGGCGGGGATACAGGCGCTCATCATCCTCATTGCTGACGGTAATGTGCAGAAGATTTTCATCTTCCAGATAATCTGTCAGATCGGTGCGGAACAGAGAATAGCCTCCCTCATGGTGCGTAAGCTCATGGCCGTTCAGTGTGACGCTGGCTTTCATGGCCGCCGCCGGCAGCTCGAGAAAGATTCGCTCGTCTGCAAGGAGATCAAGCTCATTCATCGAGAAGGCCTTTTCGTAGCTGAAGCAGCCTCTTCGGTAGCCTTTTTTCGTGCCGTCCTGCATATTCCAGCTGTGCGGAAGGTCAACGGGAAGTCCTTCGAAGCGCCATCCGCGATTAAAGTCCGTAATTCTTCTCATTTTTGAAAAAGCAGTCTGTTAGACTGCAAAGGCAGTCCTGTTGATGGACTGCCTTTATCCTTTCCGGTCATTTTTGATTAGTCGTTCTGATGCTCGGTTATCACATTCTGACGCTTTTCATTCAGTTCAGCCTCAATAGCCGGCATCTTCTTCTCGAGCTTGTTCTGGAAGAAGCAGGCCATGATAATCACGCCCATCAGCAGCAGGGGAACCAGACTGTAGAGGAGCCGGATGCTCTGAATAGCGCTGTCAGGCTGGGTAACGCTGACACCGGCTTCGGAGGAGATGAAGCCGGAAAGCTTCAGGATAATACCGACGAAGAAGGGTCCGAAGCCTTGGCCAAGCTGCGTGAACACACCCGAGGCGATGGCGTTGGTAGTGGCCTCCTGACGGGGCAGACCCTGATATTCGGTGTAGTTGAAAATGTTCATCTGGAGGACACCGCCCAGGTAGGAGATGGGCAGGGTGACCAGCGAGGTCAGCGCCGCGCCGATAATCAGGAGCATCATGCTGTCTCCGGCGAAAAAGTTGCAGATATAACCGCCCAAAGCGATGAAGCCGGTATAGATGATAAGCTTGCTGGCACCGAGCTTGCGGAGCAGAATCGGCATCAGAAGCAGCAGCGGCATCATGAAATAGGAGAAAAGGGACAGAGTGCCCATCTTATCCTGGCTGCCGACGATATAATCAAAGTAGTAGGCGTTCGCGCCCAGGTTCTGGATAGCCTGGAAGGCGAAAATCATGAAGCCGTAGGCCCAGATGTAGGGGTTCTTCCTGATCATTTCCCAGACGTCGGACAGATGCAGCTTGAGGTCCTGCTGCCCTGCATCGATGGCGGGATTTTCCTTGATGAAGAGGAAGCGGAAGACGGAGATGACAGTCAGCGGAATCATGTAGATGAGGATGATTTTGCGCCAGACATCAACCGTGAGGCTGTCGGCCGTGCCTGCGCCGAAGGCTGCGATCATCTTGGGGAAGGTCAGGGTGATGACGGCGGCGCCCATGGTGGTGACGATGCCGCCCAGGGAGAGAATTTTGCCGATTTTGTTGCGGTCATTGTCGAAGGCGCGGATCATGTAGGGGAACATAGCGCCGGTACGGGCGGTGTTGAAAACGCCGAACAGGATGGAATAAATCACGAATACCCAGATGATCTTCATGGCCTTCGCGCCGAAGGGACAGGAGAAAAGGAGAATCGTGAAGATGGTGGCGCCGACGATGCCCAGCTCGAAGGGACGGTACTTGCCCCATTTGGTGACGGGGGCCTTATCCATCAGATAACCGATGACAAGGTCGGTAATCATATCGAAGATGTTCGCAATCAGGAGCACCGTGCCGGCCAGGACAGAGTCCATACCCAAAGCGTTCGTGCAGAAGATGAGCATGTACGTGTTGACGATCCACGCGACACCCGCGGAGGAGATGTCGGAGGACTTCCACGCAAAGAATTGACCTACAGGTACATGCGGCTTGTTGGGATCAGCTGCTTTTTTACACATGGCATTCACCTCATATGAAATTTTTACGTCATCCGAAGATGCTTTTTTATTAATTACAGAATATCTTTTTCAAGGAGAATGTGATAGAATAAATTTACGCAAAATAGTAATACTTTTCGGAGCTGCCATGAATTTTGAGCTTTTTGTTTCTTTGATACGGAATCTTTTGCATATGACGGTGACGGAGCTTACAGAAGAGGGCTGCCGGGACTTTGCGGCCTCCTACTGTTTTTTGCCGGAGCTGCAGGATATTTACACGTCCTCGCGTCTGCAGGAGCTGGTGCGCACGGCCCGTCCGGAGGAGCTGTACGATCTGAGGGATCTTCTGGAGGTCAATGCGCTGGTGCTTCAGACCGAGGAACGGACATTTCTGATCGGCCCCTATGTCAGCCGGGAATTCATGGAGGTCAACTATCGTTCGCTGCTTCTTGAGAACGGCTTTGCGGCCTCCGTTCTGCCGGCACTGAAGCTTTATATAAGTGATTTTCCGCTGTACAGCCGGAAAGCGGCCGCCGATACGCTTCTGGCCGTCATGAAGAGCCTTGCGCCGCTTGCTGTGCCTGCATCCATCGTGCCTGTCCGCTGCGGCAGGAGTTCCCCGGCGGCTGCGGGCGTTTCACGTCAGGAGGGCATCGACTACGCACCGGTCTACCGCCGCTACGAGCGCGAAAACCGCTTTCTGTCAGCCATTGAAAACGGAGACACAGACGCGCTTTTGCCTGCCTTCGAAAACCTCAATACTTTCGGACTGGATTCGCGCCGCTACGTGAGCGCCATCTATCAGGAGCCTGCCGTTGCGCTGGCGATTCTGAGGACGCTGGCCCGGAAGGCTGCCGAGCGCGGGGGCGCCTCGGTCGTCGAAATCGATGAAATTACGCAGCGCGCCACTCAGGCGATGATGAGTGCACACAGTCTCTATCAGGCGCAGGACCTCACCGGACGGATGCTGCGTGAATTGACGGAGGCGGTTCGACGCAGCCGTGATCAGCTGGCGGGGCTTTCGGCGCCCATCCGGAAGACCGCCGAGTATATACGTCTGCATTTTTCGCAGGAGCTGTCGCTGGCGGAGCTGGCGGAGACGGCGGGCCTTTCGGAGACGTATTTTTCGTCGCGCTTCCGGAAGGAGACCGGGCAGACGGTGACTGCATATCTGGCAGGGCTGCGCATATCGCAGGCGGCGCGTCTGCTGCGGGAAAGCGATATGCCGGTGCAGGAAATCAGCAGCTTTGTAGGCTACAGCGATAACAATTATTTTTCCAAGGTGTTCCGCCGATACATGGGAATGACGCCGCGGGCGTACCGGGAGTCGCCGGAAGGCCGGAGCGTCGATTTATCTGCTCGTTTTTCCTAATATCGTTATGATGAATGATGCGGTCCGGAAGGCATCCGGGGCGTGGCTGCGAGGAATCGCCGAATGAAGACGCAGGCTTATTGCGACATTTAATCACTTTAATACATTGCATGATAAATGCATCGGATTTTCAAGAAAAAAACCCGGAAGAATTTCCGGGTCAGTGTTCGTGCTTACTTATCCGCTGGCTCGCTTTCAGCCACGGGGAAGGTGATGGAGAAGGGGGCGACGCGGACCAGCGCCAGCGGCTTGACCGAGGACAGATCCGGGAAAAGCGCGGGGTCGGTCTCAACGTTCAGAACGCGCGCCAGGCGGCCCTTTCCCTTGCCGAAGAAATTGGTGTAGAAGAGGCTTCCCTCATGCTCCTGAACGAGCGGAAAGGGCAGCAGGCGGGTGCTGACCGGGAAGGCGGGGCCGAAGGATTTAAGGCTCATGCAAAGCGCCTGTCCCTCCGGCAGCGTCACGCGCACGCACTCGGTTCCGTCACCGGCGGGCTCGAAGGAAAAATCCGCCTGCTCCTTGGGGATGCCCCAGTTGGCGCGCCCGTTCACGACGCTCTCCTGTGTGGATACGTAGATCTTGGTGATGCTGTTCAACCGCTTGCCGCGGAAACGGAACTTGCCGGGGATGAAGAGGCATTCGCCGTAGGGGCCGGCGTCGGAGGAGGCGTAATTGACCAGCATCACGCTGCCGAGACCGCCGCGGAAGCATCCCCGGAGGAAGGCCGGGACGCGGCCCTCGCGCTCGACGAAATCGCGCTTGAAGCGATAGAGAAGAATGTAGCCCTCGCCCTGCAGCTGCCAGGGCGCCGGGAAACGCGGAGTGTCCATCTTACTCTCCCTTCTTGGCCAGCCACTTCTGATAATCGCGGTTCATCAGAGCAGTGTAGATTTTGAAGAGGAAGGGAAAGATCCGGTCGGCGATGCGCGCCGCCGTGAAAACGCCGGAGGGGAAGACGCGCTTTTTGCCGCGCTCAATGCCGCGCAGAAGCTTCCGGGCGACGGTTGCGGCCTGCTGCTTCGGCCAGGGCATGGGCGTATCCTCGCCGCCCGCACGCTTGAAGAACTGCGTGTAGGTGGCGATGGGATAGAGGACCGTGAAGCACTGGTCCTTCTCCAGCTCAAAGCGGTAGGCGTCGGCGAAGCCGTGCACAGCGGCCTTGGTGGCGCTGTAGAGCGAGTAGCCGGGCAGGGAGACCAGGCCCATGGCGCTGGCCGTCAGCGCGAAACGGTAGGGGCGGCTGCCGCTTAGGGCCTTCATTTTCTCGGCACAGTAGATGCCGGCGCGGACGTTCGTGTCGAAGATGGCGCCGATGTGCGCCCAATCGGGCTCACCCAGCTTTTCGTAATAGGCGTAGCCCGCGTTGGAGATGAACACGTCGACGCTGCCGAGCTTTTCGAGCGCGAAATCGAAGAGCGCGTCCAGCTGGGCGGGGTCGGAGACATCGCAGCGGGTCAGGAACAGGTTTTCGGATTCAACAGGCAGGTCCTCAATGTGACGGGCACAGCCGACGACCCTGCAGCCCTTTTCGAGCAGGAGCTTCAGGGTTTCGAG
>JAZRWR010000103.1:0-11636 GCA_045599825.1 Bianqueaceae bacterium | reverse complement strand
CGCCGATGCCGGCGCCGAGGACGACGGCGGAGCCTCCGGCGATGATGACGGGCGGCGGGTCCGTCTTCGGGATGGGCGCTTCTTCCGGCTCGCCGCAGACGGTGCACTCGTGGGTCTTTAAGCCCTCATGAAAGAGCGTGGCTTCCTTTTGGGTTTTCCAATCGTCGTCCTTGTAGCTGTGGCCGGTCGGGGGAAGCGTCTCGCTTTCCTGCGCGGAGCAGACCGAGCAATAATAGACGTTCAGGCCTTCCTCGGTGCAGGAGGGCGCAGCGCTCTCCGTGAGCACAAAATCGTGGCCTAAGGGCGGCAGGTGCTCACCGTTTTCTTCGCCGCAGCGGGAGCAGATCAGAAGGTCGTAGCCTTCTTCCGTGCAGGTCGGGCTCAGCTGGCTGGGCAGGTAATCGTGCCCAAGCGCGGGGATGGGTTCCTGTTCCGTATAAGCGCAGCGGGTGCAGGTCTTTTCGGTGTAGCCGTCCTCGGTGCAGCTGGGCTCTTTGCCGATTGAAAAGGCAGGGGAATCGGTGCCGACGACGGGCAGGGGCTCGCTGCCTTCGGGGAAGCTGTGGCCCAGGGGATCGACGGGGACGCTGGAGGTCGTGCCGCAGCGGGAGCAGCGGTAATCGTTCCGGCCGCCCTCGGTGCAGCTGGGCTCGACGGAAGCGGTCAGTACATTGGCGTGGCCGAGCGCCGGGATGGTTTCCTCTTCCTGATGCTTGCAGTTGCGGCAGAGCAGGAAGCGGGTGCCGCCGGCGGTGCAGGTCGCGTCGATCCGTTGTTCGGTCAGCTCATCGTATTCATGCGGACCGAGGGGGTCGTAATAGACTTCGCGGTCGGAATAGCCGCAGGTATCACAGACCAGACGGTAGGAGGCGGCCTCAATACAGGTCGAGGTCATGGACTCGCTTATGTATTGTTTCATCATGTGGCCGCTGCAAACGGTGGTCATAGCGGGGCAGGGGTCGCCGACTTCCAGCGCGTGTACGTGAACCGGGCGGGCAAAAAGGATCATGCCCAGACAAAGACAGATGCTCAGGCAGAGCAGAAGGCGGGCGGTCTTTTTCATCTCAGTCAACTACCTCAAGGCGTCCGTCGACGCCGAAGCCAAGATGCTTGTTATTTCCGAAGTACTCGAGCAGGGTCTGCACCTCGGAGGTGGTGAGGGTTTTGGGTTCTCCGTTTGCCTCTACCTCTTCGGGTGTCAGATTGAAGAAGTCCTTCAGGTTGTTGTAATGGAAATCGGACATGGCGACCGAGTAGAGCTTGTCGTCGCGGACGGCCTTGCCCTGGTATTCGCACTTCAGGAGCTCGTGCGCGGACTTGGAGTAGACCACGTGCCAGTCGTGGGAGAGCTGGTAGAACTCGGTATGATTGCCCATCCAGGCCTCATCGCGGTAGATGTGCAGGAGGGCCGTTTTCAGCTGCGCACCGGTCAGCTTGATGCCGACGGAGCGGCCGTCGTAGGGGTAGCATTCGGTGAAGTCCTGGAAGGTGACGATGGGGCCGAGACGTCTCTTGCGCACGGAGCCGGAGCCCATGAAGAAGAGATCGACGCCCAGCGAATCCTTCATCGCGTCGGAGAAGACGCCGCCCAGCTCTGTCTGCATCCAGCGGTCCGGGTGGGTGAGCTCGTAGTCGAAGTTCGCGACGACACGGGCGTATTTGAGGTCGGTCTTTTCCTTGATGGACTTGATGAGCTGGTCCATCTGGTCGCTGCGCGGGCAGGTGTCGGAATTGATGGGGACGGCCTCCCAGCTGAAGGTATCGACGCAGTTGTTGTCGGTGTCGATGACGATGTCGAAGCGGCCGATCTGGTCCGTGCCGGTGCCGGCCTGAACGATCAGGATGTCGTTTACGATGGCAGGCTCGGTGATGAAGGTGTGGGAGTGTCCGCCGATGATGATGTCGACGCCCCAGGTCGGGTCAAGCACGGACGCGAGCTTCTTGTCCTCCTCAAAGCCGATGTGGGTCAGAAGCACCGTGAGGTCGATGTCCGTTGCGTTGTAGGCGTTGCAGATCTTGCCGACCTCCTTGGCAGCGTCCTCGATGCCGATGAAGGAGCCGATGATCTTTTCTCCCTTGGTCTGGGAGATGACTTCCTCGGTCAGGATGCCGATGAAGAGGATGCGGATGCCGTCGATCTCCATGATGTAATGGGAGTCGAAAAGGCGGGTGCCGGCGCCCTTGATGTAGAGGTTGGCGTTGACAATGGGGAACTGCGCCATCTTCTCCAGGAAAAGCAGATGCGCGACGCCGTAGTCGGTTTCGTGGTTGCCCAGCGTGACGACGTCGGGCGCAAGCAGGTTCATGATCTGGATGGTGGAGAGACCGCGGAACTCGGAATCCATGACGGAACCGCGGAACATGTCGCCTGCGATAGCGTAAACGACGTTGGGGTCTTCGTTGCGGGCCTGGGTCAGGTAGCCGGACAGCATGGATACGCCGCCGGACAGCTTGCCGTCAATTTTCTCGGCCAGGAAATCGCCGTGCATATCATTGGAATGCAGAAGCGTCAGCCGTTTGAAGCGCTCTTTTTTAACTTGTCGCATGGGGGGACTCCTTTTCCTCTGTATTTGATTCCATTATAAGCTTTTTAAAAAGAAATGTAAAATGGGATTTTCGCGCGAAAACGCGGAGCGTTTCCCGCCGCATCTTTATTCAAAACTAATGATACTGACAGTGATTGTGTCAGCGGTGTACATGATCTGAATGCTGCCGCCGGCGAGGCTCATGCCCTGATAGTAATACATGCCGGCGAGCTCGTACTGCGTTACGTTCACATCGAAGCCGTGAGCACCGGCGGCAGAGGCCAGAGCCTGCGCCTCCCGGAGGCTTCCGTCATACATATACATGAGCATTTCTCCCAGCTCATTCTTCTCGGCATCGGCGGGGATACAGTCCTTTAAAAAGTCAAGCTCAAACGAGCCGATGCTCTCCTGGTCCGGCTCGGAGTCCTCCTCCCAATCACTCCAGTCGAAGAGATAAAGGCCGCTCTCCCAGGGCGTTTCGGTATCGAAAAGGAAGGTCCGGGTACAGTCGTTCGCCTCCTCGTCGGTCAGATCGGCGGCCATCAGTGAGTACAGATAGTCGAGGTAAAGGGCGTGCTCGGGAGTGCCGTAATAACCGTCCTCGGTCGGATCTCCGCCGATGACGCCGCTGAAGCTGACCAGCGCATCAGGCATGCGGATCGAGGCAAGAAGCCGTTCAGCTTCCGCGTCCGAAAGCGTTCCCTCCGAGGTCACGGCTTCCTCCCGGCTGTCAGACCCTTCGCTGTCCGCCTCCCGGCTTTCCTGGCCAACAGGAAAAAGGGGCTTGCAGCCGCAGAGAGCCAGGCAGAAAGCAGCCGTCAGTAAAAACGTCAGAATTCTTTTCATGGCTTACTCCTTTGCTCCGTATTTGGCGTCGTTCAGAAGAATGACCAGCACGGGCGCACTGTTAAGCATCGAGAAAACATCCTTATCGACCCCGTAGCCGTCCTGGCCGCCCTCCATATTCATGGAATAGTGCTGATTCGTATAGGGCGCGACGATATTCTGATTCATTATTCCCTCCGCTGCGGAAAGATCCAGCCCTGCGTAGCGCGTGTCCATCAGCGTGCCTGAAAAGCCGAGCCGGGTCACGATGGTCCCGTCCGCAAAGCTGTATTGCCAGTTGCCGTTTTCATCCATGCCAAGCACGCTGAAGATCTCCTGAGGAGCGATGATGACCTCATGACTCAAGCGGAAGACGGTCTCGTCCACCGCGCCGTCGAGCGGAATGACATACGCCTTCGTGTTCCCGTAACGCTCCTTGGCGGCGTTGACGGTCACCCTCACGTTAGAGAGCTTCAAGGTCTTTTTGCAGACTGTCGGCTGATAACTATCGTGATAATGCTGTCCCTCCAGATGTCCGAAGGGGGTCTCTCCGACGAATTTGGCCATGAAGCCCTCATCAAAGGGCTTCAGACTATAGCTTATCTCGATCTCCAGTTCTCCGGAATACGTGCCCGAGAAGGCCAGCTGACGGTCGTAGCCGCTCTTGTCAAGCCAGATCCTCGCACTTGATTTTTCAGAATGCAGCTCTCCGTTTGCCGAAAGACAAAGCGTGTTGCCGCCGATGCCCAGAAAATCCATGCCCCCGAAATCGGCCACATGACCGTCAAAGACGATGCGGGCGGAATCCTCGGAGGGAAGATGTTTGATCTGCTGAAGGCATCTGTCGTAGAATTCTGCAATTTCCAGCGCCTCCGAAAGGCCTTCGAACACCTCCGTCGGATTCTCTCCCTGGAGCAGCGCATCCGTCAGCTTTCCGATCTCCAGAGACGCTGCGCTGACGCTGACGGCTGCCAGATACGCTGCGATTCCCTCCAGGCTGAGGGCTCCGACCGCCAGACCGGCGATGGAGCCGAGGGCCACGTTGATGATGTCACCGGGGCTGGCGCTCTGATTGTACTCCATGGTGCCTGCACTGATGAGTGCCTGTATCGCCGTACCGACCTTTCCTCCGGCCGAAAGGGTCAGGGTCTCTGCGACCTCGGCATACGAGACACCGTAAAGGTCCCATAGCTTGGCCACATGCGCCTGCCTTTTGCTCAGCCATTTCGAATTGATACCGTAGTCATCCATTACATTCCGGATAATGCGGTTGACCTCCGATCTTGAACGAAGATTGCCCGCCTGCATTTCGCCGGGGATGGCAAAGGGACCCAGCTTCAGAATGACCGGACAGCTTGCTTCACTGCCGTAACCAAGACGCGTATAATCCACGCCTGCGATCTTGTGTTCTTCCCCGGCCCGCACCTCCTGCGGGTCGAAGCAGAATGACGCAAAGAAGGTGACCAGCACCATCAGGATGGCCAGGACTCTTTTGAATAAGCATGCTTTCATAATAAATTCTCCATATATTCATCCTGGGAGACATTATACCATGAAGAAAGAAAAAACTAAAGGTCGAAGCGGCGTGTGCGGCCTGTGAGATTGCAGCGTTTCGCTCCGCTTTTTCGCGTTTGACAAACCCCTCTTCCTTGACTATAATGATAGAAATAATGGTGTAGTGTCACTTTGCGCCGGAGGCCCCTGTTTCCGGGCGGAGGCGCCGCATTTTCGGAGGTACGTATGGTTGGTGCGCGTTTGCGGCAGACGCTTCGGCTGTTCCTGACCCGTACGGGAACAGGCCGCGCGGATTATTTGCGGAAGAAACAGGTTTTCGCGAGCATCGGCGAAAACTGTGTCTATATGGGACGGACGGTCCCGCTTTATGCGAAGCTGATTTCGCTGGGAAACAATGTGACGCTCGCCAGCAATGTGACGCTGGCCACGCATGACATCCTGCATCAGGTGGTGAACCGTGCGCCTGAGCTTCTGGACGGGGGCGAGCCGCTGACGGAGCGCCTGGGCTGCATCGAGATCGGCGACAATGTGTTTGTCGGAGCGGGCGCCACCATCCTCTACAACGTACGCATCGGCTCGGACTGCGTGATCGCGGCGGGCTCGGTCGTGACGAAGGACATCCCGGCCGGCTCCGTGGCGGCGGGTGTGCCCGCGCGCGTCATCGGGACGACGAAGGAGCTGATCGAGAAGCGCCGGACCGAGCAGGCAAGCGGCGTGCTGGGCTCGCTCGGGGAGCGGGTCGACGCGGCGCACGCCGAGGCCGCCTGGGAAGCCTTCCGCAGGCAGCGCTGAGCTCGGCGGAGGCGGCTTCGGGCCGTATCGCTTTCGGAATAATTTTTTGAAAAGGTCAGGCAACATGGCAGAAAATCAGGTGAAGGAGAGGACGCTCTCGAACGTCGGCTGGCGGCTTGCGGAGCGCGTGGGCGCGCAGGGGGTCACCCTCATTGTGTCCATTATTCTGAGCCGGATCCTGCTGCCCGAGGAATACGACGTAGTGACGCTGGCCTGGGCCATCGCGATGCTTCTGGAGCTCTTTGTGGACTCCGGTCTGGGCGAGGCGCTGATCCAGAAAAAGGACGCGGACGAGCTCGATTTTTCGTCAGTTTTTTTCTTTAATATCACGGTCAGCGCGCTGATGTATGCGGTGCTTTTTTTCATTGCGCCGCTGGTCGAGCGCGCCTACGGCTATGAGGGCTTCGCGAAGCTTATGCGCGTGCTGGGCCTTCTGATTCTGATTCTGGGTGTGAAGAACGTGCAGCAGGCCTACGTGGCGCGGCACTTTCTCTTTAAACGCTTCTTTTTCGCGACCCTCGGCGGGACCCTGGGCGCGGCGGTGCTGGGCATCTGGATGGCGCTTCACGGCTACGGCGCGTGGGCGCTGGTCGGCCAGCATCTGTTCAATCACACCGTCGATACGGTCATCCTCTGGCTGACGGTCAAGTGGCGTCCCCGGAGGGAGTTCTCGATGAAGCGCCTGAAGGAGCTGTTCGGCTTCGGCTGGAAGCTTCTGGTTTCGGCCTTCCTGAACCGCGGCTACCTCGAGATCCGCAAGATCATCATCGGTCTGTATTACGAAAAGGGCAGCCTCTCCTTCTACGATAAGGGCGAGCGCTTCCCGAAGATTTTCGCGACCAACCTGAACACCGCCATCGACTCCGTCCTGCTTTCGACCATGTCCGAGTCGCAGGACGACCGCGAGCGCGTGCTTCAGATGACGCGCCGTTCGCTGAGCCTGACCACCTTCATGATCATGCCCGTGATGGCGGGCCTGGCCGTCTGCGGCGAGCCCATGGTCATTCTGCTCCTGACGAAGAAGTGGCTGCCCTGCGCGGCCTTCATCGCCGTTTTTGCCGGCGTTTACGCCCTGCAGCCCATCCAGACCGCCAACATGAACGCCATTAAGGCGCTGGGCCGGAGCGATGTCTATCTGAATCTGGACATCATCCGCACGGTTGTTTCGGTGGTAGTGCTGCTCATTACGGTCCGCTTCGGCGTCCTGGCCGTCGCCTGGGGCGTGCTGCTGTGCAGCGTTCTCAATTTTGTGATCAATGCCTATCCCAATAAGAAGATTCTGGGCTACCGCTACCGCGATCAGCTGGCGGACATCCTGCCGCAGACGCTGTGCTCGCTCCTGATGGGCGCCGCGGTGTACGCGCTGACCTTCCTGAATCTCCGTCCCGTTATCACCCTGCTCATCCAGGTGCCCGTCGGCGTCGCCCTCTACATCGGGCTGGCCCTGCTGTTCCGCCTGGATAGCTTCCGTTATCTTCTGGACATCATCCGCGGCATCCTGCACCGCAGAAAGGAGGCGTGATGAAGGCTTTGGTTCTGTGCGGCGGACTGCCGCAGATCGAGCTTCTGAAAAACCTTCGCCGGAGGGGCATCACGACCGTGCTGGCCGACATGAACCCGCAGGCGGTGGGCCGTCCCTACGCGGACATTTTCTCGACCGCCTCGGCCATGGACCCGGCTGCGGTGCGTGAGCTGGCCGTGCGCGAGCAGGTCGACTGCATCATGGCCGTCTGCGCGGACCAGGTGCTTTCCGTGGCTGCGGCCGTCAGCGAGGAGCTGGGGCTTCCCTGCTATCTTAGCGCGGGCACGGCCGAGCGGGTGTCGAAGAAATCCCTGATGAAGGCAGGCTTTGCCGCAAGCGGGGTGCCGAGCTCCCGTCATGTGATCCTGAGCGAGCTGAGCCCCGGGGCCGTCGAGGGCCTGCGCTATCCCCTCATCGTGAAGCCGGTCGACTCGTACAGCTCGAAGGGCGTGCGCCGCTGCGAAAGCTTTGAGGAGCTTTCGGCCGCCTTCCCCGACGCCGTCGCCATCAGCCGCACGCAAACGGCGGTGGTCGAGGAGTTCGTCAAGGGGCAGGAGTACTCCGTCGATGTCTACGTGGAGGCCGGCTGCGCGAAGCTTCTCTGTGTCTCCCGCATGGATAAGATCAGCGGCTCGGACCGCTTTGTCATTTACCGCACGCTCTATCCCGCGCAGCTTAGCGACGGCATTCTCGCGGAAATCGGGCGCGTCTCGCAGGCCATCGCCGACGGCTTTTCGCTCACGGATTCGCCCATGCTCATCCAGCTGATCGTCAAGGATGAATGCGCCGAGGGCGAGTCGCCCGTCTCCGTAATCGAGTTCTGCGCGCGAACCGGCGGCGGCGAAAAGTTCCGCATGATCAAGCGCGCCACCGGCTTCGACGTCGTGGACGCCGTGGCTGAGCTCACCCTGGGCGGCCGTCCGCACGTGCCCGACCGTCCCGCGGAGCCGCTTTGCATCGTCAACGAATTCCTCTATTGCGAGGCGGGCGTTTTTGACCGACTGGAGGGCTTCGAGGAGCTGGTCGGCGAGGGTGTTATCTCCGAATACTTCCTGCTGAAAAGCCCCGGCACGGCGATGAGCGGCGAGATCCGCTCAAGCTCCGACCGCATCGCCTTTTTCACGGTCGAGGCGGATTCGCCCGAAACCCTGCTGGCCCGCCACCGCGAGGCCTGCTCGCGCATCCGCGCGGCAGACAAAAACGGCCGCGACATCCTGCGCCACGACCTCACGGATTCTTTCAGACTATCGTAAAAATACACATAAAGAGAGGACTGTTTTATGCCTATCGAAGCCTGGTACATCATTGCCCTTCTGGCAGTCATTTGCCTGACCTTCCTGCTGCTCAAGCGCCCCATCTATGAGTGCATGTTCTACGGCTACGTGCTCATGATCATTCTGACAGGAGAGTACAGGAATTTCTTCACCTACATCACCAAGACATCCACCGACACGCTTTTCTACGCGATCATCGCCTTCCTGGTGCTGGCGAAGATCCTGGACGCGACGCACGCCGTTGACAGCGTCGTCGAGATGATCGTCTCGATCTTCGGGCGGCTGCCCGGCGGCGCCGGCTACACGGCCATCATCGGCAGCACCTTCATGGGCGCCCTGTCCGGCAGCGGCGCAGGCAACGTCGCGACCACAGGCGTCTTCACCATCCCGGCCATGAAGAAGTCCGGCTTCCCGGCGCATCTGGCCGCCAACGTCGAGAGCGCCTCGAGCACGATGGGCAACATGATCCCGCCCTCCGGCGTCATCCTGACTGCGCTCGCCTGCTACAACGAATTCTCCGGCAAGTCCATGTCCCAGTCCACCTTCTGGATGTGCATGTGGGGCATCTGCCTCTGGTTCATCCTGCAGCGCATCGTCACGCTCTTTGTCTTCTCTAAGATCTATCACATCAAGCCCATGGCGAAGGAGGACGTCAAGCCCTTCAAGGAGACCTTCAAGGCCGGCTGGAAGAACCTGCTGCTGCCCCTTATCATCCTGGTCCCCTTCATCGTCGGCTACTATCTCAAGAGCAATTTCTTCGTCGACCGGCTCGGCAGCGGCGTCAATGACCTCTCGTCCAGCCTGCTGCTCTTCACGCCCGGCGTCGCCGCAATCTATGCCCTGATCATCGCGCCCGAGAAGCTGAGCATCCGTCAGATGGGCGAAAAGATCAAGGATTCCGTCACGGGCATCATTCCCGTCGGCGCCACCATCTTCTTCGCCTACTGCATCAGCAACCTCTTCTCCGCCACCTCCATCGGCGCGGCCATCGGCGACATGATCGGCGGCTGGAACCTGAGCCTTGTGGCGCTGGCCTTCCTGCTGCCCCTGGTCACTGCCATCCTCGGCATGGTCCTGCCCGGCTCCGCGCAGACGAAGATCTTCGGCACCACCATCATCGCGATCTACACCGCAGCCGGCGGCAATCCCCTGCTGGCGGCCTGCATGCTGCCCGTTATCACCGGCGCCATGGAGGGCATGACCCCGCCCCTCGCGCTCTGCATGTATGCGGCCATGGGCATCGCCGAATCCGACATGAAGAAGACCACCCTCAACTGTCTCGTCTGGGTCGGTCTGCACTATCTCATGTCCGTGATCTGCCTGCTCGGCCTGCTGCCGATGATCGGAATCTAAGAAGGAGGCAATACCCATGAAAAAAGTCAGCAACATCCTGTTAACCGTTTTCTCCTACGGCGTTCTTGCCTGCCTCTTTGCCGGCGGCATCGCCATCGTGGCCTACACGGTCGCCCTCTTGATCGGCGGGGACCTCGCTGAGGTCATCTGCGCCTTTACCTATCAGAAGTACTTCCCCTGGGTCATCCGGATCTGCGCCGTGTGCGTCGGCCTCGGTCTGATCGGCATGTACCTGGGCAAACAGAAGGCCCTCACGGCCAAATAAGGAGCCCTGCCCACCATGTCCCGTTATTTCGGTACAGACGGCTTCCGCGGCGAAGCCAATAAGGATCTGACGGCGGATCACGCCTTCCGGATCGGCCGCTTTTTAGGTTGGTATTACACAAAGCTGCACACGGAGGAGGGCGAAGCGTCCCCCGCCCGCATCGTCATCGGCAAGGACACGCGCCGCTCCAGCTATATGTTCGAGTACGCGCTCATCGCAGGCGTTACGGCCTCCGGCGGCGACGCCTACATGCTTCACGTCACCACCACGCCCTCCGTCGCCTACGTCGTCCGCACCGACGACTTCGACTGCGGCATCATGATCTCCGCCAGCCACAACCCCTACTATGACAACGGCATCAAGCTGCTGAACCGCCGCGGCGAAAAAATGGAGGACGAAGTCATTGACCTCCTCGAGGACTACCTGGACGGCCGCCTGGTCTGCTTCGGCGAAAGCCTCCCCGAGCTTCCCCTGGCGGAGCGCGAGTGCATCGGCCAGACCGTCGACTACGCCTCCGGCCGCAACCGCTACATCGGCTACCTCATCTCGCTCGGCCTCTACTCCTTCCGCGGCAAGCGCGTCGGCCTCGACTGTGCCAACGGCAGCACCTGGAACATCGCCAAAGCCGTCTTTGACGCCCTCGGCGCCAAAACCTACGTCCTGAACGCCGAACCAAACGGCTTCAACATCAACCGCGACGCCGGCTCCACCCACATCGAGGGCCTCGCCCGCTATGTCGTTGAAAACGGCCTCGACTGCGGCTTCGCCTTCGACGGCGACGCCGACCGCTGCCTCTGCGTCGACGAAAAGGGCGAGATCGTCACCGGCGACCATATCCTCTACCTCTCCGCCGCCTACATGCGCGATAAGGGGCAGCTGGACAACAACACCGTCGTCACCACCGTCATGTCCAACTTCGGCCTCTACAAGGCCTTCGACGAGCTGGGCATCGACTACGCCAAAACGCAGGTCGGCGACAAATACGTCTACGAATACATGCAGGCCAACAACTGCCGCCTGGGCGGCGAGCAGTCCGGCCACATCATCTACTCCCAATACGCCTCCACCGGCGACGGCATCCTGACCAGTCTTAAGGTCATGGAAGCGATGATCGCGCAGAAAAAGACCCTCTCCGAGCTCTGCGCCGGCTTCACCGTCTACCCCCAGGTCCTTGAAAACGTCCGCGTGCGCGACAAGGCCCAGGCGATGTCCAACCCCGCCGTCCTCGAGGCCGTCCGCCTCGTCTCGGAGGAGCTCGGCTCAAGCGGCCGCATCCTCTACCGCGCCTCCGGCACCGAGCCGGTCGTCCGCGTCATGGTCGAGGCCGAGTCCAAGGCCCTCTGCCGCCGCCTGGCGAACCGCATCGTCAAGGCGCTCGGCGACGAAGGCCTGAGAGAGTATGAGGAGTGAGCCGCGAAAACGCGGAGGGCGTAAGAGCAGCTTCATTGCTCAAGGAGCGCAGCGGAGCTGCACAGGGAGTCAGAGAATCTTCCCTATTCCCTAACTCCCTCACTCCCTCACTCCAAGTCGGATCGTAGCCATGTCGTTCTGTGAGCCAAGGAGTT